>PSLB01000103.1:0-9015 GCA_040289385.1 Armatimonadota bacterium
TCAACCGGCCTATCGTGCCATCCCGCGCAAGCGGGTTAGGTGCAAGCCCCTAGCTTTAGCTATGGGGTAGTTGACATGCCAAATGATCTGTATTTTATAAGAAGGGGCAATGGCATCAACTATTTGGTTGCCCCGCATGTTTCTCAGAATCTCGCCCCTTTGCCTATTATACCCCATGTTTGGTATTGTCTGCGCCCTCTTTAACAATCAAGGTACAATTCCTGCCACGATGTCGGATTTGCGGTGGAAGTTACGGCGGCTTCAGGCGATGAGTGTGGGCGAAATCGCCACGCGTGCCACCCGAGCTGTGCAGGAACGCCTGAAACCCCTCCCAAAAGAGCCCCCACAAGCCACATGGGAGCGCAGGTATAACCACGCCCACACGCATCACTGGAACGCCCTGCTTGCAGAGCGCCTGCGCGTCTATCCTGACTGCCTCCCCGAAGCTGAGCGTGCCGCCTTGATTGCGGAAGCGGACGCCCTCCTGCAGGGACACTGGCACCTGTTCGGCTACCCCGTACAGTTGGATCGCCCGCCCCACTGGAACCGCAACTACCTACTGGGTAAGGAGTGGCACGAAGCGCCTGCAAAAGCATTAGACTATCGCCGAATCGATTGCGCAGGCGGGGTGAAGTATGTGTGGGAACTCTCGCGTCATCAGCCTCTCCTGCGACTGGCGGAAGCCTATGCGCTCACCCACGACGCTCACTATGCAGAGACCTGCCTTACCTGGTGGCTGGACTGGATCGAGCGCAACCCGCGCGGCTGGGGTATCCACTGGACAAGTGCGTTGGAGCATGCAGTTCGTGTGTTCGTTTGGTTTTACTGCCTGCGCTTGCTGCAGGATTATGCGCCCGTGCGCGACTATCTGCCCGTGTTAGGCGGGGCAATCCTGCAACACGGGGAGTTTATTGAGCGTCATCTGTCGCCTGGCTCCTCGGCGAACAATCACCGGATTGGCGAGGTCGCTGCGCTGGCGTTTGCGGGGAGCCTGCTGCCCGACAGTTCGATGACACAGCACTGGCATCAGAAGGGGTTTGCGATGCTGGCGCGCGAGGCAGAACGCCAGTTCTACAGCGATGGGGTCAACGCCGAGCAAGCCTTCGGGTATCTGCCTTTTGTGTGGGAGTTTTATCTACATGCCTATCGGGTCGGCACGATGCCTCCGAGCGTGCGTCAGCGCCTTGCAAAGAGCCTCGAGTTTGTGCGGAATGTGATGGATTCGGGGGGCTATGTGCCGCAGGTCGGTGATGAAGACGATGGCACGGTCGTTCCACTTTGGAGTGGCAGTGCGGATCGGTATCGTGTGGTGGGGCGTGCGCTCGCGTCGCTGTTAGAGGTCGAGCCCCCGCCTGCGTTATGTGAGGCGAACGATTCGCTCACCTGTTGGCTTTGGAACAAGCCTGCTTTAGGGGGCTCACGCCTGACCGAGTCGCGTGCTTACCCAGAGGGAGGCTATGTGGTGTTTCACAACGCACATTGGCAGGTGCTGTTCGATGCGGGGGCGTTGGGGCTGGGCAGTCTGGCAGCGCACGGGCATTCGGATGCACTGTCTGTATGGGCTTCGTTGGACGGCAAGCCGTTTTTAGTGGACGCAGGCACCTATGCCTATCACGAAGAGCCGGCTTGGCGCAACTATTTCCGTGGCACCAGCGCGCACAACACGGTACAGATGGACGACTATCACCAATCGGAGATGCTGGGTCCGTTTCTGTGGGGACGGAAGGCGAGAGCCTATTTTGTTGTGGTGGACTTATCGGTGCACACGGTGGAGGGCACGCACGAGGGCTACTTGCCCGATGAGCACAGGCGCCGAGTAGAGGTCTCAGAGACATGCCTGAAGGTGCTGGACTACCTGATACCCGATGCGATGGGGGCGCTTCGGTGGCACTGGCATTTTCACCCGCGCTGGCAAGTGGAGCCGACCGACGGAGGTTGGCTTGCGACCGACGGTGAGACGCTCTGCCGAATTACGGTGGAGGGGCTCCCGCCTGAAGCGCAGTATGACCTTGTGCACGGCTCAGGCGACTGCCCTTCGGTGGGGTGGTACTCGCCTCGCTTTGGGCATAGAGTGCCTTGCACAACCCTGCGCGTGGTAGTGCCCACAACGCACTACAAGCTGGACGAAGACACGCCCGTGCGTTGGTGCTTTAGAAAAACTGGGGAGCGCGAGGGGGCTGTAATCCCTCGAACGTAGCCGCTATGCGGCTGACCATTGGGGGGATACACGGCCCCCGCCCTGCGTGCATCCTGAATCCTGAATAAGGATGCCTCTCAATTGATTGAGTGGGGAGACGTCACCTCTGCAGTTTGCGTTTCCAGGCGTCGATCTTCATCAAGGCTTCGACGGGGGTCAGGGTGGCGGGGTCGATTTGGCGGAGCTCTTCGAGGATAGGATGGTCTCCTGCCTCGAAGAGGGTCAGCTGGAGCTTTTTGGTGGGGATGGGCAAGCTCGTTTCGGTGGAGGGCGTGAGGGCGCTTTGCACCCCGCGTCGTTCGAACTCGCGTAGGATGGCTTCTGCTCGCGCCACGACTTCGTGCGGGATGCCTGCCATCCGGGCGACGTGCACGCCGTAGCTCCGATCGGTGCCTCCGGGCAGAACCTTGTGGAGCCAGACAATGCGCCCCTCTTGCTCTTTGACCGCCACGCGGAAGTTGGCGACCCCCTCCAACCGATTCGCCAGCTCGTTGAGGTAATGGTAGTGCGTGGCGAAGAGCGTCTTACAGCCGATTGCCTGAAGATATTCTGCCACCGCCCACGCAATTGCCAGCCCATCGTAAGTGCTGGTGCCCCGCCCGATTTCGTCCAGCACTACTAAGCTGCGCGGAGTCGCATTATTGAGTATGTTGGCGGTCTCGGTCATCTCCACCATGAAGGTCGACTGTCCTGTGGCCAACTCGTCGCGGGCGCCCACACGGGTGAAAATGCGATCCACAATCCCGATTTCGGCACGGTCTGCGGGCACGAAACTGCCGATATGTGCCATCAGCACGATGAGCGCATTCTGGCGGATGTAGGTAGACTTCCCGCTCATGTTGGGGCCGGTGAGAATGATGAGCCGTTGTTCGGGGTGCAGATGGATGTCGTTGGGCACGAAGGCGTGTTCGCTGTAGCGTTCCACAACGGGATGGCGTCCCCCCAGGATGAGGATTCGATCTTCCAAGTCGACGGTAGGGCGGGTGTAGCGGTTTCGGACGGCGTTTTCGCTGAACGCACACAGCACATCCAGTTCGGCGAGGGCGCGTGAGAGGGCTTGGAGGGTCGGGGTATAGCGCGCCACCTCCTCGCGCACACGGCAGAACAGCTCATATTCCAAATTGATAATGCGCTCCTCTGCGCCCAACAGAATCGACTCTTGCTCTTTCAGTTCAGGAGTAATAAAGCGTTCCGCGTTCGCCGTCGTCTGCTTGCGGATATAGTGCGAGGGAACCTTGTTGAGATGCGGTTTGGAGACTTCGATATAGTATCCGAAGACGGCGTTGTAGCCTACCTTGAGGCTGGGGATTCCAGTGCGTTGGCGTTCTTGAGCCTCCAGATTCGCGATCCACTGTTTGCCTTCGGTGCGTACGGTGTGGAGGCGATCCAGTTCAGGGTCGTACCCGTCTCGAATGATGCCCCCAGACTTCAGGTCGGCGGGTGGCTCGTCCACCAAGGCGCGCTCGAGGAGTTCGGTGAGCGCGTGGATGGGCACGATTCGGGGAGCGATTTGGCGCAGGAGCGTGGGCGGGGCCTCGAGGCTTTCCAGCAGGGCGTTCAGCTCTGCATGCAGATCAGGCAAGATTTGGAGGCTGGTGCGTAGAGCCGCCAAGTCGCGCGGGCTGGCGGTTCCCGTGCTGGCGCGCGCAGAAAGCCGTTCCAAATCGGCGAACTTACGGAGCCGTTCCTGAATCGCATCGCGGGCGAGGTTGCTTTGGACGAAGGTTTCCACAACATCCAGTCGCTCTTGGATCGGATCGGGATGGATCAGGGGCTCATCGAGCCAGCGTCTCAGCATGCGTGCGCCCATCGGCGAGCAGGTCGTATCCAGCACGGCGAGCAGGGTGTAGCGCCGAGAGCCGTCCATCAGGTTCTGAGTGAGCTCCAGATGGCGTCGCGCCACCGAGTCGAGATACATAAACCGCTCGACGGAGTAGGTCGCCAGCGTACGGATATGGTGGAGTGCAGGGATCTGGTTCTGTTGCAGATACTTGAGCACCAGCGCGGCGGCATCCAACCCGCGTGTATACTCCTCACAGCCGAAGCCGCGCAACGACTCCACCTGAAAGTGTTCGATGAGAATCTGCCGTGCGTCCCTACCGACCCATGCCTGCAGGGGAACAGGGGTAAGGGTGGCTTGGGTCTGCTCTTTGAGGAGTTGGATGAGCTCGGTCTGCTCTTCTGGCACGAGAATTTCGGCAGGCTGGAGACGGAAGATCTCATCCAGCAGCTTCTCCGTGCGATGCTCGCCTGCGATTTCGGTGGTGAGGAACTCGCCTGTGGAGGCATCAGCGACGCCCAATCCATGAACGGGCTCACCGATGACCGCCGCGACAAGGTAGTTATTGGCGTGTGCCTCCAGCATGGAGTCCTCCAGCACGGTGCCTGGGGTCAGCACGCGCGTGACCCGTCGCTTAACCAGTCCTTTAGCATATTTGGGGTCTTCGACTTGGTCGCAGATAGCCACACGGTAGCCTTTCTGGACAAGTTTGGCGAAGTAGCGTTCGTAGGCGTGGACGGGCACTCCTGCCATTGGGATTCGTCCGTTGGTGCCGTCTTCGCGTCCGGTAAGGACGATCTCGAGTTCGCGTGCGGCGATTTCTGCGTCTTCACCGTAGAACTCGTAGAAGTCGCCCACCTGCATCGCCAGCAGAACCTCAGGATATTGCGCTTTAATCCGAAAGTATTGCTGGAGGATCGGCGTTTGCGGTCGGAAACTGGTGCCCATTACAGGGGAATTATACCCTTGGGGTGAAATTGCCCCCAAAATGGGTCGGTTTTGAAGCAATTTGGGGGTTTAGGGATTGACAGGGGGAGTAAGGAGGGGGGTATAATACCTGCGCTTGCAGAGCGTGGCACGCCCTGCAGAAACACCGCCCGAAAGGGGGGGAGGCGAGACGGGCGCTATGTCGCGGTCCAACTCGGTGGGCGAATCGGCATCAGTTCGTTTACCGTTTTGGATCATCGCCATAGGCGCTTGCCCAGCGGGCACGTGGAAGCGTCTGAGTACCGAAACCGACCGCGCAAAAACACCCCAATCGCCTCCGAGTTCGGCGTAGCTCATGCTACCTCGCACTCGGTCGTAGTCGCAACGACTACGAGACAATCGGTTAGGAGGAACAATAACGATGAGTCAGGTTGGTCTACTGGGGAGCCGACCTGCGCGGTCGGCGGGTGTCCGCGGCTGGTTGCGGTCGCTGGCGCACACAGCGCGCAACTGGATTCTGCGCATTGTTGCACCCTCCAAAGCGCAGGCTTTCGCCTATTCGATACCCCATGCGTTCGAGTTCGAAATCGCACCGATGCGGCTGCGTCAGGATGATCGACGCTCGCTCGGAACCCATCTCCTCGTGGAGCTGTACGGGTGCAACCCCGAACGGCTCAAGTATGTGCCCGATGTGGAGCAGACCCTTGTCCACGCCGCACACCAATCCAACGCCCACATCGTGGGACACTTCTTCCACGAGTTCCAACCGCACGGCGTCTCGGGCGTGGTGGTGATTGAGGAATCCCACTACACCATCCACACTTGGCCCGAAGAGCGCTACGCTGCAGTAGACCTCTTCTTCTGCTCGGAAAGTGTGGATGCCGATCGGGCTATCCAAATCCTACGCGAGATATTTGAGCCCGATCGCGTGGAGGTGATGCTGGTGCGCCGCGGGGTCCGCGACCGTTCTCCAGGTTGATTGGACACCCTATCCCACTTCCACCCAGCGGAGGGGAGCAACGAACGATGCCTTACGAGACCGAGCTTAGCTCACTGGCGTCCTACGCCCTCTCCGAGCCGCTTCCGAACGCGGAGGGAGAGGTCGGTCTCGTCGCGCCGCAGCAGCTCGTTTTGCCAGACGGGCTGGAGTTAGCGTGTGGGCAACGACTGGCACCCATAGAGGTCGCTTATGAAATCTATGGGCAGTTGACGCCTACACGCGACAACGCCATTTTAGTGTGCCACGCGCTCTCTGGCGGGGCACACGCCGCAGGGCGCCACACGCCTGAAGACCTAAAGCCCGGCTGGTGGGACCTCTATATCGGCCCCGGCAAGGCTTTAGACACCAACCGCTTCTTTGTCATTTGTGTGAATGTGCTGGCAAGCCCCTACGGAACGACCTCGCCCCTCTCGATTAACCCGGCGACGGGGCAACCCTATCGGCTGGCGTTCCCGCCTATTACCGTGACCGATTGGGTGGAGTTGGAGCGTGCGGTGCTGGAGCATCTGGGCATTCGGTATCTGCATGCCGTGGTGGGCGGGTCTACGGGTGGGATGCGCGCTTTCGAGTGGGCGGTACGCTATCCCGACTGGATGGACAAAGCGATCGTGATCGCTGCGCCCGCACGCTCCAGTCCGATGGTCATCGCGCTGAACCATATCCAACGCCAAACCATCTTGATGGGATTGGAACATGGTGAGGTAGAGGGCATCCAGCGCGGGTTGGCACTGGCTCGCATGTTGGCACATCTTTCCTACCTCTCGGAAGAGGCGCTGTGGCGAAAGTTCGCGCGCGAGCGTGTCGAGTCGCCTCACCTGTGGGGGATCACCTACCAGATGGAGAGCTATCTGGAGTATAAAGCCCACACCTTCGTCCAGCGGTTCGACCCGTATTGCTATCTTTACATCACCCGTGCGATGGACCATTTCGACTTGGCATCGACCTACGGGGGAGGCGATTTGGCTCAAGCCCTGACACGCGTTCAGGCGGAGATGCTGTTTGTCAGCTTCACTTCCGATTGGCTTTTCCCGCCAAGCGGTCAAGAGGAAGCGGTGCAAACCCTGCACCAACTCGGCAAGCGTGTCGGCCATGTCCTCATCGAGAGTCCATGGGGGCACGACTCGTTCTTAGTGGATCGCGTCAAGCCGTGGCTACGCCCCGTGCTAAAGCGCTTTTTAGAGTGTTGATCACCACGGAGTCGGCACGCGATTGGGGTCTTCTATGGCGCGCATCTCCACTTTGATCCCCCACTGTTGGAGGTCTTTCACCATCATCTCCGCCTTCCGGCGGGGCAGGTTGGTCAGCATCACAATCGGAACGCTCTCCAGCAGTTTTTTGACATCGGGTCGGGTCAGTGTCAACAGAGATTCCAGGTGCGTAATTGCCTGCTCCTCTTTGAGGCGCTCCACGCCCAGCAGAACCAGTTCGTAGGGGGTCGGGTCGTCTTGGGGGAGAGGCATACTGACTTGGGTACGCTTGCCCGTTGGGGTGAAGGGGCGTTGGCACTGCTCGCAGATCACCGTCGTCGCTTTCACAGAGACCTGCTCGGTGGAGCCACAGTGGGGACATCGCACGGCAAGCACCTCTAACACCTGCCCATTCTCGACAGGCACGCGACGGTGGCAATGGTCGCAGGTGAAGTCCGAAACAGGGGGCGCGACGAACAGGTTCTCCTTCGCGCAGAAGGGGCAGATGACAGGGTAGGAGGGCACTTGACGCGTCTTGTTTAGCGCCCAGCCAGCGTAGCCCCAACTTCCCAGCCACGCCAGCCCGAAGATCCACGCAAGGTGCGTAAACATGCCCCCGTAACGCCAGAAAAGGAGTGCCAACAATAAAGCGACCACACCCACAACGCCATAGATGACCGCCTGAGTGTATTCCTTCTCGACGGCCTCCGAACGTTTGATTGGTTCCATCACCGTTCTCGCCTCCATCGATTCAGATTCTCGGCAAATGGAGAAAATCCTGCTCATGCGGTTGTGGGTTTTCCCCACCGAAAGGGATCTCCCTGCGCGGGCATCACCGTCGCCGCTTCCCTTCCTCCCCCCGCCTTCAGGCGCGGGGAGGAAGGGCGGTTTCCATCCTTCCATGGCACCCACTGAGCTGTCTGGGGTATACTAAGGACATGAACCGGGCGCTGATGGTCAAGCTCATGCCGACCGAGGAGCAACACGCGGCACCCCTGGTCGTGAAGGCCCAAGACACCGGTCGCGGGAAGATCTCAAGGGTATCCGCGAACGGATCTCGGTTCGCAAGGCTCAGCGTCGCGTCCCGCACAGTTGGGCATTCCATCAGCTTGGCTCCTTCATTGAGCGCCTGGTCCTCCCGTTCCTCAAAATCGGGGCGCTCCAGGTCTTCCACCGCACCCCCCACGGCGGGGAGAACCTCCACCTCTTGAGAGATAACCTTGAGGATCTCGCGTATGCCTTGGAGCGCCTTCATTCCTCAGTCCACCTCCGTTGCGGCTTCCCCCTCCAGTTCGCGCAGGCTGGCCTGAATCTCCCGCAGTTCCGCTTCGCTCAGGCCCCACAACTTCGCCGCCTCCTCGTCTATCCCCTCCTCGATTTGCCGCAGTTGCGCATCATTGGCTTTATTTGTTGCTTCATGCGCCCCCTTGGACAACTCCGCCAAACGCCGATGCACCGGGTTACCGGGGTCAAAGCGCGGGATGCGGATGTGGTCAAGAATATGGGGGTCCATTTGAATCGCCACAGCATAGCTGTGCACGATAAACCTCCCCAGCGCGCTATTGAGTAATCCACACATGTAATAGGCCTCGTCCTGGCTCTGACAATCCACGATCATTAGTTTATGGTCAGGAATAACTGGCTTGGCGTCCCGAGGACCAACCACAGCGGTGGTCAATTCGCTTGCCTGCTCTCGCCACACCACCTTCCACGGGGCGAAGGTGTAGTCACCGACAGCACTGTAGGCATAGAATGGTAGCCCACGCCTATACATGCCCTGCACCATAGCATCCCGACGCTGTCTCAGCACCTGCTCAAAGCGCTTAAGATACCCATAGGTCCGTGGGAACCTGTGTTGGAAATCACGCTCTGGGATGACACTTCCGTTTTGTTCGTGCACAAGGAGGATGAGCGCCGACGGCTC
>PSLB01000104.1:0-8994 GCA_040289385.1 Armatimonadota bacterium
CCGTCTCTCGGGACGGTGGGCCGTCGTCAACCGGCCCCGAAGCCCTGCCCGGCTTGCCGGGCGAGGGCAAGCCCCAGGCTTTAGCCGCGGGGCAGTTGACGACGTTAATCCAGCGGCTTTAGCGCATGGTAGCCATTTCGCCGTAGAGTCCCCACAGGGGCCAGTCGCCGCGCCATGTCATCGGGCTCGAGATGGTCCATGCCAGGCCGCTGGGCACTTGATTGGTGGAGGGTTGGAGATCGTTTTCAGTGGGGCACTTTGCGAGGAAGGCGTCCGCCTTCATCCATTTGGCGTGTCCATCCACATAGGTGATAATCATCCCTTCCGTGTGGGGCGCTACTTTGGGGTCTGGCGTGCTTCTGCGCTGGGTTCCTTGTCCATAAATAAGCATATCCCACAAGTGGCGGTGTGCCATTGGGTAGGCGGTCTGGTTCGGCTGAGCGCCAAACACATAGTGGCGGGTACCAGGGAACTTGTCTTCCATGAGGATCATTGTTTCTGAGGGACGCAGGACGCCTGCCATCGTCCCGCCCAGGAACGAGTTGCGAATCTGCTGGGCAGCCCCCGAGCGGTTCCAGGTGTTCAGGGCACCAGTGATGTGGAGTGCCAGCGCATAGCCCCCATCGTAAATCTCCGCATCCCGCTCCCAGGCGGTACGGTCATACGGTCGGCTGGGGCAGAAGAAGATGCCGATATTTTTAACATAGGGATAGATCCAATATTGCCACTTGTAGTGGTTGACGCGCTGTCCATGGGGACTCGAGCATCCAACGGCGTTCGGCTGGTACGGAATCCGTGCAGGCGCAATACAGTCGTCATTGCGTGGGAAGGTCTCGTCATAGTCGTTGACATACATCGTAATACCGAGAACAATCTGCTTACAGTTAGAGAGACAGGTCGTCTGGCGCGCTTTTTCGCGTGCCTGAGCAAAGACAGGGAACAGTATCGCCGCTAAGATGGCGATAATCGCAATCACCACTAAGAGCTCTATAAGAGTGAATGCTTTACGCATCGATCGTCGTCCTCCTGCACTCCTAATTATACCCTAACGGATTGTTAAGTGCAGATTAACGGATTGTTAAGTGCAGATTAATGCACGAAAAACTGGTAAAAGGCTACAGGGAGGGTCTGGGTATAATCTATAGCACCTATAGCACCGATGCGCAAGCGCAAACCGTTCCTGCGATATTTTACGGTCGCTGAAGCGAACGCCCTGCTCCCTGCTCCCTGAACTGCAGGTCAAACTGCTACGATTGCAAGCGATGATGGCACGCCTTCGGGAAGAGTATGCCGAAAAGCAAGCGGAGCTGTTTCAGGTTGCGATGCGCAACGGCAAACATCCGAACTGGGAACCGTCTTCTATCGCTCAAGAGGTTCATCGCGCTGTGGATGAACTGCATGCGATGGGTGTGCTGGTGCGCGACATCGACGAGGGAATTGTAGATTTTCCGCATCTACACGATGGGCGCGAGGTCTTTCTCTGCTGGAAGCTGGGTGAGGGGCGCATCCGCTACTATCACGAGCTGGGAAGCGGCTTCCGCGCACGCAAACGATTGACGGAGGACTAAGCGTGCTAACCGTGCAAGCGCCCGGTCGCGTGAACCTTATTGGCGAGCACACCGACTACAACGACGGCTTCGTGCTGCCTGTAGCAATTAATCGGGCTACCCGCCTGTATGCCCAACCTCGAACCGATACCCGCTGTGTGGTCTATTCCGAAGTGCTGGATGACCAGATTGAGTTTGACCTCAGCAACATCCCCGACCCAGAATCGCTGGATTCAGGCTGGGCTCGATATGTGGTGGGGGTGGGCGCGATGCTAAAACGGCACACAGCACACACCCTCACAGGCGTGGAAGCAGTGGTTGCCAGCGACCTACCGCTTGGCGCAGGACTAAGTTCGTCTGCAGCGCTGGAGAGCGCTTTTGCCGTGCTATGGAACCATCTGGACGCATTGGGTTTAGACCGCAAGACGCTTGCCCTGCTCTGCCAACAGGCAGAGTGGCACTACGCAGGGGTTCGTTGCGGGGTAATGGATCAGTTTGCCAGCCTGCTCTCCGAGCCGGGCTGTGCGCTGTTTGTGGATACCCGTAGCCTTGAGACCGAATCGGTGCCGCTCCCCAAGGAGTGGGTTATTGTGGTGGCGGATACGGGCAAGCCCCGAGCCCTTGCCGATTCTGCCTACAACGAGCGTCGCGCCCACTGCGAGGCGGCAGTGCAATCCTTCC
Source organism: Armatimonadota bacterium (assembly GCA_040289385.1). GTDB lineage: Bacteria > Armatimonadota > Fimbriimonadia > Fimbriimonadales > GBS-DC > LDYB01. The sequence continues at coordinate 2,229 of PSLB01000104.1, forward strand.
GCTCGCTCTTGGGCAATTCGGTCAGCGCCCTGCGTGATGTGAGTGCGGAAGAGGCAGCAATGCTGTTGCCTTTAATACACGATCCTCTGCGTCGGCGGGCACGCCATGTGGTGAGCGAGAACGCTCGCGTTCGGGCATTCCTACAAGCGCTACGCGAAGCGAACCCACAGCGGATACACCACCTGATGTTGGCATCGCACGCCTCTCTGCGGGAGGACTACGAAGTGAGTTGCGCCGAGTTGGACCTCATGGTCTCGGCCTGTCTTCGATCGCCTGGCTGTATTGGCGTGCGCATGACGGGGGCGGGCTTCGGGGGAGCGTGTGTGGCGTTGGTCGAGCGGGCTCATCTGCAGGCGTTTCTGGAGGCGGCGGAGATACATTACCGTCAACAGAGCCGTTTCGTGCCCCACCTATTTGCCTGTGAGGCGGTTGGCGGAACAGAACTCATCGCTGGCGAATAGGGTATAATCTCCCTTACAAGGAGGTGTTTCATGCGAATACCCACATGGATTGCTGGCGTACTGATGATGAGTGCACTGGCAAGTGCACAAGTAGAGCCGCGTGGGGAGAACCCTGCGATCCGCTTCAATACCCTATGTGGAAGTACGGGCTTGATCACCGTGCCCACATCCACAACAACCCGCCATGAGCGGTTCCAGTTGGGCACTGCGTTCGGGAAAGATATCCGCACTGTGTCGCTGAACTGGGGAATCTTCCCCAGCATCGAGGTTGGGGGGGTGTTCGTGGATCAGCAAGGCGAAGACAACAAGGTTCTCGGCACTGCCAAAGTCACCATCATTCCCAAGAACTTTGAGTGGCTGGAGCTGGGCTTCGGCACGATAGACCCCTTCGATGCTATCGAGCGCACGGCGTATGGAATTGCCAGTGTGAATGTGAAGGTGCCCGCACGTGCAGAAGAACAGGTGGTCGGTCTACGGCTCCATCTGGGCTATGGGACAGGTATCTTTCGCGATAAGGTCATCGGTGGTGGCGAAATCTTTCTCGGTGAGCGGTTTAGCGTCGTCGCAGAGTATAATGGCGTCGATGCCAACGCAGCGCTCCGCTATGTTCACGACGAGAGCCTGCGCCTGCAGTTAGGCACTCAAGGCAAGGTTCTCTACTTCGGCACCACCTACGGCCTGAGCTTCTAAGGTTGGCGCGGCTGTTTGCTCGCACGGGTGAGCCCTTTGTCCGAATCACACAACGCCGCGTCCTGTTGCATGCGGACGCGGCACCCCCCAAGCCCAGCAACGCTATCCTGCCCAACAGGTACAATACCTGCTATGCCCGAAGCCTATGCACGGGTCATCAAGGCTCTCCTTGAGGATATTGCGGGCGGCAGACCGATCTTACTGGATGAGGCGGAACGCTACCAACTGGATGTCGGCAACCATCGAATCCAGTTTGAGGGCGAGGACGATCTTCTCCACTGTAGCGTGGTGCGCCTCGACGGGGAGCCGATTGTGCTGGAAGAAGCCCATCGCTTAGTGGAGCCCTTCTTTGCCCCCGTTCCTAAAGGAATTGTCTGGTTCAAGCCTGCGGAACACTCGGTTCACTACTATGTAGGGCACGACCACTTCCTGCAGGCACACCGCAAGGTATAACTTAAGGTGATGGCTCCAGATCCGACGAAACTGAAAGCGCGCTTAGACGCAATCTGTGAACGCTTCCGAGGCACTATGGGCTACAGCCTCTGGCACAAACGCTATCAACACCGAATCGATCGGCTTGGAGATGGAGTGTTCCCTACTGCCAGCACCATCAAAGTTGCGGTGATGAGCAAAGCCTTCGAGGAGATCGACGCGGGACGCTTGGGCTACTCCGACAAGCTGCCTATCACCGCAGACGATATTCGGGACGGCTCAGGGCTCCTGCAGTTTTTCAAGGAGAACCAGTCGGTCGAGGTACGAATGCTCATCCACCTCATGATTACGGTCAGCGATAACACAGCGACCATTATGCTGGCACGGAAACTGGGCACTGTGGAGGTGAACCGACACCTCCAACGGCTTGGCTTAAAGGAAACCCGACTGCTTGCTTTGCATCCTCCCGATGATGCCGAACTCAAAGCCTATCGCGACAAGTGGGGCATGGGCATGTGTACCCCCAACGAGATGGTGGCATTGCTGGACGCGATTGTGAGTCATCGTGCAGGCTCGCCTGCGTCTTGCGAGCGGATGGTTCGGATTATGGCACACCAGTTTTACGACGATCTCATCGGGAGTTCTGTTCCGCCGTGGGTGGTGTGTGCTACGAAGTCGGGGGCTATCAACCGCTCGCGCTCGGATGTGGGGATCGTGTTTGCTCCTTCAGGAACCTATCTGCTTGCGATTTACACAAAAGATGCGGAAGATACCCGCTGGACCCCAGACAACGAGGGCGAGGTGGCCATCCGTGCGGTTGCGCAGGAGGTATGGAGGTTTTATCATCCGCGCGAGCGGTGGGCGCCTCCCAAAGGAAGTGAGAGGTTCACTTTAGGCTACTAAGAGATTGAGGATGAGTGCGGCGCCGTCGGTATCGGATCCTGCCAATCAGCGATTGAGTCGGCTCTTCTGGCTCATCGTGATTTTTGGTGCGCTGGCACTCTTCTTTGTGATTAACTTTCGCGTCGTGGTGGTCGATGGTCACTCGATGGAGCCGACTTATAGGGCTGGGCAACGGCTCTTGATGACGAATGCCTACTGGCTTTTCGGCAGAATCGATCGGGGCGATGTGGTGGTGATCCGGATACCAACAGGCAACTTGCTCATCAAGCGGGTAGTCGCTTTACCAGGCGAAGAGGTCCCCGAAGCGTATCGGGGACCTGTGAATGTTTCTTTAGGAACTCGGGTGCCAGAGGGGCACATTTTCGTAGTGGGGGACAATCTGGAGCGTTCGGAAGACAGTCGGGTGCTGGGGTTCATCTCGTTGCGGTGGGTAGAGGGCAAGATTGTAGGGGGTAAGGGAGAGTTGCCGTGATGGAATGGGAGGGCTTGCAAGCGGTATGGGCAGGTCGGCGGATGCGGTTTGAGCCGGCAGAAGGGCGCACATTTCCGACCCATTTGCCAGCACGCTATGTGGTGGTGTTGATCTACGATAAGTCAGGGCGCTACTTGTTAGCTCACATACGGGGAAGGGGCTATTGCGCGCCCAGTGGGCGCATTGAGGCAAGCGAGACGCCAGAACAGGCTGCCCGACGCGAAGCCTATGAGGAGACAGGTGCTTCTTTGAAGACCCTCCACCTGCTGGGCTGGTACTGGTTGGAGCCATGTTCGGCACAGGAACCCGCGCCGTGCCTTGCACCCGTCTACTGGACGCAAGGGGAGCGTCTGGAGCCAATCCCAGCATCGCAAGAGTCTGTAGGGCGCCGATGGGTCAGCTTGCACGAATTGCCTACACTCTACTACGACTGGTCACCCCTTATCGAGGCGGTCTTTCGATATGCAGATCTCACTCGCCAAACGCTCACGCAACGGTAAATCGACGGTTCGTGCCCAACCTCCTCGCTGGATGATACTGGCTATCGGGATGATCACCGCAGGGGTCGCCTTAGCGCCATGGTGGGCAGGAGGGCTCTATGTGGGACCGCGCCCTGTGGCATCGGAGGAAGCACTATGGGGGTTGCTGTGGTCGGCAGACTTCCCGCTAATGGGACGCGCCCTTGTGGGGCTTCTTGTAACCTTCGGTTTTCTGGTGTGTGCGTGGCATGTAGAGATGTGGCGTTTTCCTGTGGGGCGGATTCTTTTGCCGTTCGTGGGACTGATTGCGTGGATGGGCGTATCGATGATTGGGATGGGAGTGAGTTGGAATGGGATGCGACGCGTCACCGATTGGGTACTGATGCTTCTGGTACTGGTGTCGGTGCCTGCGGTTGCGCGGCGCAATTCTGCGACTGGGTGGTTGATGTGGGGGCTTGTAATCTCGGCGAGTCTGTTAGGTTTGCGCGCCTGCACCGAGTACCTTCAGAACGCCATGGCGGGCATCCCCAACTGGCGCGTGTTCGGATCGTTCTTCAACCCCAACTTGCTGGCAGGCTACCTAGTGATGAGTGCGCCCTTGACGATGGGAGTGCTAATGCGCGTGGGGCGGGACGGCTCCACACAGCATGCCCGTTGGCTTCCCGCTTTGCTCACAGTGGGCTTATGGCTTCAGGTAGCAGGACTGGTCTTAACGGCTTCACGGTTAGGGCTGGTAGCGTTTCTAATAGCGTGTGGCGTATTGCTCCCGCTTTCATGGGCGTGGAAACTATTGACGCGTGATTTTATATGGCGTCTTGGGGTGGTGGGTGCCTTATTGAGTGGGGTAATCTGGCTCAGCCAGCCCGCTACCCAGCGACTGACCCCGCAAGTTGCCTCGCAGGATGTGCATTCAGGAGCGTTTCGCATAGAAACTTGGAAGGGCACCTGGCGGACGGCGCTGTCGAACCCAATTTTGGGGGTGGGCACAGGCGATTTCGAGGTGGACTATCCGCGCTATGCTTCGGTGGGATATACCCGCTCGGCACACAACAGCTACTTAGAGTTGGCAAGCGAGTCGGGCTTTCCAGCCCTGCTTCTGCTGGTGGTAATGTGGATCGGCTGGCTCAGCCGGGCGTTGCAGACCGAAATTTCCCCGAAAGCAGGGCGCGTGGTAGATTGGCGCCCGATTCGGGTGGGGGTGCTGGCGGGTGTGGTCGGAGCGGTGGCGCATAATGCGGTCGATTCGGACCTACAAGTCGTCGCGAATGGGCTGATGTTGGCTTGCCTGTTGGCGTTGGGAGTGGCGTTGGCACCCGATGGGGTCTTTACTTTGCCCCTGCGTCCGATGGAGCGACGGGGAGGCGCACTGGTCCTCGTCGCAACGCTGGGGCTGGGGTTAGTGAGTTCGGGGCTGGGCGAATGGTATGCCAACATGGCACGCTACTATGCGCTGATTCATCAAGTGCCTCAGGCTGTGGAGCTGTATCAGACAGCGCGGGTGTTCGATTCGCGTAACCCCGACTATCTGATGGAGTTGGGCGAACTCTATTATGCCCTCGGACGCCGTGAGACCGCCTTCCAGATGATGGAGCAAGCAGTCCGCTGGAAGCCTTCCCCGCGTAACTGGTACCGACTGGGGCTTTACTATGAACGCGAAGGGCAAGCAGATCAGGCAGAACAAGTGTTCCATCGCGTGCTGGAATTAGACCCCAACAACCTGCCCGCTCTCCTGAAACTGGCACAAAAGGCGCAAGGCGACCCAAACAATCCACGACTGACCCCAGAGGCGCTTCGCTACTACGAGCGGGTCATTGCCATTGAACGAAGCCCATACGGGCAGATTCGAGCCGTGCCCGAAATGGCGGAGACCGCCTACGGGTTTTCCCATCTCGCTTTGGCACGCCACTACGAATCGCTCGGCGAGACCCCTCGCGCCCTCCAGGAGTATGAATCTGCGCTTCAGGTGTTCCGAGCGTATCGCAAGCGAACCTATCCGTTCAATCTGCAAGGGCGTCTGCTGGGATTATACAACCCTGAGCGCGAGCAGCAGATTTTACAGGCGCACCTCACCGCTTTGCAACACTATGCCAAGCTTCTGGAACGAATCGGCAGGGCATCCGATGCGGAACGGTTCCGCCAAGAGTATGCCAAGCTGGTCAGTGGCGAGTAAGCCTGACATCCCTCACACGCCTGCCTGCTGACGCAGCATACCCAACACCCAGCACAGAGTATTTTGGGCGTTTTCGTCGCCTGCGTTGGTGGCTACCAGAAAGCCCATACCTGCTTCCCGCACGAGCTGAATCCAAGCAAACCACATTGTATTGCTTCCTGCATGTTGAAGCACAGTGCGGTTTGCCGAGAGGCTTCGGCTCACTCCCCATCCCATCGCATAGTCACTGCCAGAAGGCGGGGTGTGCATACGAGTAAAGGTATCAGTACGCAAAAGCGGAGGGTTCTTTGAACATGCGCCTTTTAGGTGCAGAATCGCATAGCGTGCCCAGTCTTGTAGCGAAAGATGCACTGTGCCCGCTGGAGCCAACACAAGGGGGTTATCTGCAAGGGGTGAGGGCGGCACAGAAACATATTCCCCAGCACGTGTGCGATGTCCATAAGCTCCTTTCGTCGGTGCGCCAAACCCTGCGCTTCGGATGCCCAGCGGACGGAAGAGCATATCCTGTATCAGGGTCTCCCAGACCTTGCCTGCCACAACCTCTGCGATCGCACCAGCCACCACATATCCCCCATTAGAGTAGAGCATCTTTTCGCCCGGCTGGGCTACAGGCTCTTGTTGCAGGATCCATTCGGCTGCCTGCAGGCGTTGCTTCGAATCCAGCGTGCGTAGCTTGAGCAACAGCGGTAGATGGGGCACGCGGTCCTCAGGCAAACCAGAACGATGGGTCAGTAGTTGCTCAATGGTTACCTGCCAATATTGTTGAGCAATCCGGGGGCGAATTTGGGGAAGTAGTTCGCCGATGGGGCTGTCCCAGTGGAGTTTGCCCTTTTCAACCAATCGTGCCATCAGCGTGGCGGTCATCGACTTGGTGCACGAGCCGATATGAAACGGATCATTCGGCTTCACAGGTTCGGTGCCCTCGATGCGTCGCTTGCCGACCACGCCGAATGCCTCGATCTTATAGTTGCGAATGACCACTGCGCCCAGCGCAGGCAGACCCGATTCGGTGCGTAAAGGCTCTAAAAGCGAGTTCAGCGAGCGCATACCTTTCAATCGCCCCCTTCTTTTGGTTTTTTGAGTTGCGTCAACTGCCCCACGGCTAAAGCCGGGGGCTTGCCCTCGCCCGGCAAGCCGGGCAGGGCTTCGGGGCCGGTTG
>PSLB01000105.1:0-8992 GCA_040289385.1 Armatimonadota bacterium
AGGCCAGGCAGGCCTCGGAGGGACGGCGCCCGGCTACACGAACAGCGCCCACGCTAAGGAGCTGTCCGCATCGGCATCGGATGGGTCTCATGGGCTCTCACCGCCCCAGTTGCGTGGCAAGAAAAGCGTCAGGTACCGTTGGATCGCGTAGCGGTCAGTCATGCCGGCGATATAGTCGCATACGCCTTGTGCTCTGGTTCGGTCGTCTGCCGTGGGGTCAGGGCGGAAGAGGGGGGGCATCTCGTGCGGATGCGCAAAGTAGTAATCGAATAGCTGTTCGAGAATCGCCTGCATCTTGTTGCGCTCGTTCTGGACGCGCGGATGGTGATAGAGGTTCTCGAACATAAACTCCTTCATCTCGTTGACGGCTTTCAGCATTGGTGGGCTCATCTGGACAATCGGTTTGCTGAAGCTGGTCTCGACGACATCTCTCACCATGCGGGCGATGCGTTCGCTATGGGTCTCGCCGAGGTAGGTGCACAGGTGTGCGGGCAAGTCTGTCGGTTGGAGTAAGCCGGCACGGATGCCGTCGTCCAAGTCGTGGTTGAGGTAGGCGATTCGGTCGGCGATGCGCACGACGGTCGCTTCGAGGCTGGCGGTACGCTCGGTCTCGTCGGCAGTGAGGTCGCTCCTGCCTTTGGAGTGTCCCACGATGCCCTCGCGCACTTCGTGGGTCAGGTTGAGCCCCTTGCCGTTGCGTTCGAGGTGGTCAACAACGCGCAAGCTTTGCTCGTAATGGCGGAAGCGAGCGTCGTAGCGTTTCATGAGGGCGTCCAACACCTCTTCGCCTGTGTGTCCGAAGGGAGGATGTCCCAGATCGTGGGCGAGAGCGATGGCTTCGGTGAGGTCTTCATTTAAGCGCAAGGCTCGGCTGAGGGTGCGGGCGATTTGGGCCACCTCAAGAGTGTGGGTCAAGCGGGTGCGATAGTGATCCTCTTCGGGGTCGAGGAAGACCTGTGTTTTGTGTTTCAGTCTTCGGAACGCTTTGCAGTGGAGGACACGGTCGCGATCGCGCTGGAATGCGGTGCGCATGGGGTCTGGCGGTTCGGGTTGGGGGCGTCCACGGGAGTGTGCGGCGCGCATCGCGTAGGGAGCGAGGATTTGCTCCTCAAGCGCTTCCAACTGTTCTCGGAGGGTGAGGGGCATCGTTGCCTCCGCGTGTGGGGGGCTTTCAGTATTGGATGAGGCTATAGACATCGTACCCGCGCAGGTTCTGCCTCCCGTGCAGGAAGGTCAGTTCGATAAGGAATACAAATCCTGCGACGGTGCCACCGAGTCGTTCGATGAGTCGGGCGGCGGCAGCAGCGGTGCCCCCTGTCGCCAGCAGGTCATCGACCACCACCACGCGCTGTCCGGGCTCCACGGCGTCTACATGCATCTCCACGGTGTTCGTGCCGTACTCGAGGGCGTACTCTTCTGCGATTTTTTCGCCTGGCAGTTTGCCCAGCTTACGCACGGGGATAAAGCCCAGTCCCAGATTAACGGCGATGGGCAAGCCGAAGACGAACCCGCGCGATTCGATCCCTGCCACCACATCAGGCTTCAGAGAGCGGGCATGGTCGGCCATCAAGTCGACCACTTCGCGCAGTGCCTGCGGATGCTTCAGGACAGGCGTAATATCTTTGAAGATAATGCCCGGCTCCGGGAAGTTCGGTATATCCCGAACCAGTTGCGCCGCTAACAGATCTGCCATCGTTTTGTTGAACCTCCATCGACAAGTTTAGAAGGCACAGAGAGTATACCCTATTGGAGGCGACACGCTGTAGAAAAGGAATCTGCAGGGGCACGCCGTGCCCCTGCAACCAGGTGTGTCTGCCCAGTAAGGAGTTAGGACTACCGTTCAAACGCAGAGTCGAAGGCGATCCGCGAAGGTTCGAAATCGAGATGGCGCACGAACTCACACGCCTCGCGTGCCCCATGTTCCCGATCCATTCCGCTGTCTTCCCACTCGACCGAAAGCGGTCCGCGATACCCCACTTCGTTCAGCGCGCGGATAATCTCCTCGAAGTCGATCGAACCTCGCCCTGGTGAGCGGAAGTCCCAGTAGCGACGCGAGTCGCCGAAGTTCAGATGCCCTCCGAACACGCCCGACAGGCGTGGGGTCTCCGACCACCAGACATCCTTCACGTGCATGTGGAAGATGCGCTCGCCGAAGTGGCGAATAAACGCCACATAGTCCACGCCTTGGTAACCAAGGTGGCTGGAGTCGTAGTTGAAGCCGAAGCGCGGATGGTACTGGATGGCTTCCAGCGCGCGCTCGGCGGTGACGATATCGTAGGCAATCTCGGTAGGATGCACCTCCAAAGCGAAATAGACATCTTCCTGCTCGAACACATCCAAGATGGGTTTCCAGCGGGTGGTGAAATCGTCGAACCCTTTTTGCACGAGGTCGGGTGGGTTGGGGGGGAACGAATAGAGATACTGCCAGATGGCGCTTCCCGTGAAGCCGTTGACTACCACGCGTGTCAGTTGGCTTTTCACCTCTGGCGGGGCACAGTTGAAAAGTTTGCGTGTGGCGCGTGCTGTATTTTTCATCTCTTCTGCGGCGCGCTGACGCACCCTCTCCGGGTTGCCGTCGCCCCAAACGCGCGGGGGCAGCACCGCTCTATGGCGCTCGTCGATGGGATCGCACACGGCTTGCCCTACCAAATGGTTGCTGATAGCAAAACACTTCAGCCCGTAGCGCCCCAGAATCTCCCAGCGTGTCGCACAGTAGCGGTCGTCGGTCAGGGCTTGCTCCACATCGAAGTGGTCGCCCCAGCATGCCAGCTCCAGTCCGTCGTAGCCAAATGCCTTGGCTTTCTGTGCCATCGTCTCCAAGGGCAAATCTGCCCACTGCCCAGTAAACAGCGTGACCGGTCGTGCCATCGTCAGAGCCTCCAACAGGCAAGTTCGGCGTGCTATGTCCGTTTCCTTTCGCACTGGCATGGAATTAGCGCCCGCTTAGAAAAACGGGGGAGCGCGAGGGGTCTGTAATCCCTCCCACTGAATTGGGGGGATACACGGACCCCCTCGCGCATGGGGGATCATCATGCAAGTATCTCCCGTGGTCACCGTCGCCGCCGCCCGGAAGCCCCCGCCTTCAGACGCGGGGAGGAAGGGCGGCTTTCCCCTTTCAATTGAACCCACTGAGCACTTTGGGGTATACTAGAAATTATGAACCTGACGCAGGTGGTGAAGCTCCAACCAACCGAGGAGCAACACGCGGCCCTCCTGGAGACGATGGAGCGGTTCGCCCGCGACGTGAACCACGTCATCAGTAAGCGGCTGGTCGCGAAGGAAGACCTCAAGGGTATCCGCGAACGGATCTTGCTTCGCACAGTTGGGGGTTCCATCAGCTTCGCTCCTTCATCGAGTACAAGGCTCGATTGGCGGGTGTCCGGGTGGCGCTCGTCGATCCCCGGAACCGTGCCTGCCCAGCCTGCGGACATGTGTCGAAGGCCAACTACGCAGGCGTTGTTCCAGTGTGTGTCCTGCGGCTTTGCTGGGCCGGCTAACGTCATCGCTGCGGAGAATATCCGCAGGGCCTCCTGTATGCGGTCGCGCGCGGCAGGCTACCCGGCCTCGCTGCAAGCCCCTGGCTTTAGCCATTGGGTTCATGACGACCGCTCGTAGGTTCCATAGCACCATGCAGGAAACAATCGGCACCAAGCGAACCCTACAAGCAGGGAGGATAACAATGCGATACCACGGACTTATGGCGGCGTTACTCATAGTGGGCCTTCTCAGCGGTTTCGTCGGACACCAATCTACCTGCCCCGAGCGTCGGGAGATCCTGCTGTTCAACGGGAAGGACCTGTCGGGCTGGGACTACTATCTGGCAGACCCCAACGCCAAAATGGAGGATGTGTGGAGTGTGGACAAGGAGCAGGGCATCCTGATCTGTAAAGGCGCACCCCCTGGCTATCTCTACACCAAGAAAGACTACACCAACTTCATTCTGAAGCTGGAGTGGCGTTGGGCCCCAGGCAAGCAACCGGGCAACAGTGGCGTGCTGTTACGCGTACACGGCGAGCATAAAATCTGGCCACGCTCTATCGAGGCACAACTTATGTATATGAACTCGGGCGACTTTTGGCTGATCGACGGCGCACCGTTAGAGACCACCCCCGAATATGTCGACAAGAACGCCTCACGCCATCGCTGGCGCAAGAAGACCGCCGAAAAGCCCGCCCCAGAATGGAACGAATACGAGATTATCGTGAACGGTGACCGCGTCACACTGAAAGTGAACGGCGAGGTGGTCAACGAAGGCTGGGGGGCAGAGGTCCGTCCTGGCAAAATCGCCCTGCAGTCTGAAGGGGGTGAAATCCACTTCCGCAACATCCGCTTGACACCGTTAGAGTGAGAAATCACGAATACCCTCGGATAGCCACCCTCCAGCGCCTCGGAAGCCCTTCCCCCGTTGCGTTAAAGCCCGCCCCGAAAGCGCTCAGGGTGGGCACGCTTAGCATCCACTGCCGAAGTTGAACAGCACCAGAAGCAGGTCGGCGTCGTCCACAACGCGATCGTAGTTCAGGTCCTCATCTCGTGCGCCTGTGCTACCAAAGGCGAACAGCACCGTTAGTAGATCCGCATCGTCGATACACCCGTCAAAATTCACATCGCCGGTCAGACGCACCTTCACCTCGCCTACCATCCCCATCATCTCATGAGGAATGCAGTAGTAGGCATAGGTTCCCGTATCGGTGAAGGTATAGGTGAAGCTACGGTTCGCACTGCTAATCTCAGCGTCCCACAGAGTATCATAGGAGGTGGTGGTGTGATAACCCGAACGCCATTCCCACCGCACGCTACTGCCCCGATTGATTACGGTGCGGTTGGTTCCCGAGTAGGTATCGCGAAAGACCATCTGGAAACCTGGACCGACCTCCACGATACGCGTCGCTTGGGACCATCCCCAAGATATGAGACAGAGAATCCCGATAAACCATCCCTTACGCATCGATATCACCTCAGTAGATTTAACGAACAAGCAACCGTCGCGGTTCCGTCGGAGGCAGTTGCTGGGTATACTCATGCGGAAGGAGGCAAGCAATGGATTTCTCACTCAGTGAAGAGCATCTGATAGTGCGCGATACGGTCCGCAAATTTGTGGAGAACGAGGTCAAGCCTTATATTCGTGAATGGGATCGGCACGGCGCTGACCCGAAAGTGTATACCCGCATGGCGGAGCTGGGTCTGTTGGGGATCTGCGTGCCGCGCAAGTGGGGTGGCTCAGGACTGGACTACATCACTCTTGGGATTGCCTGCGAGGAGCTGGAGTACGGCGACACCTTTTTGCGTGTGGTGATGTCCGTCCATGTGGGGCTGACCGCCCTAACCTACCTCAGCTGGGGCAACGACCTCCAAAAGGAGCGCTTTTTGCGCCCTCAGGCGACGGGGCAACGGCTGGGCGCTTTCTGTCTCACCGAGCCAAACGCAGGCAGCGATGTTGTCGGGATGCAAAGCACCGCCCGACGCGAAGGAGATCGGTATCTCCTCAACGGTGAGAAGATTTGGATCTCGCTCGCCGAAGTCGCCGACCAATATCTGGTGGTGGCGTGGACCGATATGGAGAAAAAGGCTCGACGCGACCACTCAGGGATGAGTGCCTTTATCGTGGAGCGCGAACGCCCTGGCGTCAAACCCTACACCCTCAAGGGCAAGCTCGGTGTGCGCGCCGGCAACACAGGCGGTGTCGTGTTCGAAAATGTGGAAGTGCCTGCCGAGAACCGACTTGGCGAGGAAGGCGAGGGCTTCAAAATCGCTATGTTCGCCTTGGATCAGGGGCGATACACTGTCGCAGCAGGTTCCGCCGGGCTGATCCGTGCCTGCTTAGACGAATCGGTACGCTATGCCAAAGAGCGCAAGACCTTCGGCAAGCCGCTCGCCGAACATCAGCTCATCAAGCAAAAAATCGCCCAGATGGAAGCAGACTACCGGGTCAGTGTTCTGCTCTACCAAAAGGTCGGCTGGATGAAGAATGTCGGTCTGCGCAACACCCGGGAGACCTCCTTAGCCAAATGGTATGCTACCGAGGCCGCAAACCGTGCGGCTAACGCAGCAGTGCAAATCTTCGGCTCCTATGGCTTCTCAGATGAGTACCCCGTAGAGCGGTTCTACCGTAATAGCAAAGGCGCCACCATCTACGAGGGCACTTCCGAAATCCATACGCTTCTGCAAGCGGACTACGCGCTGGGCTTTCGTGTCGATAAGCCCCTCCGCGTTAACTTGCCGACTTACCCCTTCGCCGAAGATCAGGAGTGAACTGCATGCGGGTCAAACCGATAGAATGGCACAACGGCATCGTGCGGATTTTGGATCAAACGCAACTGCCCGAACGCGTGGTCATTGAAGAGCATGACGATTGGCGCGGGGTAGCGGAGGCAATCCGCACGATGAAAGTTCGCGGGGCGCCCGCTATTGGCATCGCCGCTGCCTATGGGCTGGTGCTGGCATCGCAAACGCTACCCGATGACACGCATGCCTTTCGCAAGGGGTTCGGCGAGATTGCATCCGCCTTCGCGCAAACGCGCCCCACCGCTGTCAACCTCTTCTGGGCTATCGAGCGTCTCCAACGGGTGGTCCAGACCAGTCCCGACGCCCCAACCGCACGCCAATGGCTCCTACAGGAAGCCCACGCCATCTTGCAAGAGGACGAGGAAGCCGACTACCGAATGGCAGAGTATGGGGTTGCCCTCCTACCCAACGATGCGCGAATTCTGACTCTCTGCAACACGGGCGCCTTAGCTACAGGCGGGATTGGCACAGCGCTGGGCATCATCCGGGTTGCCCATCAGCACGGCAAACTGGCGCATGTGTACGCCTGCGAAACGCGTCCTCGCCTGCAGGGACTACGACTCACCGCTTGGGAGCTCCTCCAAGAGGACATCCCCTTCTCTGCCGTTGCAGATAGCACGGCAGGGCTACTGATGGCACAGGGCATGGTCGACGCTGTCATCGTGGGGGCAGACCGTATCGCCCGAAACGGCGACGCCGCCAACAAAATCGGCACCTACACGCTGGCGGTACTGGCACATTATCACCATGTCCCCTTCTATGTCGCCGCGCCCTGTTCTACCTTAGACCTCGAAATCCCCAACGGCGCCGCGATCCCGATAGAGCATCGCGACCCTACCGAACTCACCCATATCGGGGGGTTACAGATTGCTCCCACAGGCACTCCTGTCTGGAACCCCGCCTTCGACTGCACACCTGCCGCCCTGATTACCGCCATTATCACCGAACACGGGATCGCCACCCCACCCTACGAGGCGAGTCTCAGCGCCTTATGTTCCACAGCGAGCTGATCTTCCCCCTCAATGGCTGGCACAATCACGCCTCCAGCATCGTCGAATGCCCCAACGGCGACCTGCTGGTTTGCTGGTTCTCAGGGTCAGGTGAGCGCACTGCAGATGATGCGCAGATTCTGGGGGCGCGTCGCCGAAGTCGTAGCACGCGCTGGAGCCAACCCTTCCTAATGGCAGATACGCCGAACTATCCCGACTGCAACCCCTGCCTGTTTATTGACCCTGCACAACGGCTTTGGCTGGTTTGGATCACCATTCTCAATCACCGGTGGGAGGGTAGTCTGCTCAAATATCGGTGCACACGCGACTATCAGCGCGCATTGGCCCCACGCTGGCAGTGGAGCGAGGTTCTCCATATCTCACCCGACGAACAGTTTGTGCAGAAGGTGGATGCCTACGCCCAGCGCATGCTCGCCCAAGCAGGCACCTATCCGCCCGACCTGCGCCCCTACCTCGAACAGTACTGCCACACCATTCGCCAGTATGCCCAGGACGATCTCTCGCGTCGGCTCGGCTGGATGACACGCCTGCCGCCACTCATCATCGGCAAGCATATATGGCTTCCCCTCTACTCAGACGGATTTAGCTGCTCCTTGATCGCAATCAGCGAGAATAATGGCGACTCGTGGCAGCTGAGTGAGCCTATACTGGCACCCGGCGCCATCCAGCCAGCCCTCGCTGTGCGTCGAGACGGCACCCTCGTCGCCTACATGCGCGACAACGGACCGCCCCCTAAGCGCGTCTGGATGGCAACATCCAACGATGGCGGATTCACCTGGAGCGAGCCAACCAAGACCGAGATCCCGAACCCAGGCAGTAGCGTCGCCGTGCTTGCCTTGCGCACAGGCGAGTGGATTATGGTCTGCAACGATACTGAACAGGGACGCCACCGACTAACAGTCCTGCTCTCCGACGACGAGGGGCGTACATGGCGCACCGCGCGCTATTTAGAAAAGGATGCTCCGGGGACAGGAAGCTATTCTTACCCTGCCCTGATTCAAGCGCACAACGGCATCATACACGCCACCTACAGCTACGCTTTGGAACGCGAAGGGCTTCCTGTGGATGAGCGGGGACGCCCCAAACGCTCCGCTATCAAATGGGCACAGTTTACACGCGACTGGCTCCTGAGCAGTGAAACCAACCGTCAGTAAGAAGCCGTCGGTCAGCAACAGGCAGGGCGTGTATCGACAGGGGGCACCGACTATGGCGTTAGAGCTCTTCACCTTAACACCGCCCAACCCCAAATCGTCACATCGAGCCCCCAACTGTGCCCGAACTGCCTGAACACCTCAAGATTGCAGGTGGATTCAAAACACCCATGCCACCTGCATTAGGATCTGGTTTTGCGTGCGCCGCGCGTTGGGCATCCCAAACAGCAAGGCAATGTCTAGTCCCTGCTCCGAGACCTGGTGAAAGCCAAGATAGAGGTTCCTTACCGACTCCTGTTCCTGAGGAGTCCCTGCAATAGGGCGGTATCCGGACACCCAGCTCCCCACTATCGAGCGTCCACGCCCCAGCTCCCAGACACCAGAGACCACCCACGTGTGGACTGTCCTACTCCTGCAGGGTGATATAGGTTCTCATAGTGCATATTAAGTCAACTACCCCATAGCTAAAGCTAGGGGCTTGCACCTAACCCGCTTGCGCGGGCCGGCACGATAGGCCGGTTGACAACGGCCCGCCAGCGGCAGACATGC
>PSLB01000106.1:0-8967 GCA_040289385.1 Armatimonadota bacterium
AAGAGTTCAGGAGGTTCTGCCAGCGAATCGCCTAGCAGGTAAAACTCTTGGCGTATTGAGCCGGCCCCGCCCGCGAACAAGGCACCCGCGTGGTAAACGGCTTACCGGCAACGGTGCGGGAGAGGGATGGTTCGTCGTCTTGCCAGCGGTGGCATGTCTGCCGCTGGCGGGCCGTTGTCAACCGGCCTATCGTGCCAGCCCGCGCAAGCGGGTTAGGCGCAAGCCCCTAGCTTTAGCTATGGGGTAGTTGACCTTCTATTCCAAGCTTACTCTCCCACCGTTTGGAGATAGCGTTCTCGGTGCTCTTGAGGCAAGGTGCGCCAGATAAGGAACTGCTTGCGCAGAATGTTCAGGAACCGACGGTTCACCCGACGCCAGTTTGCGATATCGCCACTGAGACGCGTGAGAGTGAGTTGAATATCGTAGACCCCTGCATAGTCGGTAGGGAGGATTTCGATGCGCACATGTTGGCTGACACCCAAGTCGAACGGGGCAATCCATGCATCGCACTCGACACGATAGCCTGTTCCATGCGTGCTGTCAACTGCTTCGCTCTGCACATTTTGGGTAACGAACTCGCCCACGCTATACTCCTCATACGCATGGAACCATTCAGCGAGAAACCCGCTGAGCCCGTGTGCCTGAACGCTGGTAACGGAGAAGGGCAGGGGAATGCGCCATGTATCGCCATCAGGTTCGGGCAATCGCCATGTGCGCTCTTCAGCAGGCGTGGCGACCTCCGCTGCCTTGCGCGCAGGATAGATTGTGGAAAGCAAAACCACCGCCATAACCACCACCGTCGAGAAGACCGCCGACATCGACGAGAAGTTTAAATAGAGCTCCGGAAACCAGCCTGTGACCACAATCCGTTTCGCCACCAACTGTGCCACAAAATAGCCTGCTACGGAGCCCAGCACCGCATAGATCAGCGATTCTGCGAAGAAGAGCATCGCCACATGATTGGGGGCTAACCCGATTGCGCTAAAGATACCGATTTCGCGCACGCGCTCGTAGACCGAGCCCAGCATCGTGTTCAACACAATCATCGCCGCGATGACGATCGGTAAAATCGCATATTCCAGCCCTTGCCCTGAAGTGGCTTGGATGGTACTGTAGCGGACGATGCGGTCGCCCAATCCTGCATAAAGGTTCAATCCCAGTCGCGGCATCAGCTCTTGCTTGAGGATGCGGGAGACCTCGTCGCGCGTAGCGAACTCAATCGCCAGCGAGTAGAGGTTGCCCCCGAGGTTGATGACCGTCTCATAGGGCATAATCACAACGGTGTCGGGTTCGAGGTGGACATACTCGCGAAAGCCGCCCTGCCCCCCCTGTCTCCCTTGAGTTTGCAGCCTCTGCATCAGGATAAAGTCGACAGGAGTCAGGGGCTCCGAGTCGAGGTCGGTGATGCTCTTGAGAAGGGCAGGGTCAAAGAGGCCCACCACCGTATAGGTCACGCCTGCGAACTGCACCTGGGCGCGTCCAAC
The DNA here is from genome assembly GCA_040289385.1 of Armatimonadota bacterium. GTDB lineage: Bacteria > Armatimonadota > Fimbriimonadia > Fimbriimonadales > GBS-DC > LDYB01. Next base: position 1,485 of record PSLB01000106.1, read on the forward strand.
CTCTGTGGGCTTGATACCCAGCGACTCCGCGGCGTTCGTCGGCAGAAGCAGAGCGGTGCGCTCATCGGAGCGGAGCCATCTGCCAGCGATCAAGGCCTCTTGAGGACGGGTAACTTTGGACTCGTCGGGCGTCAAACCGATAATTGTGCGCGCGCTGAAGCGTCGATCGGCACGACTGAGGGTGATAAAGGCTTGCTCCCCGATTTGGGTTCCGAAAAACCATGCGCGCGGCGCAACCGCTCTATCGGCGCCAAACTCGTCGTTCATCAGGCGGTAAGCCGAATCACGAAGCGGTTGCCAATCGGGTGTGCGCATCATGATTCCGTTGTATCGGGGAGTGCCTGGTGCAGGCACTTCGTTGAAACGCAGAACACTGACAATAGAGGTAAACGAGAGTACGATGAAGGTCACCAATACCAGCGAGAGACTGGTCATGAAGGTTCGCAAGGCGCGCCGACGCATGTTCGACACACCCAGATTGAACGCCGCCGCTGCCACGCTCATGCGCCCCACATCGATCTGGTGCGTGCCGATAGTCTGCTTCCGTACCCTCTTCAACTGCTCCTCGAACTTGCCCGAAATGAACACCGCCACGATTATCGAAAGAGCCCCCATCGTGAACGCAATGAACACGATAATCGGGTTGCCTGTGATCTCAAATGCGGGGTGAATATAGCGGAACAACAAGAAGACCCCCACAAAGATGAGCGCCGCATAGCTTAACTGCTGTTTAAGGTTGGGCGCCACGAACAGGAGACGCTCCATAAAGTAGGCGAACGGCATCAGCAAAAAGAGATAGAATATCACGCCGTTGACTACATCGTTGGCGGTGGCACGCACATCGGGGTAGGCGCGCGCCGCGTAGCCCCATGCCATTCGCGCATACACATCCAACGCTGCGTAGTCTTGCTCCTGCAATGCCTTGTGTGCCTGATCTAAGGCGAACCTTGCAAGGGCGTGCAGCGCGTCGATGCCCTTATTGACGATGCGATGCTTTGCCAGCGTGCGGATGCGGTAGTCGTTGAGCGTAAACATATCCTCCGCAACGCGCAGGGCAGTGAAGGCGATGGCGCCGCCACGCGCAATAAGATCGCGTTCGGTCAGGGAACGGGGGTCAAAGGTGGGCACAGTAAACCCCTGTGCTTCGCGTGGATCGCCGCCCACTAAGTAGCCCCTGCCTTCAGGGTTTTCAGGAGTCGCATTGATGAGCAACAGGCGATCCGCCCCCGGTCCCATGCCCATCTTGATCTTTAACCGAGAGCCCGGCTGTGAGAAGATGACCGCCACATCCTCCACATATGACGAAAGCGGGACATCCTGGGGGTTCATAATCATCCCATACATTTGGGGTGTGCCGTTGGTGTCGCCGTCGTAGATGTCCATGGTTGTCAGTGGGCTAAGCGACTGCGGGTCTATAAGGTCGTAGATTGCGGTCGCCACACAGCGGAAGACAATAATCGGTGCCTCCTTGTCACCAACGGTCATGCGAATGTTGATAGGGTAGACCTGCGAACCTTGGATCCCCAAATCGGGAGCGTACTCAATCTCCCCGGTTTTTGGGTTGAGGAAGTAGGCGTTCATTTCGAACTCGCGATTCCAGCCGTATGCTGTAATGGGGGGTACGCCGACAAACTCGTAGCGCGCTTGCTCGCGAGGGATGGGGCTACTGTCGTCCACGATTTGGAACATATTGCCCCGCACACCCATCATCGATTTCATCCGGTGGCGCAAAACGACAATTGAACCTTTGATAGGCGTGTTGGGCAGGAAGCTTTGGTTGGGGTCAAAGCGGTAAACATTGCCGTGGATTCGCCCAAAGCCGCCTTGTAGACCGATGCGCACCCACTGCGAGGGCTTCTCCACAGGGAAACGCAGGGCGAAGTCGCCCCGCTTATTGGGGTCGTTGAAGACATGATCCAGCTGGCAGGCGATGACCTTGGTCTGCAGGGCGATGTTGGCGATGTTGCAGTTTTCGTAAGTGTCGAAAGGGGTATCCACGAGGGGGCGCGCATCCTCGATGGTGGCGAAGGTAATGCCCCAAGCCCCTGCAAGGGTAGCAGCCTCGGCATCGAAGGCAGGTTTGCTGGGGATGTAGGTGCGCCAATAACGCCCTTGCACGGCATTGATCCCGTCTGCAAAGAGCTTGCTGGGCGTCGTGCCTAATACAGGCGCAATGCGTTCTGCGTGTTCGCGCATCACCCGCCCGATGTCGGTGTAGAACCGTTGGATGTCCTCACGCATGTCATAAAACCAACCCTTGTAGAAGACTCCGACACCCGTGTAGCGGCTGGCGAGATCGAGCCCCACGAACAGGTAGACATCGGGCGGCTGATGCTTGTCGTCCCCGATACGCTCGAAAATATTGGGGCGACCCCATTTCGGGAGACGCTTCTCGATGAACTGACGCACGCCCTCTAACGCCTGAAAGTGCCCGCTGAACGCGACGAACATCACCGATCGCTTGGGCGGATATTTTTTGAAGAGCCGTGCCAGCTCCAGCAAGCTGGCAATGCTGGTTGCGTTCTCTGCACCAGGCGCCAGTGCAGGCACGATAGAGATCGAATCGTAGGAAGCCGTGACCACAATCCACTGATTGCGCAGTTCGGGGTCTGTTCCAGGCAAAATGCCGACGATATTATACGCAGTACGCTTCTCCCACGGCATCTTGGCAGTGAGGGTGGCTTGCGGATTAGGGTGGGTCTCGGCATAGGCGATAATTCGGGCAGCGTCTTGACGCGCCAGCCAAAATCGAGGCACATGGAGAGGAATTCCGATGAACTTGGCTTCCGCTTCACCCCGCTCGGTGCGCTCGGGCGCAATAAAAATCACGGCACGCGCGCCCAACCGTGCAGCGTTGAGCCAATTGTTGCCACTATTGAAGTTCATCAGTACGAGGCTCCCCTCTACAGGCTTGCCTCGAAACCGTTGGAGTTGCCCATCGCCCACATACAACAGCCGCCCTGACACGCCTTCGGGAGGTAACTGGCTAGTGCGGACCTGATTGGGCCACAGCGCATAGAGGCGCACCTTCCCGATTTCGTTGCCCGTCAAAAAAGCGCCCCGATCTATCGGCACCGTGACAGAGAACGGCTCGCGCTGAACATTTTGCAGGCCGATCTGGCGGAACTGTTGATCGATATACTCGCTGGCACGGGTATCGCCTTCATAGCCCGCCACGCGCGAGCCTAATGATGAGAGCCAGCGCACCGTCGCACCAATCCGTTCAGACGAGATTTCGCGAGTGAGCTGGCGATAACGCGCTTGCACCTTGGGGACATCCACCTGCGATTGCGCCCAAACCGATACGATAAGGAGAGAACCAACTATCAGCCCAAACAAAGTATGCATATCCACGCAATTCGTCGCCATCCCAATCACTCCTGCCAACGATGGAGAGGGTATCATGCTGACTGAGAAAGACCAGACCTACTTTGAGTATGCTCGTCAAAATCTCAGCGCAGGTAATCTGCTCACCGATGTGGTCCCGCGTTCTATCTGCATAGAGGCGCTACCCCCAACGGAAGCCTATGCACAAGCAGGCTGACCTATCCACCCCTGTCGAATAGGGTACAATCATGGTGTTGGAGGGTATGAACGATGAAACGAACCTATCAACCCAATAACCGTCATCGGCATAAGGTACACGGTTTTCGGCGGCGCATGCGCTCTAAGGATGGACGCAATGTATTGAAGCGTCGGCGTCTCAAAGGGCGCTGGCGATTGGCATTCGACTGAGGGCATGCTCCCCCGTTCTGTACGCTTACGCAAAACACACGAGTTCGAGCAGGTCTATCAACAAGGGCGACGGGTATCGATGGAAGGGTTCACGGTCTACGCTTTACAGCGCAAAGACGCCTCCCACTCGCGAGTGGGGTTTGTGACAGGGCGACGGCTTGGCACTCATGGGGTACGCAACCGCGCGAAACGCCGCTTGCGCGCAGTTGTCCGCGCGCTCTGGGAATACTTGCCCCCGCACCACGATTTGGTGTTCGTTGCGCGTCAACCGGTGCTGCGCATGTCGCACGAGATGCTGATGATGCAAGTGCGTCAAGCCCTGCAAAAACTTAGCGCAGGAGACAGTGTATGAGCCTGCTTGCACGCATTCTTATCGCCATGATTCGAGGCTACCAGCGGGTCTCGCGACTCACGCCTCCCATCTGTCGTTTCTATCCCACTTGCTCGCAATATACTTTGGAGTCTATCGAGCGATTGGGAGCGGTAAGGGGGATTTGGCTGGGGCTCAAACGGATCATGCGCTGTCATCCGCTCCATCCTGGCGGATATGATCCCGTGCCCGAAACGCTTGAAAAACCTAAACAAAAACAAGGGAGTTCCTATGGCACAACAACCTGATATCGATCAGCGCAAGCTGTTCACGCAGACCCTGATTTTCTCGATGATTATCTGGTTTTTGGTGCTGATGGGCTGGAGCTACTTCTCTAAACCCCCCGTCAGCGACAAACCGCCCGAGCAGATCATTCAGGCGATTCAGAAACTGCGTGCGGATAAAGACTATGTCCAAGCCTCACGCTTCGCACAGGAGTTGGCGACGCGCTTTCGTGGAACCGAAATGGGGGCGATGGGGCTGTTATTGGAAGCGCAGATCTTTTACGAAGATAAAAAAGAACCGCGTGAAGCGTTCAATCGCCTGCGCCAGATGGAGGAGTTCTACGCGCATACCCGCGTCTTCCGAGAACAGGGACGCCCGCTATATGAGAAGGTCTCTGAAGAGATCGATTCGCATAACCGTCAGTTTCCCACCTATCGGTTTATTGACTTTTTGGTGGGATTGTACGGTCGTGCCGACTGGAGTTATGTGCTCGCGATTGTGACCATCTCTCTGCTGGTACGGCTGATTCTCTATCCTCTGACCAATAAGCAGTTAGCGAGCATGCGCAAGATGATTGCTGTCGCCCCTAAACTGCAAGAGCTGCAACAGAAGTATTCGGGACAGGAACTGATGCATCGGCAGATGACACTCTATAAAAAATATGGGGTCAACCCGATGGCGGGGTGTCTGTACGCACTGGTTCCTATCCCGTTTTTGATTTACATGTATAACATGTTCCTGCTCTATCAGGTGCAGTTTCAGAAGGGGCACTTTTTATGGATCAACCCCGACATTGGGGCGCGCTTTCCTGGCACGATTGCCTCGCATCTTGGGCAGTTCGACGCACCCTTGACTCTGCTGTATGCGGTCAGCATGTATCTGACGAGTAGGCTTACCGTTACCGATCCCTCGCAAGCACAGATGCAGAAGACGATGGCGCTCTTTACGACGCTCATGCTGGTCGTATTCTCATGGCAGTTCCGTTTTCCTGCGGCGTTCATTCTCTATTGGATGCTGACCAATGTGTTCTATACAATCCATTACAAGCTGTATATGCGTCGTCCGATGCCCGAGCTGGAGGCGATTACCAGCGACGATGAGCCCCGCAATGGGCAGTTCGCCCAACGCAAAACACAGTATCAGCCCTCGCAAAAACGATCGAAAAAACGATAAGGAGGGAACCGCATGACAACCGTCGAATCGACAGGCAACACTGTAGAGGAAGCCAAGCAAAAGGCACTTCAAGCATTAGGAGTGAGCGATCCTACAAAGGTCGTGTTCGAAGTCTTGGAAGAGGGTGTACGCGGGTTGCTGGGGATTGCCGTGACTCCAGCGCGCGTGCGCGCTACGCTCATCAGTTCCGACGAAGCGGAGACCGAAAGCCAACCGCCTTTTGTGGTTACGCCCGATTTAGCCCGCAAGACGGCAGACTACATTGACCATCTTGTACGCAAGCTCCGCTTGCAGATTCAGGCGGTGCTTCGGGGCTTCCACGCACGCTATGTAGAAGTGGAGCTGGTGGGGCGCGATGCGAACATATTAGTGGGGCGCAACGGCGAAGTGCTGGAGAAGCTTCAGTATCTGGTGAACTCTTTGGTGGTACGGGTCGTAGATCCCCAGATTCGCGTGGTATTAGATGGCGCTGGGTGGCGCCGTCGTCGTGCCGAACGGCTACGCAATCAGGTGATTTCGATTGCCAACGAAGTCAAGCGTCGCAAAGAGGAGGCGGTGCTCCCCCCGATGCCCGCCAACGAGCGACGAATTGTGCATCAGACCCTTCGGGATGACCCGGAGGTCTGCACCTATAGTGAGGGCGAGGAGCCCGATCGCTATGTGGTCATTTCCCCGCGCTTAGAGTAGGGTATACTTTGGGTGCGGTCGCGCTAAGCGGGGAGGTGGCGGTGCCCTGTACCTGCAATCCGCCATAGCAGGGCTGAACTCCGACTCGCGGCGACCTTCCTGTACGAAACGCAGGCACGCACTCGTGTGGATCATCGGGACCTCCGCAACGGAGCGACGGCGAACCCCGCCAGGTCCTGAAGGAAGCAACGGTAAGTCGTTCCCCCGTGTGCCGGAGCCACCCCGATGGGAGCGAGTGGCGGCCTGACGTCGTGGAGGGAGGCGTCAACCGTCGGTGCGCGACCGCAGGAGCATAACGCATGCTTTCCTGCAGTGCCGTCTGGGCCGCGCGCGGCATCGTTGCCAGTTCGCAACCGCTTGCAGTTAGCACCGGTCTACAGATCCTGCAATCAGGAGGCAGTTTTGTAGACGCGTCGATTGCCACCTCTGCGGTGCTTTGTGTCGTTGAGCCGTGGGCGAGCCAACTTGGAGGCGACGCTTTCGTCGTTCTCTACGATGCACGCCAGCGTAAGACAATCGCTCTCAACGGCTCCGGAGCTGCGCCTCAGCGCGCCACACGCGAGCTGTTCCCAAACGGAATCCCTCTGCGTGGGCTGAGCAACGGTTCCCGGACTGGTCGACGCCTGGTTCCAACTGCATGCCCTTTATGGGCGCTTGCCGTTCACCTACCGTCACCTCCCATCTACACGGGGTTGCTTCTCGGTTTCGCTGAAGGCACCTGGTGCCAACGCCAGCAGCCTCCGCTCCAGCTCTTCGGCCTGCTCGTCCCAGACAGAACGCCGGGTGACATCCTCGTAAACCCCCTCGCTATTCCGGGTGGCGTAGTAGGTGAAGTTCTCGGTATCGCTGTAGGCGTCCCAGGCAGCGGCTTTGGCAGCCATGGAGGCCCAGGCAGCAACCCTAGCGGCATCCCTGGCGGCTTTGTATGCGGCCTCCAAGGCCTCCGGGTAGAAGAAGGCCAAGTAGTCATCGATATCGGCGGCGCGGAGACCCCGGCCTTTAGGCCTGGGGAGGAGCGCCGCCTTGAATCCTCTCGGGTAGTATCATCTCCTCAGAACCTTGAAAGCAAGAGTTCAGGAGGTTCTGCCAGCGAATCGCCTAGCAGGCAAAACTCTTGGCGTATTGAGACGGCCCCGCCCGCGGACAAGGCACCCGCATGGTAAACGGCTTACCAGCAACGGTGCGGGAGAGGGATGGTTCGTCGTCTTGCCGGCGGTATAGCAGTTGCGGATATTCCTGGCGGCGTTGATATTCGCCACGCTCGCATTATACCACATGATGATGGAGGGGAGC
>PSLB01000107.1:0-8818 GCA_040289385.1 Armatimonadota bacterium
ACAGCCACCTATATGGGATTCGGTTCATCGCGCTGCGTTTTTTCACCGTGTATGGCCCTCGGCAGCGCCCAGACCTAGCCATTCACAAGTTTGCCCGCCTAATCATACGCGGTGAGCCCGTGCCCATCTACGGGGACGGCTCTACCCGGCGGGACTACACTTACATAGATGACCTCATCGAAGGCATCAGGCGGGCCATGGACTATACCAGCTCCACGTACGAGGTCATTAATCTGGGGAACAATCAAACCGTGGGGCTTTTGGAGATGGTGAGGGCCCTTGAGAAGGCCTTGGGGAAGAGGGCTCAACTGAAGAACCTTCCCCCACAGCCCGGAGACGTTCCCCAGACCTGGGCAGATATAGATAAGGCCGAGCGGCTGTTAGGCTATCGACCGCGTACCGCTTTCGAAGAGGGCTTGCGGCGGTTTATCGAGTGGATACGGGCTGATTCCGATGTTGTAAGGGCCCTTGGGCCGGGACCTGAGTCTTGAGAAGGCCAAAGCGGAGTTAGTCCGCCCTCGCCGCGGGGTAAAAAGCGACATCGCGATGAGTAAGATGGTGCGAGAAATTGCGGAATTTGAAACAGGGGTTTCCTTTCGGGAGATGATGACCAAGGTGGCTGCGGCGTATCTTCATCGAGAAAGTCGGCGTATGCTAGATCGCCGTGGTGGTATCAAGATGGTGACCTATGCTAACGAACATGTCGGGTTGGTGGTGGATGCGATGGGTTATTACGAATTTGAGGAGCTCGAGGCGACGTTTTCCTTTTTGAGTCCGCTGGCGACCGAGTTTCAGAACGGTGTTGCGTTGGACATCGGGGCGAATATCGGTAATCACTCCATCTATTTTTCCCCGCGCTTTTGCCGCGTCCATGCCTTCGAGCCGCATCCGGTGACGTCGAAAATACTTGCCATCAATGCGCAGCAGCTGGGCAATATTGTCGTTCATGCCTACGGGCTGGGGGAAGAGAACGGGACCGTACGCTTGGTGGAAAATCCCACGAATTTGGGTGGCAGTCGTGTATCGGATATGGGGGAATTGTCCGTTGAGATTCGCCGTCTCGATGACGTGATGGCTGAGACCTCCGATTTTTTCAAAATCCGACTGATCAAGTTGGACGTCGAAGGCTACGAAGCGAAGGTCCTTCGGGGTGCTGAGAAGCTGTTGCACGCGTCCTCCCCGGTCGTTCTTTTTGAGCTACACGAAGAGGACTTTCAGAAGGGGCGGCCGGAAGTGATGAAAATTCTGGAGCAATTTGGTTATCGTTTTTGCTGGTTTGCGCCTCGAGCGGGAGGTGCAATTGTCCGATATGGACGGCTATTGCGGGAGTTGATGCGCGGCCGGCGTCGTTGGGTCGTTTGTACAGGGGAGGATATTCCGGATGGTAATCGGGGTGCCTCCCGTTTGGCAGAAAGGATTGGGGCTTACATGACGCCATTGCCCGTACCGCGATTCACCGTCTTCACGCCTACCTACAACCGCGCCCACACGCTGCCACGGCTGTATGCAAGCATCCGTCGGCAAACGGTACGGGATTTCGAGTGGGTCATCGTCGATGACGGTTCCACCGACGGCACCGAGGCGCTGGTTCGGCGCTGGCAAGATGAAGATAATGACTTTCCTATCCGCTATTTCTGGCAGCCTAATCAGCACAAGAAGGTGGCCTTCAACCGTGGAGTCCAAGAGGCGCGTGGGGAGTGGTTCGTTTGTATCGACAGTGATGATGAACTACTGCCAAACGCCTTGGAAAATTTCCAGCGTATTTGGGAAAGCATCCCTGAGTCCGAACGCGACCGTTTTGCCGGTGTCGTTGGCCTGTGCGTTGATGCCAAAGGGAACATCGTCGTTGATAAGTTCCCGAGGGACCTGCTCGATGCCTCATCAATTGAACTGTACTTCGATTATGGAGTCAGAGGCGAAAAACTTGTATGCTTGCGCACAAGCGTGCTACGAGCTTACCCATTTCCAGAAGAGGTTCCAGGCTACGTGCCCGAAAACGTCGTCTGGTTTCGCATCGCCAGACGCTACATACTGCGCTGCGCGAATGTGCCGGTGCGCGTTTATCACCAGGATGTCGAGTCGCTGATGCGGCCTTCAGACCCTCGCCACTCCAAAGTTAAAAACGCTGAGGGGGCCTACCTAAGCAACATCGAAACACTAGAGTGCGTGACATGGAGGCGGCTTTGCCGTGCGCCTCGCCTTGCTTTTTACCATGCAGTTCAGTGCGTACGTTGGGGCACCTATTTGCCTAAGGCGGTGCGGTGCCGGTATCGGGTACATCACCTCAGTGCACGCGTGTTGGTTATAACGGCCTGGCCGGTAGGATGGCTGCTGCAGCGCCTGGACCAATGGGGCGCGACCGAGCGCCTGCGCGGCGCATTGGCCCGCTTGGGGCTGCGTTTCCCTTGAGCGCGATGCCGACCCTTAGTCATACCCTGGAGCGATTAATGCTCGGCTTGCTCCCCTCTGCTTGGCGCGACAGGCTGCGACAGGTCAGCGGCAGCAACAAGGCCATCCTGCGCGGCATGGGCTGGGTTGCCGTCTTCCTGCTCGTTGCCAAGCTGATTGCAGCTGGCAAGGAAATGCTGGTGGCGTACCGCTATGGGACCAGTCCGGTGGTCGATGGCTATCTGTTTGTGTTTAACCTTGCCCAGTGGCCCACCAGTGTTTTTTTCAGCGTTATCAGTTTCGTCTTGATTCCCTATCTGGTTCGCTTGCGCACCGACAATCCGGATGAAGCGTGCCAACTACAAAAGGCGCTCGTTCCGGCCGCACTTGGCGCCGGCATTGGAGTCAGCCTATTGGTTGGTCTTGGTGTCTGGTGGCTCGTGCGCGAGGACCTGACTGGTTTGGATGGCGTTGGCAAAGCTGCCGCCCTGGCTGCCATCCCCTGGCTGGCGCCCACCATTGCCCTCGCCTTTCCGGCCGCGATCTATTCCACTTGGCTGATGAGCGAGCGCCGACATGCCAACACCCTTCTCGAAGCGATGCCGGCAGTGGGGATCGCACTCTGCCTGATTTACTGGCCTTTCGGAGCCGGGGCGAACTGGGATGTTCTGCCCCTTGCTGTGGGTACCCTCGCCGGATTCTTGCTGCAGACCGTGCTACTTGCCCGTCTGGCCGGTAGCAAGGCAGTCACGGTCACAACCGTAAAGCTATCTGCACATTGGCCGGCCCTAGGCGGTGCCTTTAGCACCATGTTGCTTGCCCAGGTCGTCATAACCAGTTCCGGCTTGATCGACCAATTCCTAGCCGTGCGCATGGGTGAGGGGGTGCTCACGACGCTGTCCTATGCCCAGCGATTAATGGCGCTGGTGCTCGGACTTTCCGCCACCGTCATAGGCCGAGCCATGCTTCCGGTGTTCTCGGGCGTAGCAGATCCCCGACAGAGCTTCGCGCTGGCCAAGCGATGGGCTTGGAGTTGCGCCTTAGCCGGTCTAGCCGGGATGCTGCTGATGGCTCTCCTTGCCAAACCTTCGGTGGCGCTGCTATTTGAACGCGGGGCGTTCTCCGAAAATGATACGCAAGCCGTCAGCCTGGTCTTGGTCATACTGGGCGTACAGTTGCCCTTTTACCTCGCCAGCATCGTGCTGGTGCAGTGGATTGGAGCGATAGGGAAACCTGCGTGGCTGCTGGTCGCAGCATCGTCCGGTCTATTGGCCAAGTTTGTAAGCGCGATTGCTCTTTTTGATTTCGGGGCTGCTGGTCTGGCCGGTGCCACCGTAATCATGTATACGGTGACTACGGGTGTCATTTATATAATCTCACATCGCTCGCTTCAGAGAAGCAGGAGGCGTTTTTGAAATGGCTACAGAGAACCGAGCCGCTCGCACGACCGAGCAGGAGCATTGGGTTGAATATTATGGATCGCGGACCCGCGATGATAACGGGTATACCGATATCGACGAGAGCGATTTCCGAAACTGGCCATACGCATCACTCATGTCTTATTTATCCAGGTACATGACAGGCGATGCTGTCATCGAGATAGGAGCGGGAGACAGTCAACTTCTCATCGACGTCAAGAAGCGATTCAACCCAAAGCGCGTAGTAGGATTGGACTATTTGCCTCAAGCATGTGACTTGCTTCGTTTACGGGCGGAAAAGGCGGGGGTGAGCGTTGAAGTTGTTTGTGCGGATATGTACACGCCTCCCGATAGTTTGGTTGGTAACTTTGATATGGTGATGAGCTATGGCGTTGTCGAGCATTTCACTGACCTTCCCGATGTGATTGCCGCCATTTCTCGTTTTGCGAAACCGGGCGGAATTGTCTTTACGCTGATCCCAAACCTAAAAGGCAGCATCTATCAAAAATTGATGCGATCATGGAACAAGAAAGTTTATGACGCTCATGTTCCCTATGACCCAAAGGATCTGGATAACGCGCACCGGAGCGCTGGATTACAGGTTATTGAATGCCGTTATTTTATGTCTTCGAACTTCGGGATGTTGAGCTGGTGTTTTTCAAACAAACCAAAGTCAGGATGGCAATACCAGCTTTATGTTCAACTCACCCGTCTATCCAAAATGATATGGTTTTTTGAGAAAAGGTTCTTCGCTTGGCCGAGTACAAAATTATTTTCACCGTATATCGTTTGCGTGGCGAAGAAAATATGAAATTGCTATTTCTCATCCACTCTCTTTCCATGGGCGGGGCGGAGCGCGTTACGGCCAACCTTGCAAATTATTGGGCTGCAAAAGAGTGGCAGGTGGCGGTCGCGACTCTGACCAGTGCGGAATCCGATTTTTACGCGCTCGACCCGCGGGTGAAACGCATCCCGCTGAACGTGGCCGCTCGGAGCCCAAATGTATTTGCGGCGGTCAGCAACAACCTGCGTAGTCTGCGCGCAGTTCGGCGTCTGCTGAAAGAATGGCGGCCAGACGTGGCCATTGGCATGATGACCGCTTCGAATGTCTATCTTGCTTTGGCAGCGAAAGGTCTGCCCGTCCGGTGCATCGGCAGTGAGCGTGTTCACCCACCGAGGTTGCCACTGGGAAGGGTTTGGGAGCGATTGCGCTCGATCAGCTATGGACGCCTTGATGCTGTCGTTACCCTCACTGAACGGAGTGCAGAGTGGGTTAAAGCCCATACCAGCGCGCGATCCGTTGTCGTAATTCCTAATCCCATACCCTGGCCGCTGCCTTTCCAAGAGCCGATTCGCGACCCAGCAGAGGTCATGCGCGAAGGTCGCCAGATATGTCTGGCGGTGGGGAGGCTGACCAGGCAAAAGGGTTTTGACTTGTTGATCCGTGCGTTTTCTGAGATTGCGCCTAAATTTCCGGCATGGGATCTGGTCATTGTGGGCGAAGGAGAGTTGCGCGAAGACCTAGAGCATCAGGTTCAGGAACTCGGCCTTCAGGAGCGAGTGCATCTGGCTGGTCGCGTTGGTAACATGGGTGACTGGTATAAGGCGGCGGATTTGTATGTAATGAGTAGTCGCTTTGAAGGATTTCCAAACACGCTTGTTGAGGCGCTTGCGTGTGGACTCCCTGCGATCTCTTTTGATTGTGAAACGGGTCCTTCTGATATTATTCGCCATGGAATCGATGGTTTGTTGGTTCCCGATGGCGACGTGGTGGCATTGAAAACGGGGTTGGAGCGGCTGATGGCCGATGAAGGTTTGCGGCAGCGTTTGGCGCTTCGCGCAACCGAGGCTCGTGAACGTTTCTCCCTCGATCGCATTGGGGTGTTGTGGGAAAGGCTGTTCTGTGAAATTATGTCGTGAATATTCCATGTGGCTGTCGAGGCGAAGCTTATGTGCGGGGTGACGGGTTTTTGGCAGCCTACGGGCTGCAGTGAAGAACAGGCACGGCAAACGATTCGCCGCATGGCGGATGCGCTGATTCATCGCGGCCCGGACGACGCGGGGGAGTGGCTGGATGCCGCCGCCGGTATCGCGCTGGGGCATCGGCGGCTGGCCATCCTCGACCTGTCGCCTGCGGGCCGTCAGCCCATGGTCTCTGCGTCGGGGCGGTATGTGATCGCCTTCAACGGTGAGATTTACAACCACCTTGACCTTCGCCGCCTGCTGGAGGCGCAAGAGGGCGCCGTGGCGTGGCGCGGCCATTCGGACACCGAAACGCTGCTCGCTTGCATCGAAGCCTGGGGCTTCGAGGAAACGCTCAGACGCAGCGTGGGCATGTTTGCCCTGGCGCTGTGGGACCGGGATACCCGAACGCTTACGCTGGCGCGGGATCGCCTCGGGGAAAAGCCGCTCTACTACGGCTGGCAGCGGGGCGTGCTGCTTTTCGGGTCGGAGTTGAAGGCGCTGCGTGCGCACCCCGCCTTCGGGGGTGAGATCGACCGTGATGCACTGGCGCTGTTCTTCCGCCACGGCTACATCCCCGCGCCTTATTCCATTTATCGGGGCATCCACAAGCTGCTGCCGGGGACGTATCTGACGATCAATGAGGTGCAAGCTCAGGGCGGCGTAACGGGCAGGCCTGTGCCCTACTGGTCGTTCGCCCAGGTAGTGGAAGCGGGGCAGCGGCAACCCTTCCGCGGATCTGAAACAGAAGCTGCAGACGAGCTGGAGCGCCTGCTGCGACAGGCGGTGGCTGGCCAGATGGTGGCTGATGTGCCGGTGGGGGCGTTTCTGTCGGGTGGCATAGATTCCACGACGGTCGTCGCCTTGATGCAGGCGCAGTCGGCGCGTCCGGTGCGCACCTTTACGATCGGTTTTCATGAGGACGAGTACAACGAGGCGCATCACGCCAATGCGGTGGCGAGACACCTGGGCACGGACCACACGGAGCTGTACGTCACCGCGCAGCAGGCAATGGCGGTGATCCCCCGCCTGCCAACGTTGTACGACGAGCCGTTTGCCGATCCGTCTCAGATCCCGACTTTTTTGGTGGCTGAGCTGGCACGGCAGCACGTCACAGTGTGTCTCTCCGGTGACGGGGGGGACGAACTCTTTGGTGGTTACAGTCGCTACTTTAGGGCATACAGCGTGTGGCGGTGGCTGAAATGGACGCCCGAAGCGTTGCGCACCCCGGTGGGTAGCCTTCTCTCCGTTTGGTCGCCTGAGGCGTGGAACCGCCTGTTCAGCATAGGCAGCAGACTGACTCCACCCCGAAATCGGCAAACCAATTTCGGTTACAAGATACACAGACTGGCCGAGGTGTTGACCGCTCGCTCGCCCGAAGCGGTTTACCTCGGGTTTGTGTCGCATTGGCAATCGCCCGCGAAGTTGGTATACGGTGCGGGCGAGCCACCTTCCGTGCTGACGCAGCCGGAGGCCTGGCCACCGGTGGACGATTTCCGCCACCGCCTGATGGCGCTGGATACCGTGAGTTATCTGCCGGACGATATTCTGGTCAAGGTGGACCGCGCCGCCATGGAGGTGAGCCTGGAAACCCGTGTGCCCCTGCTGGATCACCGGGTGGTCGAGTTTTCCTGGACCTTGCCGCTGGACCTGAAGATCCGTGGGGGGCAGGGCAAATGGCTGCTGCGGCAGGTGCTCTACCGCCACGTCCCCCAGGAACTGGTCGAGCGACCCAAGAAGGGCTTTGGTGTCCCCATCGGTCACTGGTTGCGCGGGCCGCTGCGGGATTGGGCGGAGGATCTGCTGGATGAACACCGCATGCGCGAGGCTGGCTACCTCAACCCCCAACCGGTGCGGCGAATGTGGGCGGAACACCTGTCCGGCCAGCGGGACTGGCAGTTCCATCTGTGGGACGTGTTGATTTGGGAGGCGTGGCGTCGGACTGTGGCTGCCTGACGCACGCCGCGATGGCGTTCGCTGTGGCGCCCGATGTCTGCGGGCTGCGGCAAGAAACATTCAAACGCAGGAGGTGTTCACGATGACCGAGTCTGATCGATCTCAGTCCAAACATTCGAATCGAGTACAAGGAAGCAAGCTCGCGCTGTTCCTGCCGTCGCTGCGCGGCGGCGGCGCCGAACGAGTGCTGGTCAACCTGGCCAACGGCTTTGCTGAGCGCGGCTATGGGGTGGATCTCGTTCTCGCCAAAGCTGAAGGCGTGTATTTCGACCAGCTTTCGCCCGCGGTGCGGGTGGTGGACTTGCACGCGCCCCGTGTCCTGCGCGCCTTGCCCGGTCTGGTTTCCTACCTGCGGCGGGAACGCCCCGCCGCGCTGCTGTCGGCGCTCAACCACGCCAACGTCATCGCCTGCCTTGCGCACCGCCTGGCGCGGGTGCCGACCCGGCTCGTGATCAGCGAGCGCAATACGTTATCCGTGTCGCGGCCGCAAAACGCCCGTGGGCGCCTGGTGCCGTGGTTCATGCGCTGGACGTATCCGTGGGCGGACGCGGTTGTCGCAGTATCCCAGGGTGTTGCCGACGATCTGGTGCGCACCCTTGGGATTGCGGCCGAGCGGGTCAAGGTGATCTATAACCCGGTGGTCGACGATGAGCTGCTCGCCAAGGCGCAAGAACCACTCGATCACCCGTGGTTTACGGACGGCGCGCCGCCAGTGGTGTTGGGCGTCGGACGCCTCACCGAGCAGAAGGACTTTCCGACCCTGATCCGGGCATTTGCCCGGGTGCGAACGCACCGCCGGGCGCGGCTGATGATTTTGGGCGAAGGCGAGCTTCGGCCCCAACTGGAAGCGCTCGTGCGCCAACTGGGGCTGCAGGACGATGTCGCGCTGCCCGGCTTTGTCGCTAACCCCTTTGCTTACATGGCGCGCGCGGCGGTGTTCGTGCTTTCGTCACGCTGGGAAGGGTTGCCCGGGGCATTGATTCAAGCAATGGCCTGCGGTGCACCGGTGGTGAGCACGGATTGCCCCAGCGGGCCACGCGAGATTTTGGAAGACGGACGCTGGGGGCGGCTGGTGCCGGTGGGGGATGTAGATG
>PSLB01000108.1:0-8814 GCA_040289385.1 Armatimonadota bacterium
CCGCCGACCCTAAAGCCGGTCTTACGCACCGTCCACGGGCGTTTTGCGTCTTTGGTCCACTCCCGGCGACGGCAGCTACAAGGGCTGCGCGGATAGATTTTACCCCAATCAACCCCCGTTATCTATCGGACGTCCAGCAGTTGCGAACCCCTGTAGGGGCACGGCATGCCGTGCTCACCGACTGGCTCGAAGCGCCTGCTCCAGATCCTCGATGAGATCCTCCACATCCTCCACTCCGACCGAGAGACGGATCAGAGCATCCGATAGCCCAATCTCGGCACGCGCCTCTGACGGGACCGAGGCATGGGTCATCGTTACAGGATGGCACATCAGCGATTCGACCCCACCCAACGACTCCGCTAACGCAAAAAGGCGCGTGTGACGCATAAACCGTAGGGCACGCTCCAAGCCTCCCTTCAAAATTATCGATACCATTCCCCCAAAGCCGTCCATCTGGCGCTTCGCCAGTGTATGTCCTGGATGGGTGGGCAAGCCCGGATAGAGGACACGCTCTACTTCGGGATGTTCGGCTAAATATTCTGCAATCTTCTGGGCGTTCGCACAGTGCTGATGCATGCGCAGGGCGAGAGTCTTTATCCCCCGTAAAACCAGAAAACAATCCATCGGTCCCGGCACGGCGCCAACCGCATTTTGGTAAAACTTGAGTTGCTCATAGAGCGCGCCTTCTCGCACGCAAATGGCACCCCCAACCACATCGGAGTGCCCGCCCAGATACTTGGTAGTGGAGTGTACCACGATATCAGCCCCATGCTCAAACGGGCGTTGGAGATAGGGCGTGGCGAAGGTGTTATCGACCACCACTCGCACCCCGTGCGCATGAGCAAGTTCGCTCAGAGCGCGCAGATCCACAATATTCAGCATGGGGTTACTCGGCGTCTCGATCCACAGCAGTTTCGTGTTAGGGCGGATTTCCCGACGCACTGCCTCCAGATCCTCCCCTGAGACGAACGAGAACTCCAACCCGAACTTCGCCCAGACCCGCTGGAACAGACGGTAGGTGCCACCGTAAAGGTCTTGGGTCGCCAGCACATGATCCCCTGCCTGCAGTAGGTTCAGCACGGTATTCTCTGCGGATAGCCCACTGGCAAACGCCAGCCCATAGTCCACACCTTCTAACTGGGCCAAGTTGTGTTCCAGCACTGATCGAGTCGGGTGATCGGAGCGCGAATATTCATAGCCTTTGTGGCGGCCCGGCGCCTCTTGGACATAGGTCGAGGTAAAGTAGACGGGGGTCATAATGGCTCCGGTAGTCGGATCGGGTTCGATGCCTGCATGGATAGCGCGTGTAGCGAATCGCATTGTCATCTCCTATGATTGGGGGTTCAAAATCTGTGCCAGCGAATGCACCAGATCGTACTTGGTCAGCACCTCATAGCGTCCCTCTTCGGTAAGGATTAAAGCGGCGGTCTCACGCTGGATATGCGCAGTCAGTTCCCCCACAAAGGTATCGGGGCGCAAGATGGGCAGTGGCGGCTCCATCACCTCGCGCACGACATAGCTCCCCAGTTCATGCCCCTGCAAGGCGAGACGCATTACGGTATCCTCACGAATAGTTCCTACAGGGACTCCTTGCTCAAATACTGGCAGTTGTGAGATGTCTTGCGCCTCCATAAGACGGAAGGCGGTTAGCACTGTGTCATGGGGATGCACCACAATCAGGTCGCAGGGGGCCCCACGACGACGCTTCGCCTCAATCAGATCGCGCGCGGTCAGCTTGACTTGGGGCTCAAAGCAACGGTTCTCGCGAAGCCACTCGTCGTTGTAGACCTTGTTCAGCACACGCGAGCCTGAATCGGGCACAAGGAACACAATCACATCGTTCGGTCCTGCCTGCTCAGCGACCTTGATGGCTCCGAAGAGCGCAGCCCCTGTAGAGCCCCCTGCGAAAATCCCTTCCTCGCGTGCCAAACGACGCGCCCAAAAGAAGCACTCGCAGTCGGTTACCTGAATCACATCATCCACCACCGAGAAGTCCATCGTGCTGGGGAAAATATCCTCCCCGATGCCCTCCACCAAGTAGGGGTGTGCCTCTACCACGCGTTGATGATGGAAAGAGTCGTAATAGACCGAGCCGACAGGGTCTATCCCAATAATCTTGATGTTGGGATTCTGCTCTTTGAGGTATCTGCCCACCCCTGAGAGTGTGCCTCCTGTGCCCATTCCTGCCACGAAGTGCGTGATGCGCCCTTCGGTATCTTCCCAAATTTCGGGACCTGTAGTGAGATAATGTGCCTCAGGGTTAGCAGGGTTGTCGTACTGGTTGGGGAAGAAGGCGTTGGGAATCTCCTCTGCCAGTTTGCGGGCGACCGAGTAGTAGCTGCGTGGATCATCGGGAGCAACCGCAGTTGGGCAAACGATCACCTCTGCACCCATTGCTTTGAGAGTGTTGATCTTCTCGCGTGACTGCTTGTCGGTGGTGGTGAAGATAGTTCGGTAGCCACGTATCGCCGCGATCATTGCCAGCCCCATGCCCGTGTTACCCGAAGTGCATTCGATGATGGTTCCCCCCGGTTTGAGCCGACCTTCCTGTTCTGCTTGCAGAATCATCTGCCGAGCTATCCGGTCTTTGACACTTCCACCAGGGTTCATAAACTCCAGTTTCGCGTAGATGGCGGGCTTCAGGTGCCGCGTAAGTCGCTGGAGTCGCACCAAGGGGGTGTGTCCGATCGTGTCGATAAGGCTCTCGTATCGCATCGTGCTTCACTCCTCGCTGAGGTCTATGGGGAGTATACCTTAAGAGCATGGTATTTATCAGGCTGGCATGCGGTACAATTGCCCAGCCTATGTTCCGAAAAGTGCTGATAGCGAATCGGGGTGAGATTGCCCTGCGGATAATTCGGGCGTGCCGTGAGATGGGCATCTCGACGGTGGCAGTCTACTCGGAGGCTGATCGCGACGCCCTGCATGTGCAGATGGCGGACGAGGCGGTCTGCATCGGTCCGCCGCCCAGCGCAGACAGCTACCTGAATATTCCCCACATCGTGATGGCAGCGCTCATCACGGGTGCTGAAGCCATCCATCCGGGCTACGGCTACCTCTCGGAGCGCAGTAGCTTCGCCCGAGCGTGTGAGTCGCAGGGGATTCGATTTATCGGTCCCCCCGCCGACGCTATCGCCAAAATGGGCAATAAAGCCCTGGCACGCGCCCTCGCCGAGCAGGTAGGTGCGCCCGTCCTGCCCGGCACACGCACCCCCGTTCGCACTGAGGAGGAGGCACTGATTACAGGCCGTCAGATCGGCTTCCCTTTGCTCATCAAAGCGGCAGCAGGGGGTGGGGGACGCGGGATTCGCCTGGTATGGAGTGAGGAGGGGCTCCTTCCTGCCCTGCGCATCGCCCAATCGGAGGCTCAGGCGGCTTTCGGCTCGCCCGATGTATATTTAGAGACCTATATCCCCGAGCCGCGTCATATCGAAGTGCAAATCCTAGCGGACTCTCACGGCAATGTGGTGCATCTCTACGAGCGCGAATGCTCTCTCCAGACTCCGCGCCACCAGAAGATGATTGAGGAAGCACCAGCCCCCAATCTCGACGCAACGGTGCGCTCTGCACTCGGTGAATCGGCTGTCAAAGTCGCACAAGCTGTCGGCTACCAGAATGCAGGCACCATCGAGTTCCTTATGGATAGCGACGAGCGGTTCTACTTTATCGAAATGAACACTCGACTTCAGGTAGAGCATCCTGTTACGGAAGCCATTACGGGAGTCGATATCGTCCAGTGGCAGATTCGTATCGCTGCAGGTGAGAAATTCCCCTTCACCCAAGCAGAGATTCCCTTGAACGGGCATGCGATAGAAGCGCGTCTCACCGCGGAGATTCCCGAACACGACTTCACACCCTCTACGGGCAGGCTTGCCGAGTGGACGCCTGCAGGTGGGCCAGGCGTACGCATCGATAGCCACCTTTACACAGGCTACAGTATTCCGCCTTATTATGATCCTCTATTAGCCAAGATTATCGTCCATGCTCCCGATCGTGCGCAGGCGGTGGTGCGTCTTGAGCGTGCCTTGCACGAGACGCGCATTCAAGGGGTGCAGACCAATCGCGACTTCCTAATCCGACTGGTTCAAACGCCAGAGTTTCGAGAGGGTCAGGTCTCCACGCAGTTTGTGCCGCGCTTGTTGAAGGTACCACTCTCTGCAGGAGGGGCGCGATGAAGCAACCGATGCGACGCACCGCGCGAGAATGGGCGCTCCGTGCCCTGTACCAAATCGAAGTCGCCAACAAATCTGCACAGGAGGCTCTGGACGAAGTGTTAGAGGTCGCCAACTTAGAACCAGAGTACGCTGACTATGTACGCACGCTGGTGCAGGGAGTCTCCCAACACAGCGCCACCGAATTGGACCCGCTGATTGAACAGTTCGCAAAAGGATGGACTGTGGATCGGATGGCGGTGATTGACCGAAACATCCTACGATTGGCGATGTACGAGCTGCGATACCACACCGATATTCCGCCCGCTGTGGTGGTCAACGAAGCCATCGAGCTGGCTAAGAAATATAGCACTGCCCAATCGGGCAAGTTCGTGAATGGCGTGTTAGGGGGGGCACTTCATCAGATGTTTTCTCAGCATGATTCCGATTAGCGATCGCGGGAAAGCGAGCGTGCGATTTTTTCCATCTCCTCCTTTGGCAGGTCCCCAACGATTCCGAACCAGGAGCCGTCGTCTTCCCAGAAGTGCGCATTTAGGCACGTCTGCTGAAGGTGTTTCGGGGGCTTGAACCTGCTCTTAGGCTGGTATGTCTGGAAGAGGGTAAAGTGTCCTTGCGGACAGGAATAGCGAATAGCTACCAGTGGGCTCTCATGGGGAGGGCGACGGCGCACTAAGATGCGTTCTCGCCATGTACCCGGCGGAAGGTAGGTGGGCAGTCGTAGAGGAAACCCGGCTACCTGCTGTGCCTCCTTTACCGTACGAAACCCTTGCTCGGAGAGCTGACGCACTGTCACGCCAGGAGGCAGGCGGAACAGCGCCTCATCGAGGCGCGGGGCAAAGTCGATACGCACCACTTCTGAACGAATCCATGTCTGACCGGGGCGCACTGTAAACTCCCGCTTCAGTACCAGCCCTGTCTCGCGCTCGATCCAGAGGCGAGCGTGTACGGGAAATCGCGCTGGGGGGCCTTCGGGGCGCCCTTGAGGCGGGCGATTAGGGGGTCTCATTGGCGACCGAGGCGGGACGGGGCGGTTGGGCTTAAGGGAAACCACCACACATGCACGCCCTGCAACGCTCTCATCAGGTAGAGCAGTTACCTCAAGCCACCCCCTACGAAGCCATTCAACCACTACCTGCAACAATTCCGAAGCCATATACGGCATCTGGGGCACTTCAGAGGCAATCGGTTCCCCTGAACGCCAACGCACCCACTGCCCCTCACGATAGAGAAAAACCTCGCCCTGCCGACTTTTAGGTTCAGCCACCTCGATTCGAATTTCCGAATCCCCCCGACGCCAGAACCGCTCCCGAATCTGTTCTAAGCGCCCCCTAATCTGGAAGGTGTTCACGTGCATCCCTGCCACGGACAGCGTCCGCTCAGCTTGCAAAGCACGCTGAAGCCAACGAGCAGGACTTTCCTGCCCCCATGTAACCGCGCAAACTGCCACCCACAACACCATGCCAATGGTTCTCATCGCGTGTTGCTCATATTCACCCAATAATGGACCGCAGGAGTCGGTGCCCAATCTGCTACATCCAACGACTCGTGGAGTTCTACACAGGCCTGTGCATACTCCTCTACGCTTGTATAGGAGCTTGTTATCTGAGCCGTCTCGCCGCTGTTCATGCCTGAGCCTTTGAACCAGAACCATGCGAGGAGAAGCCCCAACGCAGGAGCCAGCGCGAGCGGTTTCCACCTCAGTTGGAATCGTGGACGCGTTGGGGCGGGCTTCGCTTGCTGGAGACGCTGGCGGAGACGCGCCTTGCAGGCTTCTGAAGCCGTGTAGCGCGGCAGGTGCTGAAGCGCCATCAGAGTACACTGAGCCAAGGCCCATACAGCTTGGCACGAATCGCATCGCCCAAGGTGCGCTTCCAACAAAGCACGCTCGGACTCCGTCAGATCCAGATATTCCCAGACCTTCTGTTCTACCTGCTTGCAGTTCATTCTGTATCACCTCGTAAGTACGCAGAAACCTTCTTTCGGATTTCGGTGCGCGCCAGATGGAGACGCGACTTCACCGTTCCCATCTTAATCCCCAACGCCTGAGCAATCTCCTCATAGCTTAAACCTTCTACATCGTACATCAATAAGATGGTTTTGAGCTTGGGTGAGAGCTCCTGAACTGCGCGCTCAATGACCTCTTGTAGCTCCTTGTCCAGTACCGCCTGCATGGGATCGGGTGTCTGAGTGTCGGGAAACTCCCACTCTTCGTTTTTGTCCTCTGAATCGTCGGCACACTCCCGATAGATGGAGACAGTCTTGACGCGTCGCTCCTGCGCGCGGTAGTGGTCGATACATAGGTTCGTGGCAATTCGGAACAGCCAAGTGCTGAGGCTTGCTCTCCCATCGAACTGGGGCAAGCCCTGGTAGGCGCGTAGGAACACCTCCTGAAGGACATCTTCCGCATCCTGAGAGTTGCCAAGCATCCGCACAATGTAGTTGTAGAGCTTATCTGCATACAGCTCTACAATTTGGTCAAACGCCGATTCATCTTGCTGCTGGGCTCGTTCGATGAGCCACACTTCCGACGAGAAGGTGTCCAAACGGTCGCTCCTCCGCAAATAAGATACCGAATCGCGTGCCATCGTTTTCAACTCTTTAGACGCTTCCCTTAGGCATAGGTTCACTGGGGCTATGCTGGGTTATACGATTCGGCTTCCTGTCTGGTGCTACAGAAGAGAGCAGGAAAATGCTCTTTTGGAACGAAACCATATGTTGATGGACGACATCACCGCTGAGTTCACACGTGAAGAGCTCATACCGATGCCCGCAGAGCCGTTGCGGATCGTTCCGCAGGTGAAGTTTGCCGTGCGCTCGGAAATCGGCTTGGTGCGCGAGAACAACGAGGACAAGTTCGACTTCTACGAGCCTGACGAGCCTGAGCTCCTGGCAGTGCGCGGCAGTGCCTATGTGGTCTGCGACGGCATGGGCGGGCACAATGCGGGGCAGATTGCCAGCGAGTTAGCCGCGCGCCAGTTTCTCTATACCTACTACCATACCGTGGGTACCGCCTTAGAATGTGCGCACCAAGCGGTGTTGCAAGCGCACCACTACGTCGCGGATATGGCGCGCAAAGTTCCCTCACGCAAAGATATGGGCACGACACTGACGGCGCTTATCTTACGCCAAGACACAGGCATGCTGGTGCATGTGGGCGATAGCCGATGCTACCGACTGCGTAGCGATGAGTTCCAGCAACTCTCACACGATCACACTCTGGTTGCCCAATGGGTCGCCGAAGGGATACTGACCCCCGAAATGGCGCGCCTCCATCCCTACAAAAATGTCATTCGTCAGGCAGTGGGAGTGGTCGGCGAGAACGAAACGCTGGAACCCGATATCGAAACCTTCCCACTGGAAACAGGCGATCTCTACCTGCTCTGTTCCGATGGACTAACCGACATGCTAACCGATGAGGTCATCGAGCGCATCCTCAAGACCGAACCCCTCACGCGCGCAGCCTGGAAGTTATTAGACCGCGCCTTAGCAGAAGGTGGGCAAGATAATATCACGGTTGCCCTTATCAAAATCCTCGGTCTTGCGGAGCCCACCTCAGGGTATAATCCAAGTGGGTGAGCCACTGTGCCAATATCGACCAAAACGCGCCGTCGGATGACCGAGGAGGACTTGAAAGCCCTTCGCGATGATGGGCATAAGTACGAACTGGTCAACGGGAGGATTCGAACCGTGCCTACGGGTGGACGACACGGATGGTTGGAAGCCAAGCTAATGAGTTTACTGGCGCCCCGATTCCTCCATGAAAAACCACTCTTTGGCTCCAGCACGGGCTTCCGAATGGTGGGGGGCAATGTCCGTTCGCCAGACCTGGCAGTGATGGAACGCGCTCGCCTTCCTGAAGGCAAAATCCCTATCGACTTCATCGACGGTGCGCCCGACTTAGCAATAGAAATTATCTCGCCCACCGAACGCCCACAGGAAGTCCACGAGAAACTGCGCGAATACTTCGACTCAGGTGCCCAAGAGGTATGGCTCATCTTCCCCGATAAAAAAGAACTGCACCGCTACACTGGATTGCTGGAGGTTCAAGTGCTTCGGGAACACGAGACCCTCACCACCCCCCTCCTGCCCGGTTTCCAACTGCCCATCGCCGAACTGTTTGAGGAGTAAAAAAAATTGGCGACACCGACGAAAGGAGGATCAAAGCCCAGTGCCGCCTACAATCTCGTTTATTTCGCCCTGTGGAAAGCCCCTTGCAGAGGTCTCCCACCGTGACGTCCTCCCCTCCATCAATGGAGGGGCATCCTTATTCCGGATGCACGCAGGGCTTTATCCCTGCGCTTTGGTTCGGCGACGCCGTTCCACCCCAGACGGAATGACACGACCACAGGCCGCGCCACACGGCCACTCCTCCCCTAAGGTAGGGGCTAGTGACCACGGGAGATACCTGTTCATCCCATGATGATACCCCTCGCGCTCCCCCACTTTCTCTAAACCCTAACACCCCAAATTGGGGGCAAATTGGCAAAAGGGCTGCCCGGTTTCGACGCCGTAATTAGGGTTCGCAACTGCTGGACGTCCGATAGATAACGGGGGTTGATTGGGGTATTATAATATATTAGCGTGGCCCTTGTGGCTGCCGTCGACTTGTGGTCTTGTGGTATAATATATTAGCGTGGCCCTT
>PSLB01000109.1:0-7896 GCA_040289385.1 Armatimonadota bacterium
CCGAAGCGCAGGGAGAAAGTCCTGCGTGCATCCGGAATAAGGATGCTCCTCAATTGATGGAGGGGAGGACGTCACGGCTGATGCGCAGAAAAGCCCATGAGACCCGCCTTTATCGGCAGGAGATGAACGACCGCATTCTCGGCAGTGGATTCAAGCCGTTCCAGCGGTTCTTTGCGTTAGATGCTTCCGCCTACGATGAAGGAGCGATCCCTGTCAAATATAAAGAAATGATGGGGTTGGTCGGGTCGATGGTTCTGAGGTGCCACGACTGCATCTTTTACCATCTGGATCGCTGTGTGCAGGAGGGCGCTACACGCGAGGAGTTGCACGAGGCGATGAATATTGCACTCATCATTGGCGGGTCGATTGTTATTCCGCATCTGCGTTATGCTTATGAAGTTATGGATGAACTCTTCGAAGAGCGCGCTAAGCAACAAGGAGGAGAGCAATGAGCAAAGTGCATATGAAAATTGCCACCGTAACGCCTGAGCAGGTGCGCATTCCATGGCTGTGGCGGCTGGGGCACGACTTCGATTTGCAGGTAAACATTCTCAAAGCGAACATTGACGAGGACTTCGGCTGGGCCCTGCTGGCGCTGGAGGGTCCGATTGAGGAGATTCAGCGTGCGACGGCTTGGCTCCACACGACGGGTTTGCATGTGGAGCCGATAGAGCGCTCTGTTTTCGAATAAGGATGAGCGTTGCTGGTGGCGCGCCTGTTTCACTCAAAGTTCCGAGCCCGCCTACCGACTTTGTAGCGTTTTGGGAGTCGGTGGTGGCGGAAGCCGATGCGCTTGCGGTACAGCTCGAGCGGGTTCACTTTGCCGAAGAGGATCGGGCGAGCCATCGTGTGGAGCGTCTACGCTGGGTAGGTTGTGAGGGGCGGGGGCGCGAAGGCTGGTTTGCCATTCCTCGCTCTGTTCCCCTCCCTGCCCCTGCAGTGCTTTACCTGCCCTGCTATGGCATCTCGACCGTGCCCATCAACGAAAACACTGCCTTCGAGCAGTGCATCACTTTCTCGATTAACCTGCACGGGTATGCTGTGGTGCCAAATGTGGCGTATAGTCCAGAACTGGGCTACTTCACGCAGGGGATCGAATCGCCGCACACTTATGTATATCGGCGGATCATGGTGGATTGCCTGTTGGCGATGCGAGTGCTGGCATCCCAGCCGGAGGTCGATTCGGCTCGGCTTGCGGTAGCGGGTCTCAGTCAGGGTGGGGGGCTATCCGTGATGTTGGGGGCTTGGTGTCGTCTGGTACGGGTGGTGGTGGCTGAACTGCCTGCGCTGACCTATTGGGAGTACCTGCTTAGGCGTGCGGTTTGGCGCTATCCGATGAAGGAGTTCACCGACTATAGGGAGCGCACTGGCGCCTCGTTGGACAGGCTACTGCACACGCTTCAATATTACGACACGGTGAACCATGCGCCGTTCGTGCGCGTGCCTGTGCAGGTGAGTTTGGCGATGAAGGATCCGGGCGTTCGTGCGCCTGTGGTGTTCTCGTTATACGATGCGCTTCGCGTGCGGAAACGGTTGCTGATTTATGAGGAGCTGGGGCACGACTGGTCGCCTGCGATGCGCCCGCATCTGGAGGAGTGGGTGCTACAAGGATGAGGCTTGGCTCTCGGTAGCGCATTCCGCTGGTGTTGGCCGTAACGGTCTTTTCCATAGGGACTTTTGTCCTATCTTGCCAGCGCTCCAAGTGAGGGGAAGGGGGCTCCTGCTCCTATTTGGAGCTCTTGGGAGGCGCATCATCCGCTCTATGGCATCTGGCTCGGTTGGCAAGGCTGAAGAGAGGTTCACCACGCCCTTCCCCGTCATCAGGTAGTCATCTTCTATACGAATGCCGATATTTTCGGTGGGAATGTAGACCCCTGGCTCGATGGTGAACACCATCCCTGGCTGAAGGGGCTTGCCCAAGTCGGGGTCATGCACATCCATCCCCATCATATGTGACAGCCCATGAACAAAGAAGGCGTCCAGCGTGCGTTCCTCTCCGCTGGCATCGCGCGCACGCAGGGGCGAACTCCGCAACACCTCAACCGCCCTTTGATGCAGGTCGCGCAGAGTCATGCCGGGGCGCGCATATTGCTCCACCGCCTTCTTAGCCGATAGAATCGCCAGATATAACTCGCGTTGGCGCTTACTGAACTTTCCTGAAACGGGATAGGTGCGGGTGATGTCTGCCGCATAGTAGGAATACTCTGCGCCGATATCGACCAACACCAACTCGCCCGCCTGCATTCGACGCTTGTTGGCGTTGTAATGCAAAATACAACTGTTCGGTCCCGAACCGATGATGCAAGGGTATGCCTCGTGCTCTGAGCCATGCCGACGAAAGGTCGCCTGTGCAATTGCCTCCAGCTCGTACTCATAAACGCCGGGCTTAATCGCACACGCCAAGTTGTGGTGCGCCTCCATACTCGCTTCAACCGCCTTGCGAATGAGCCGTAACTCTGCAGGCGACTTGACCAAGCGCAACTCTGCCATCGCCCGCTCGATAGAGAGAACCTCCACCTCCGGTTGCAGACTGCGTAGGGTCTCTGCATAACCTGGGCGGGCTGGACGATGGAGCAACACTTTCGGATGGTGGCTAAGCGCATCCCTCAGGAAATCCGATAACTCCGAGATGGGGCGCACCACGCGAATCCCTGTCGCAGACTCGGTCTCTTTATCAGGCTGGAAGGTCAGTCCCTCAAAAATCTGCGACAGACGCGATTGGCGCGCCAGAAAAAGAACCTCACTTTCTCCAGTAGGACTGTTGGGGGGCAGAATCACCAGAACGGCGTTCGGAGTCTCTACGCCCGTCAAATACATAAAGTGGCTCTCTTGACGGTAGCGCATGCGGGTAGGCGCAGGGGGTTCACTTGCAAGCACCACCATCTGATCTGCTTCCAACTGCTGGGCGAGGCGCGCTCTGCGTTGGGCATACTCCTCTATGCTGATGCCCCATAAACTGCGCGGCTCCGAAACCGCATGCAACATGCCAATCCACAGAACCCAAAACCAAACCCAACGCCATCGTCGCATAACCGCAGTATACCTCACAGGGTAAAATCTCTTTATGGATCCGACGCCTATCAGTGCGCTGCTCTCGCAGCTGTTCTGGCTATTTTTCATCTTTGTTGTGCTAATGCCGATGATCCGCCAGCGAATGCTGGAATCGGCTCGAATGAGCATGATTCGCCAGATAGAAAAGGCGCGCGGCACACGCGTCATCGTGCTAATCCACCGCCAAGAGGCACTGTCGCTGTTCGGCATCCCCGTCTTCCGCTTCATCAGCGTAGAAGACTCGGAAGAGGTTCTCCGTGCGATTCGGATGACCCCACCCGATATGCCTATCGATATTATTCTCCATACGCCAGGCGGGCTGGTGCTCGCCAGTCAACAAATCGCCCGCGCCCTGTGCGACCATCAGGCTAAGGTCACCGCCTTTGTGCCTCATTACGCCATGTCAGGAGGTACCCTCATCGCCCTCTCGGCAGACGAAATCGTGATGGACTCCCACGCCGTGCTGGGACCAATAGACCCCCAAGTGGGTCAGTTCCCCGCAGCGTCCATCTTGAAAGTCGTGGAGCAGAAGCCCATCAGTGAAGTCGAGGATCAGACCCTCATCCTGGCGGACATTTCGCGGAAAGCGCTTCAGCAAGCCCAAGAGCTGGTCAAAAATGTGCTCATCGCCAACCAGATGCCCCCCAGACAGGCGGAAATGGTGGCAGACAAGTTGACACAAGGCTACTTCACCCACGATTATCCTATCTCCGCCGAGGAGGCCCGCTCTATGGGGCTCAATGTGCATACCGATCTCCCGCCAGAAATCTACCAACTGATAGCACTCTACCCCCAGCCTGTTCAGCGAACCTCTGGAGTCGACTATGTGCCTGTACCCTACCATCCCGAACCTGTCCCACCTCAACCCCAGCGTCCCTCAGCACGACGGCGTGTGAAAAGCTAAGCAGGGCGCTCACAGCCGAACCAGCCCTTTGCGCAACGCCCACAGCACCGCTTCCAGAGTGTTCTTCACCCCTTTCTGACTTCACGTTGCAGATCTGCGGGTCGGTGCCCATGATCGTATCTGGTGCGGTATCATAGAGGTATCATAAATGAACAGGGCTAAACCACTCCCCTGTCCCCTGCTTACGGCATCAGGAGGAGGGGAGTCCATAGGAATCGGTGGAATCGACGGAAGAAGATTTTGGCTGTATTGTGTGGTGTAATAGTTTTGTTGATTGCTATAATCTGGTTTCAGCTGACTGGAACAGTTCAAGCCTGTGTCGTTGCGCGTGGAACTGCCTCGTTTTGAGATTGCGAGTGAATATGAACTGAGCGAGATTTTGCAGAAGGAGTTGATTCAGGCGTTGGCGTCTCTGGGAATTTGTATGGGTTACCGACTGGGGCGGTATTGTTGATGGGCGTTGTGCAGGAACCCGCTGGTTCGCTTGCTGAAAGGTGAGGGGACAGGTCAGCAGGAAGACTGCTATTACTCCAGAAACTTTCCTATGTATGGAGGCAATTCTATGCGTAGCGTGGCATGTCTCGGAACTTTGCCTTTGGGGGTGAGCTTGTGGGCACAAAAGCCCGAAGCGATTCTGGACGAGACCGCGCGAACTCACGCCCAAGCCAAGACCATTGAACAGTCCACCGAAGCCACAATCGAGATTCGCACAAGTCAGGCTGGGCGTCGCGAATCGGTATTTGTATCGCAATTGACCAGTACGCTATTGATAGAGCACCCTAACAAGATTTTCTTTCAGAATACTTTCCTCAATTCTACTGAACAACCGGTCGGTTTATTTGTGCGCGATGGTCGGTACTTCTACATAGAGAATCCGAGCCAGCGTCGCACTTGGCGTAAGCGGGCTCCTGCGCAACTGAAAGAGGTTTATACGGTAGAGCATCTGCGTTATGCAGAGCTGACCTCTGTTGGTATAGACATCCACGCGCTCACCGCCCCAGCAAACTGGAGACAATAGCCCTATCGGTTATAGAGGCATGAGCGTGACGAACTTACGCTCCGAACTTGTCCTGAACGCCCATCAGCTGGGTCAAGATGGGGATCAGATCGCTCCCTCGCAGGCGTCCCAGCCCCCCTTGCTGACAGGCGCGTTCGTGAAAATGGAGCACATCGTCCCCGCGCAGGTCGGAACCGTGCAGCAACACGGGCACGGGGTCGCCCGAATGGTCGCGTACCGAGCAAGGTGTGGAGTGGTCGGCGGTTACTATCAGATAAAATGGCTCAGTATTCTGTTGCAGCAGGTGAGCCACCATCGCCTCGATTCGTTCTATGACGGCTACCTTTAGGCTCGGATTGCCATCGTGTCCGGCTAAATCGGGTGCTTTCACATTGCACAGCACGAAGTCGTACTCGGCAAGGGCGTGAGCGACCGTTTCTGCCATACGGATGAGGTCGGAATCGGTTCCACCTGTGGTGCCTGGTGCGTCCAGCGTATCCATTCCGACGAAGCGGGCGATTCCTCGGATGAGCCCGGTTTCCACTACGGCACAGGCGCGTACTTTGTGGCGTTGGGGAAACGGCTCCAGATGGGGCGCTACGCCTGCACCGCGTGGGAGAATAATATTGGCTGGGGGTAATCCCCGCGCCCCGCGCTCCCGATTGACTGGATGGTCTTTCAGACGCTCGTAGGCGAGGCAGACGAACGCGTTCACCACGCGCGCCGTACGCGCCGCTGCGCTATCGTTGGGGTCGATAGGAAGGCTTTCTGCCACGGGCAGCCCCTCTGCGTGCGGATCTACATCGGTGATACGCGGGCTCAGGTTCTCCCCACGCAGAACTAAAGCCCCGCGATGAGCCACCGATTCCTTGAAAAAGCACTGCACGCCATCGATCTCTACCCCGTTCACTGCATCCGCCAGATCGCGCGTGCCTTCCGTGATGCGTCCGGCACGGCGGTCCAGCACGCGCCACGCCTCGTCGACGGTGCTAAAGTTACAGCGCAACGCCACATCCCCCCCGCGAACCTCCATGCCGATTCCCAGCGCTTCGAACGGACCGCGCCCTTGATAGACCTTGTAGGGATCGTAGCCTAAAATCGCTAAGTGTGCCGTATCGGATCCTGCACGGATGCCCGGAGCAATCGGATCCATTTGTCCGCACTCCCCTTCACACGCCAGGCGATCCAGAGTGGGGGTCTTCGCATACTCCAAAGGAGTCTTGTTGTCCAGTTCTCGGATGGGGCGATCGCCCATTCCATCACAGATGAGTAGCAGACCTTTACGCGGCTGTCCAACCATAGCGAGCAGATTATACCTCCAGTGGGTATACTTGGGCTATGCGCCGCAAACCCGTTATTGCCATCGTCGGGCGCCCCAATGTCGGCAAGTCCACCTTGTTTAACCGCTTGATCGGGCGGCGGGTGGCGATTGTGGAGGATGTGCCAGGCGTTACGCGCGATCGGCTGTACGGTGAGGGCGAGTGGCTCGGGCGCCCTTTCGTTGTGGTCGATACAGGCGGAATCCTCTTCGGTGATGCAGACCCAATTGCAGACCCAATTCTGGAGCAGGTGCGCATCCAGGCGCAGGTCGCAATCCACGAGGCGGACTGTGTGTTGTTTCTTGTGGATGCGCGCGAGGGGCTGACCCCAGCCGATGAAGAGGTAGCCGATCTGTTGCGCAAGGGGGGCAAGCCTGTGATCCTGTTGGTGAACAAAGCCGATAACCCTGACCGCTGGGAGGCTCAGCGCGCCGAGTTCTTCCGATTAGGACTGGGTGAGCCGATCCCCATCTCCTCGATACACGGGCACAATATTGCCGATGTGCTGGATCGAGTGTTCGAGCAGATTCCGACGCCCGCTATGGCAGAGGCGCCTGAAGACGGGCTGGAGCCTGTGCGGATGGCGATCGTTGGGCGTCCGAATGTGGGCAAGTCGTCGCTGTTGAACGCCGTGCTGGGTGAGCCTCGCGCTATCGTGAGCGCAGTGGCGGGCACGACGCGCGACACTCTGGACACCGAGATAACTTGGAAAGACCAGCCCTTGGTTTTGGTGGACACTGCGGGGCTCAAGCGACCTGGAAAGGTTCAACGCTCGCTGGAGTATCATGCGCAGATGCGTGCCCAGCGCGCGCTGGAGCGTTCTGATGTGGCGCTGGTGGTCGTCGATGGGGCAGAGGGGTTGACGCATGGGGATCGACGGATTGCTCAGTATGCCGCCAATTCGGGGCGTGCCCTGATATGGGTGGTCAATAAATGGGATCTCAAAGAGCCTCCTGATGGTCTGCCCGCGAAGATGACCCCAACCAAGCGCGACTTCATCCGCATGGTTCAGCAAGAGGCGAAAGGGCTGGACTATGTGCCTGTGGTGTTTGTCTGCGCCCTTCAGCGCGCAGGAATTGAATCGATGCTGGACACGGCGATTCAGGTCGCCGATTGGCACAGTATGCGTGTCGGGACAGGGGAGCTCAACCGTCTGATTGCCGATGCGCTCTATGAACGCCCCTTTACCCGCAAAGGCAAGACCCTCAAAGTCTACTATGCGACGATGGCAGAGGTACGCCCCCCTACAGTGGTCCTTTTTGTGAACGAACCTGAGATTGTTCATTTCTCGTTTCTTCGCTATTTGGAGAACGTGCTGCGCAAACGGCATGCTTACATTGGCACGCCCATCCGCTGGGTCGTGCGTCCTGCGCACCCGTGTGGCGTCCTCCCCTCCATCAATTGAGGGGCATCCTTATTCCGGATGCACGCAGGGCTTTCTCCCTGCGCTCCGGTTCGGCGACGCCGTTCCATCCCAAGGGGTATGACACGAACACAGGCCGCGCCACACGGCCACTCCTCCCCTTGATGGGAGATACCTGGAATGCACGATGGTAGATGTCCAAAGCACCGTTCACCTGACGCGCCGCCCGGAAGCCCCCGCCTTTAGGCGTGGGGAGGAAGGG
>PSLB01000109.1:8047-8743 GCA_040289385.1 Armatimonadota bacterium
CCGCGAGAGGACAGCCAACAAGGTTCGGCTCCAGAAGCTCGTCTACTACGAGATTCGGGAGCGGTTCGGCCTATCCGCCCAGATGACTGTCCGTGCCATCAGCAAGGTTGCAGAGGCGTACAAGCGTGACAGGTCCAAGAAACCGTCCTTTCGTCCGCATGGGGCCATTATCTACGACCAGCGGGTGCTCTCCTGGAAGGGCGTTGACCGAGTGTCTATCCTGACACTCCGGGGCCGGCAACTCATCCCGGTCATCTTTGGTGGATACCAAGCCGCTCGGCTGAAGCGCATCCGTGGACAGGCTGATCTCATCTACCGGGACGGCATCTTCTACCTCGCCGTGGTGGTGGACGTACCCGAACCGCCTTCCGGAAACCCCGAAGACTGGCTCGGCGTGGACCTCGGCATCGTTAACATCGCCACCGATTCGGACGGCGCCGCCTACTCCGGCGGTCACCTGAACGGTTTGCGGAAGCGCCATGCAAAGCTGCGAGCCAGGCTCCAAGCCAAGGGAACGAAGTCCGCCAAGCGCCTCTTGAAGAAGCGTCGGAGGAAGGAGCGGCGGTTCGCCCGTGACGCGAACCATCGCATTGCCAAGGCGCTGGTCGCGAAGGCCAAAGGCACCGTTCGCGGCATTGCCCTTGAAGACCTCAAGGGTATCCGCGAACGGATAACGGTTCGCAAGGCTCAGCGTCG
>PSLB01000110.1:0-8405 GCA_040289385.1 Armatimonadota bacterium
ACTTCGGCCCGCGCCCCAGGCGAATCCTCCGCCGGCGCAGATCCGCCGGCCGGAGATACTTGACCTCTTCACGGGGCACGACTGCCCCAGGTACAATCCTGCCCCTGTGCAGGTGGCGGTTCAAGATGTTCGTTGCGCCCATCGCGTCCATACTTATCTTACACCATGTTCACGCTTTTGGCCAGAAGTCCGGCGCTCTCATCCCCGGAATGAATTTCCGGGGTTTTCTCGGCTGGGGTTATGATACCAATATCGGACCCAGGCTGACAGTGTTCAGACAGCTTCACAAGCACCTGATTGCTTTTCTAGAAGGTGAGCGCATAGCCTGTTAATTGTCCACTCGCTTGAGGTTTCCTGCGTTTGCGGGGGGGTATAATCTCGGTCTGATGGCATGGGTTTACTTATTGCTTGCGGGCGCTATGGAGATTGTTTGGGCGATTGCACTCAAGTATTCGGACGGTTTCACGCGCCCTGTTCCTGTTTTGGTGGTGGTTGCGGGAGGGTTGTTGAGCTTTTTATTCCTTGCGTTGGCGGTGCGTGAGTTGCCCATCGG
Organism: Armatimonadota bacterium; assembly: GCA_040289385.1. GTDB lineage: Bacteria > Armatimonadota > Fimbriimonadia > Fimbriimonadales > GBS-DC > LDYB01. The sequence goes on from PSLB01000110.1 coordinate 554, forward strand.
GAATGCCTATGCGATATGGGTTGGAATCGGGGCGGTGGGGGTGGCGCTGTTGGGAATCGTGCTCTTTCGGGAGCCGACAGACTTTTGGCGTTTGTTTTTTATTGGGCTGATAGTGGTGGGAGTTGTGGGGCTTCGGCTGGTCTCGAAAAATGGGTAGTGAACCGTCGCGAGTGGGCTACAGCTGGGCACGCGCATCCGTGGTGATGATGGGTGCCATCTTTGCTAGTCGGGTACTGGGGATTTTTCGGGACACAGTGATTGCCTACCGATTTGGACAGAACGAGCTGACCGATGCCTATCGTGCGGCGTTCCAGTTGCCGGACCTGCTCTTTTTTATGGTGGCGGGGGGTGCGCTTTCGTCGGCGTTGATGCCCGTCTTCTCGCGCTACTGGGAGAACGAGCAGAAGCCGGAGGCATGGCATGTGTTCTCCACAGTGGCGACCGTGATGGTCAGCCTTGTGGGGGGGCTAGTGATTGTGCTGGAGTTAGCGACAACGATGGCGATTGCGCTGATGTTTCCGGGGTTTGACCCTATGCGCCATGAGTTGACCGTGGTGCTCACGCGCATCGTTCTACCGACGCAGATCTTCTTTCTGATGGGGGGATTGATGATGGCGACCCTTTATGCGCGTAAGCAGTTTCTTGTGCCTGCGCTTGGACCGAACATTTATAATTTGGGAATCATTTTTGGGGGGCTGGTGTTGGCGATATGGCTGGGCATTGCGGGGTTGGCTTGGGGGGCAGTGTTGGGCGCGTTTTTGGGGAGTGTGGTGTTGCCCGTTGTAGCGATGGCGCGTTTGGGGAGCCATTTCCGACCGTGTCTTGACTGGCGCCACTCTGGGGTGCGTGAGGTGTTTCGGATGATGTTGCCTGTGATGTTCGGGCTTTCGTTGCCGGGGGTCTACATGTTGGTTTTACGGGTGTTCGCTTCGTCGTTGCCTCCTGGGGCGATTTCGGCGTTGGATAACGCCAATCGGCAGATGCAGGCGCCGTTGGGGGTGATTGGGCAGGGTGTGGCGTTGGCGATCTTTCCTGCACTCACCACGCTGGCTGCTACCGAGCGATGGACCGAACTGCGCGCCGTATTGAAGCGGGGACTGCGGCTTGTGTGGTTTCTCACAGCGCCAGCGACGGTGCTGTTATGGATTTTGGCGGAGGACATCAGTCGGGTGATTTTGCAGTATGGGCGGTTTACGCCGACCGATACGGGGTTGGTTGCCAGCGCCCTGCGTGGGTTTTCGTTGGGGCTGTTTGCGTGGTCGGGTCAGGCGTTGATTGCGCGTGCGTACTTTGCGATGCGCGATTCGCTGACGCCTGTGTGGATAGGCTCGGCGGCGACGGCGCTCTTTGTGCCGTTGTGCTTTCTGTTTTTACATGGCTTGGCGATGGGGCATTCAGGGTTGGCGTTGGCGACTTCTGTGTCGGCAGTGGTGCAGATGGTCTGGATGTTGGGGGTATTGCGTCGGCGTCTTCCCCGTGATAGTGGGCAGGATTCCACGCCGTTTGTGCGCCCAGTTGTGCTCAGTGGGCTTTCGGCTGTGGTGATGGCGGGGGTCGGGTGGTGGGTTCATGGGTTGGCGTGGTGCGGGATGAGTGCGCTAGGGTGGCAGGTTAACCTGAGTGCGCTGGTGGTGTTGGGGTTGACTACTGGGGTGGTGATGGTGGGCTATCTGACGATGTGTCGGTGGCTGGGCGTGCCCGAAGTCGCCTATGTTCGGCGCGTCCTGAGCCGACAGAGAGGCTGAGGGGGGCAGACGCGTTGTCTCCCCCCTCTTTATGGTATCAGCGCAGGTTCACTGCGGGTTGCCCGATCCCCAGAAGCTCAGCAAGCGAGGGAATTCGAGGTTCGGGCATTCCGAGCAGGTATTGGGCGTTGAGTGCCTTGTCGATGAGGTCGATGGCTTCGGTGTAGTGTGCTCGGGTGTAGGTATCTTTGACTTGAGTGAGTTGGTTTGTGAGGGTAGTGCGTAGTTGGCGGAGTTGGTAGCGTGCCAGCATTTTGGCGTCATCGGGCACAGGCTGATTCTTCACCAACATATCGATCAGCAATTGGAGGTGGTGGCGTTGGAGCTGTCGGCGCAAGGTGGAGACGGTGCGGGGGCCTCGAATTACCTCATCCCAGATGGCAGTGTAGAGCGTATCGAACAGCTCGGTGAGGGTGAGTGGGTCGCGAATTGCCTTGAACTCGTTGTTGGCGACTCGGCGCAGCGTATCGCCTGCGAGCAGTCGGCTGAGTGTGAGCCGTTGGATATTGCTCAGAAAGTCGCGCACGGGCGCATCGGCTGGAATGGGACCGCCTGAGAAGCCATCGTAGGGGTTGGGCGCCAGAAGCTCGTAGTAGCCTTTGGGGAAGTTGAACGCCGTAGGCGCGAAAATGTAGGTGGTCAGGAGCCGGAGCGCTCGGCGTTGGTCTGCACCCGAAATTGGCTGGAGGGGCGGTTGAGCGTTCGGATCGTTCGGGAAGTTGCGCCGAATCTGCAACGCACCGATGAACCGAGTTAACTGCACCGCTGCGTTGCTGTAAGATCCCAGCGAGCCGAAAAAGATCCGTGTGAATTCGTAGTAGGGCTCGTTCGGGCGTGGGAGCCGCGTCGGTAAGAGGCGCACCAGCGTATCGGTGTCTTTGAGCATCAGTTCCCAATAGTCCAGTGGGTCGCGACTCAAGTCGAACCGTGTGACATAGGGGTCGAACCGATCGGCATAGTCGTCGGTCTCATATGCCAGTTCGGGCTCAGTGTTGCGCTGAGCGATACGGGCAAGATAGGGACGCTCGTCCTCTGGGGTGGAGGCGTTGGGGAACTCACGATAGCCATACTCGATAGCCCAGTAATCGTAGGGTCCGATAGTCGGGTTCCAATAGACCGTGTTGGGGGCGTGGAGCGCCATCTGGTTGAAGGGGTCATACTCCATCACGCTGGCGACGGTTCCGCGCTGGCGCACCTTCTCGCCGTCCTTGAGGTCTTCGAGTGTGTTCATGCGGCTGGCAACGAAGTTGTGACGCAGTCCTAGAATGTGTCCCATCTCGTGCATCGTCACTGAGCGGATATAGTCTTTCACGAACTGGTCTTCACTGATTTGGGTGCCGCCGCGTAAGGGAGCAAGTAGTGTCATCATCAGGTAGCCTTGCCAAGCACGGAGCAATGTATCCTGCACCATCGTGCAGACACGCGGGTCGTGAAGTTGGGGTGCACAGCGCTCGCGCTGTTCTGCCTCGCGAAATGCGGCCAACGGGTCGACCCGATACAGGAATATGGTTCGGGTGATGCGCGCCATGTTGCCGTCGATGGTGATGCTGGCGTTCAGGATTTGCCCTGTAAGCGGGTTCGCTCGGAAGAGAGCGACGGCGTATCCGTTATCGGGGGAGGAGACCCAGCGCACCACATTGTAGCGAATATCGGCGTGATCCCAATCGGCATCGTCGGGCATTTGCTTGACCACGATGGCGTCTTTGATGCCAATCTTTTCGAACGCCTTGTTCCATTCCAGAATACCGGCGCGAACGACGTCGCGGTATTCGTAAGGAATGGCATTATCGAGCCAGAAGACGATAGGCTCTTTGGGCGGGGAAAGGGGCGCGTTTGGGTCCGCTTTTTCCAGATGCCAGCGCAAGATGTAGCGTTTGGTCTGATCGGGGACTTCGTTGTTCATATCCAGGAACTCGGTAGTGAAGTAGCCCACACGCGGGTCGTAGAGGCGCGGGCGATAGCCGTTATTGACGGGCAGTTCCCATAGGTTGAAGTTGACGGTGAGGGGGATGCTACGGGGATCAGCGAGATTCGCGTTCCCCAGTAAACCGCCCAGCAAGCCCGCCAAACCGCCCTGACGCGAGGGGCTCCCTGTGAAATGGTATGCAGTCTGTACAAACAGGTTGTTGGGGAAGACCTTGACCTGGTTATACACCGTCTTCTCGCGGTCGATACTATAGCTTCCACCTGCAGCGAGGTTGGCAAACTGCTGGATCTGGATCAGATCCGAGCGGAACAGGTTGGAGACATCAATAAGGAACCGTCTGCCTTCCTTGTCTTTGGCTTCGATTTTGAACGCTTCGAGGTAGGCATCAGCAAAGGAGCGTCGTACCGAGCGCCCGATCGGTGTGTTGGGGCTGGCTTGAAAGCCGATGTTCGGCACCACCAGCAGGATTTGCTCGTCGCGCTTGACGAACTTGAACAGGATGTCGCTGATGGGGCGCCCTGGCGCCAGGATGAAAGAGGGCAGGCCTTCGCTTACGGTCGCTTGCAGGAGGAGGAGTTTCTCTAATTGATCCTCTCGGATTTCCAGGTAGAGCGTGTCTTTGGTTGCCTCCTTCTTGCGGTAGAGCGTGAATAGCCCCTCCATCTTCTCGAAGTCTTTGGTGACCTCATCGATGGTCTTTTCCTTCTTCTTGGTGTCTTCTTTCCTGGCGTCTTCTTTCTTGTCCGCCTGTTCGGTTTTCGGTTCGGTCTGTGGAGTTGGGTCGGTTTTTTGGTCTGTGGGTTTCGGTTCGGCTTTGGGGGTTCCGTCCTCGCCTTCTGGGAGCGGTGAGCCTTCGATGCGTTCGATTTCTATCGTGGCGGAAGCAAGCGCCGAGACATTCCCTTGCCCGAACTCCATGCCGGAGATCTGGGCTTTACCGTAGACCGTGTCGCCTGTGCGCACCTCCACGAGCAGTTCCACTTCGGCGCTCAGCTTGCTGTCCCCTTCTGCCTTGTAAGCACTCTGGATTCGGGCGACGCGAATGCCTTTCCAAGTCTCAAACCCCTTGAGGATGTAGTTGATCCGCGCGGGCACGGTGCCGAGTTTTTTGTTCCCTTCGTAGGTATAGCTCCACTGATCGCCCATGCCCACAGGTTGACTTGCGAAGACGACGGTAAAGAGTTGGCTAAAGTGTTGTTGGTCGCCTCCTTCTTCCTCTTCGCGGGTCGTTTCGCGTGCGATGATCTCGCCGTTGGGCTTGTAGGTGGTGGTCACCTTGTCATTGAGTGCTTCAGGAGGCGTGGGCGCTTTGTTCCCGTTGAAGGTCATCTCGTACGACTCCGTTTGCGTCTCCTGCTTGATGTTGCCTTCGGTGGAGACCTCCAGAATCTTCTGGACGGACACAGCGACGATTTCGAGGTTGAAGGTTTGCCCTGCGGCTTCGATAGAAAGCGTGCCCGTTTGACGGTAGCGCATCGTTTGACCGGGTTTGGCTTTATACTGCAGGAGAACCTTTTCTTTGGCACTGGCGCCCGCAACAAGTAGCACTGCCAACAGCCACAGCCATGCAAAGTGTCGCTTGAACATAGTTCCCTCCATACGCGTTAAGTGTACCTGTCTTTAAGCCATTTAGTTCCCCAGTTTGATGTGGAAGGGGTCTCCTTTAGTTTGCTTCGGTTTACGGATGAGGGTGGCGCCGTTATCGTCCAGTAGGGTGAGCCATTTGGGGGTGAAGGGGGCTTGTAGTGTGAATGTCTGTTCGGCTTCTGTCAGAAGCACGGTGTGGGTGATCTCGGCGCTGCGTTCACCCATCAGGCGCAAGGGGATGCGCAGGCGGAAGGGCTTGGATGTGCCCCACTGGCGTAATCGAACCGTCACCTCCGATTGTTCGCCCGATGCGCGCACGGTCTGCGGGATCACCTCCACTGTGGGGAACTCGGCGGAGTCGATCCACTGGTCGAAGAACCAGCGGTAGTCGCTTTGGGTGGTCTCGTTCACTGCTTGTAGGAAATGGTGCCATTCGCTGGCTTGCCCTGCACGCTGGCGGAGGAATCGGCGCATCGCTTCGAACAGGGGCTCTTGTCCCAGCTCGTTTTCCAGCATGCGCATCACATAGGCACCCCGCATGTAGCCTGCAATCGCCATCATGGCGTCGCGTGGGACATTCGCAGAGCCGATGGGCACGGTGCGCCCACTGGCGGATGCCGCACCCATCTGCAAGGTCATGTCGGCGTTCTTCTGGAACAGCACGGAGTCGACATATTGGGTGAGCGACTCGTTCCAGATGGAATTGAGGTAGGTGTTGGGTACAATTCCGCCCCACCAGGTATGTGCCAGTTCGTGTGAGCACGCCCACAAAGTGATGGTAGGGTCTAAGAAGGTGAATGAATAGGCTTCCAGGCCGGCGAAGCCGAACTGGGGCGTCTCCATCACATAGAAGTGGCGATAGGGGTAGGGAGTCAGGATCGATTCGAAGAAGTCCATCGCCTGGGCGGTTTTGCGCGCAATCTGTTCGGCACGGGCGCGATCCACCTCGAGTTGATAGACCCGAATGAGCCGATTGGAACGCGTGGAGCGCACCTCAGCACCAACCTGAAACGGTCCTGCCACAATCGAAAAGAAGCAGACGGACAGGTCGTTTTGGTAGGTGTAGGTTGCCTCGCTCTCGGTGCGGGTTTCATGTTGAAGCTCGCCCTGTCCAACTGCGAACCAATCGGGCGGGGTGTGGAGAGTCACACGGTGGCGTGCTGGCTGGCGTCCAATATGGGGATACCAGTACGAGCAGAGCAGGGCATATTGCTCGCCGACGCGATCGTTCGGCGGGAACCAGATCGTGCCCTCGTACTCCAACTCTACGGTTAGGGTGTCGGGCAGGGGCTTCGAGCCTTGAATCCAGAGCAAGCCGCCTGCGCGTCCCACCCACAGCCCTTCGGCTGGTGGGGTAGGGCGTCTGGGCTCCGAGAAGTGCAGAAGCGGGACAGGCCGATCCTCGATACGCACACTTTTGACCCGATACGGGGCGTTCAGGCGCATCAGCACCGCTTTGTCGTCGGGGGCAGTTCGCTTGAGAGTAAACCGATTGCGCAAGCGCACCGTGCGTGCCTTCGGCTCCAGCCACATCTCAATATCGTGGAACTCTATCCGAAAGGGCACTGCTACCGCTTCGGGCACCTCCGCACCGAGTTTCAGCCCGTTCGGCGTGGACACGATTGGGTGCGCCCGATCGCAGAGCGCCTGTACCAGTTGGAATTTAGAGAACAGGAGCCATTCCTCATCGGGGCGTCCGTAGCCTTTTGGGGCGGGTAGAAGGTCTACTGACCAGTTGGGCAAGCGATCGTCCCCTTTGAGCCAGATGTGCCAGTGGAGGTTCTCAGGGTTTTCGCCGAGGGCACGCAGGGCGCGCACATCGTTCGCTTGAATAATTCGCCGCACTTCGGCAAGCAAGGTGAGGCGATCCGAAAAGCTGGGAGAACGAGAGAGCGAGAGCGTCCAACCCACTATGCACCCTAAGAGCACCAGACCGAGCCAACGCATCAGGAGGGATTATACCCCCTCCACCTGACTGTTTGTAGCCTGCTTGGGAGGGAGAGAAATTGGAGGGGCGAACCCCTTGTAGGGGCAGGTCTTGTGTCTGTCCTCACAGGGGATTGGGGGTTCGGGTATGCTTTTAGGCAGAAATGGAGCAGAAGACTGGTACCGCACGCCGCTATCTGGCAGATAGCCGCGCGATGCCCAAAATCACCGAGGATCGCATCGCGCTAGTGAGAACCTCGCCTCCATATTGGCATCTCAAGGACTATGGCGTTCCGGGGCAGGTTGGCTATGGGCAGAGCCTGCACGAGTATATGATCGACCTGAGTCGGGTGTGGAAAGAGTGCTACAGGGTGCTTCTGCCGGGCAGACGGCTCTGCATCAACATCGGCGAAGTGATGGGCTCATCTACTATCGGCGGCGCGGAGACCCCTGGCTTCAGCCCTGGGGAGGAGCGCCACCTCACCTCCTTTCGCAAAAATGTACTAGTATATGAGTATACAGCGAACGATCCGGCTTCGGCCAAATCCAACCCCTGAGCAGGCGGGCGTGCTCCTGGAGACGCTGCGTCAGCATGCCGAGTACTTCAACGCCGTTGTGGCCTACGGTTGGGCGCAGCGGGAGAAGAACGGCGTCCGGTTGCACCACG
>PSLB01000111.1:0-8297 GCA_040289385.1 Armatimonadota bacterium
GGGGGCTTCCGGGCGGCATAAGGAGGTGAGGGCAACTGTGACGTCCTCCCCTCCATCAATTGAGGGGCGTCCTTATTCCAGATGCACGCAGGGCTGTATCCCTGCGCTCCGGTTCGGCGACGCCGTGCCATCCCAGACGAAATGACACGACCACAGGCCGCGCCACACGGCCCCTCCTCCCATTCAAGGTACGGGTTAACGGGAGATACCTGTTCATCCCATAATGATACCCCGTTTTTCTAAGCTCGGTAGCGGTGGGCGATTCCACCGCTATCGACGAACCGCTACTCATGTTTGCCGGGGATGCCTGGCTCAGTCATTTTGTAGGGGTCAAACACTTCTTGGATTTGCTCTTCGGTGAGCAGTTGGCGTTCGCGAACGATGTCGATGACCGATCGGTTCTCACGCAAGGCCTGTTTGACAACCTCTGCGGCGGTGGCGTAGCCCACATAGGGATTGAGTGCTGTGGCAAGGCTGGGGCTGGTCTCGGCATACCATCGACACTTCTCCTCGTTGGCGACGATGCCACGCACGCACCGCTCATCAAACTGGAGGAGTGCGTTGGTCATAATCTGGGTCGCAAACAGGGCGTTGTACGCCATCACGGGCATCATCACATTCAGCTCCAGCTGACCTGCTTGCACGGCGTAGTCGATAGTGGTGGCGCACCCGAGGACTTGGAAGCATACCATATTCACCATTTCGGGGATGCTGGGATTGACCTTGCCGGGCATGATACTACTCCCAGGCTGGACGGCGGGCAGAACAATCTCGGCGAACCCTGTGAGCGGCCCCGATGAGAGCAGACGCAAATCGTTGGCGATGCGCGTCACTTCCAGCGCCAGGGTGCGCAACGCCGAGCCGACCAGCCCAATCGGCATCTGGCTCTGCATCGCTTCACGCAAATCATCGGCAGGACGGAACGGCAAGCCTGTCCACTCCCGCAATAGCTCCACCACTCGGAACCGGTAGCGTGGATGCGTGTTCAATCCCGTGCCCACTGCACTGCCGCCAATCCCCAGCTCTTCCACTGCTTGAGCAGCAAACTCCAGAACGCGTTTGCACTTCGCCAGAGTATGGGCATAGGCAGTGAACTCTTGCCCCAATCGGATGGGAACCGCATCCTGGAGGTGGGTCCGCCCCGACTTGAGCACATGGTCGAACTCCTTGCCTTTCTGTGCAAAGGCTTCTTGCAGTCCGTCCAGCACGGGGAATAGCTCTCGAAGTGCCAAACGCACAGCAATCCGCATCGCAGTCGGGAAGGTGTCGTTAGTCGACTGCCCAAAATTGACATGGTCGTTCGGGCTAACCAGTTTGTAGTCGCCCCTAGTCCCACCCAACAGTTCGATGGCACGGTTTGCCAGAACCTCGTTCACATTCATGTGGAAAGAGGTGCCCGCACCTTGATGAAAGATATCGGTAGGGAACTGATCGCGCAAGGAACCTCTCAGTACCTCGTCTGCCGCCTGCATAATCGCTTTACCAACCGATTCAGGAATGAGCCCCAGCTCCGTATTGGCTTGCGCAGCAGCTTTCTTTAGAAGCACATAGGCATCGATCATCAACTTCGGTTCGTGGATACCGCTGATAGGGAAGTTCTCTTGAGCGCGCAGGGTCTGCAATCCCCAATAGATCTCACTTGGGAGTTCGCGTTCGCCCAGCGCGTCTTTCTCGATACGGGTAGTCATGATTAAAAAACCTCCTTGTTTTTTAGGTTCGGTACGCTACAATTGTACCGCGTGTCTGCTATATTGTTACCCTTTTGCGAAGCCAAAGGTATATTCATAGCGCATGGGATTGTAGCGCTGGTAGCCCTTTGGAGGGAACATCTTCTGCGTTTCGGGGTTATCTGCGTACATGCTCCGCCCATGCTGGATGTAATATTCGAACTCGTGTCGGAAGTTTTTGATGAGCGCGCGCACAGGCCAGGCGGCAGCGTCGCCCAAAGCGCAGAAGCTGCGCCCGTCGATTTGATCGCAGATTTCCAAGAGGAGATCGATATCTTCCATCCGTCCCTTGCCCTGCAGAATCCGCTCCAGAATCTGAACCATCCAGCGCGTGCCCTCTCGGCAAGGCGTGCATTTACCGCAAGATTCATGGGCGTAAAACTCCGCTGTACGCCATGCAAAATGCACGATGCAGGTGTGTTCGTTTAGCACCATGCATCCGCCCGAGCCGACCATACTGCCCACCTCCATCAGTTCCTCATAGCCGATGATGGCGTTTTCGCATTTCTCGGCAGGCAGAATCGGCATCGAAGAGCCCCCTGGAATAATCCCTTTTAGTTTGCCCCCTGACACTCCGCCCGCCAGCTCGATAAGCTCCATGAGTGGCGTGCCGAACTCTACCTCGTAGTTGCCCGGACGATGGACATGCCCGCTCACAGAGAAGATTTTGGTCCCGCGCGAGTTTTTGGTGCTGGCGCCCAGCTGCGCATACCATTCACCGCCGTTGCGGATAATGCACGGAACCGCACTCAGCGATTCGCAGTTGTTGATGAGCGTCGGGCAGTCCCAGACGCCGGCGATGGTGGGCAAGGGCGCATGAGGGAACTTGAGGCGTGGCATGCCGCGCTCACCCATAAGGCTGGACATCAGGGCAGACTCCTCACCGCACTCGTAGGAGCCTGCTCCCATGTGGATGTAGAGATCATAGTTGAACCCGCTCCCAAGAATGTTTTTGCCGAGGTAGCCTGCTTGATACGCTTCGTCGATGGCGCGCCGAACTTTGCGGGCGCACTCGACATATTCCCCGCGTATGTAGATATAGCCGCATTTGGCTCGAACTGCGTAGCCAGCGATGATCATGCCCTCTATGAGCTGGTGGGGCGCCTTATACATCAGCTCGAAATCTTTGAAGGTGCCCGGCTCGCCTTCGTCCGAGTTGCAGATCACATAGTGGGGCTTTGTGTCGTCCTTAGGGAGGCCGTTCCACTTGATCCATGCGGGGAAGCCTGCGCCCCCGCGTCCGCGCAGTCCCGACTTTTTTACTTCGTCGATGACTGCCTGACGCTCCATCTGCAGGGCTTTTTCTAACGCCTGATAGCCACCATACTGACGGTAAACTTCTAAAGTATCATAACCCGGTACCTCTACGTGCTTTAGTAATAACCGATGTTCAGGCATAGTTCCCTCCGGCAGGATTATACCCGAAGCGGAGGTGCAGAGGCAGAAGCACTCTGCCTCTACAGGAGCCACTCTCAGTTCAGGACACGTGACGTCCTCCCCTCAATAAACCGAGTTATTGAGGGGCATCCTTATTCCGGATGCACGCAGGGCTTTACCCCTGCGCTTTGGTTCGGCGACGCCGTTCCACCCCAGACGGAATAACACGACCACAGGCCACGCCACACGGCCACTCCTCCCCTAAGGTAGGGGCTAGTGACCACGGGAGATAACTGCATGATGATCCCCCATGCGCGAGGGGGTCCGTGTATCCCCCCAACGAATTGTGGGGGGATTACAGCCCCCTCGCGCTCCCCCATTTTTCTAACCCTTGCAATACTTGCCGTAGCCGATCGCGTGTGCGCTCTGAGACGGGCACCAGCGGGAGGCGCAGGGATTCCTCTATGATGCCCATCATCGCAAGGGTGCATTTGACGGGGGCAGGGTTGGTCTCCCAGAAGTTGGCTTGCATCAGTGCCTGAAGTCGGAAATGCCAAGTGCGGGCGGCGAGGAGATCGCCCTCCATAGCGGAATGCACCATGCGGGCAGTCCATTCGGGGAGCTGGTTGCCAATCACCGAGATGACGCCGTCGCCCCCCATCACAATAGTCGGGACAGCAAAGATATCGTCGCCTGCATAGACTGCGAAGCCAGAAGGTCGGCTTGCCAAAATCTCCAGGGCTTGGACGAGGTTGCCCGATGACTCTTTGACCCCCACCACCAGCGGGACCTGTTCGGCGATTCGGAGGATGGTCTCTGCCGAGTAGTTGCGTCCTGTACGGGACGGCACATTGTAGAGGATAATAGGGATGTCCGCTTTTTCTGCGATGGTGGCATAGTGTTGCAGAAGCCCTTCGGGTTCAGGCTTATTGTAGTAGGGGGTTACCGACAGCACAGCCGTTGCCCCTGCTCGCTTTGCGTACTGGGCTAAGGCTACTGCTTCGTGGGTGGCATTACTGCCTGCTCCTGGGATCACGGGCACGCGTCCGTTCGTTTGCTCCAGTACGATGTCCATCACTCTGTGGTGTTCCTCTTGGGTTAGCGTGGCGCCTTCGCCAGTGGAGCCTGCAGGTAGGAGGGCATCGACGCCCCCTTCAATGAGCCGATCCACGAATGCGCGCAATCGGAACTCATCTAAGGTTCCATCAGCGCGGAACGGGGTGACCATCGCCACACCCAGTCCTCGAAACGGCATCGTTCGTGTCATGTTAGTCTATCCTCCCTGTGTTCAGAATTGCGTGTAGTTGTTCATCGAAGGCGAAGAAGCCCGTGCGTCCGAGTAACCATTCGCTGGCGCGGAGCGCACCGTAGGCGAACCCCTCTCGGCTTTTGGCACGATGGGTGAGTTCGATCAGATCATAGGGCCCGTCCAGCAGCAGGCGGTGGGTGCCGAACTCGTGTCCCAGCCGTAAGGCGCTTACATGGAAGGGGTTATCGGGGAGCCCTCCATGTTCGGGGAGCGCGGTTGTCCAGGGGCGATGAAGTGCTTGCTCGAGCCTGTGGGCTAAGGTGCGTGCTGTACCACTGGGAGCGTCGGCTTTGGCGCGGTGGTGGATCTCCTCAAGTGCCAGATCCCAGCCTTCTAACTGAAGCAGTTGCGTTGCTAACGCCACTGCGTGCGTGAGAAACACCTGAACGGCGATGGAGAAATTGGGAGCATACAGCACTGCCCCGTTGGCTTGGTACACGCGCTGGGCGAGTTGTTCACGCTGGGTGTCCCATCCTGTAGTGCCGATGACCAGCGGACGCCGAGTGCTGAGCGCCAGTTCGACATGCTCGGGCACAGCATCCCCACGCGAGAAGTCGATAAGCACCTCCGCTTGGTGGGCAAGTGTATGGCGTACCTCCTGAGGTGTGTCGTGGTGGATAATGCCGACCAGAGTGTGTCCGCGCGCCTTTGCCACGCGCTCCACCGCTTGTCCCATCCTACCGTATCCGATTAAGGTAATCCGCATCGGCTTCCTCCATAGTATATAGGGGGACGGTCGAGCGAGGCAACGCAGGAGATCTACCGCCGAGTAGCGCCCCATCCCCTTGTGGGGATGATAGGCAGAATGGTATTCCCATTCTGCCCAACCGTAAGGAAGACTGGTTTCCTGCGATTCCGGCGGGGAACCCTTTCGCTGGCGTTCTTCAGTGCCAGTCCACCTCCAGCCAGCTACTCTTGTTCGCCCGCACCTCTACTCGTCCAATCCCAACACCAAGAGTGTACCCCCCATGTGCAGAGGAATTGCAAGCGGGTGTAAGGTACACTTCTCTGCCGATGCTGGTTATCGATGTGATTACGCTGTTCCCCGAGGTGATTGAGGCAGGTACGCGCTACAGCATCGTCGGGCGTGCGCAAGAGCGGGGGCTGGTGCAGATTCGTGCGGTTCCGCTACGCGAGTTTGCACAGGGCAAGCATCGCAAGACCGATGACGAGCCTTATGGCGGGGGCACAGGGCTGGTGATGAAGCCAGAACCCTTCTTTCGCGCTGTCGAACACTGTCGCCAGCCTCATGTGTCTGCACGCGTGATTTTGATGGAGCCTCAAGGCAGGCTCTACACCCAAGCGATGGCACATGAGCTAGCGCACGCCCAACACCTGATTCTACTCTGCGGGCATTATGAGGGTGTGGACGCACGCGTGCGCGACCATCTGGCAACCGATGTGGTGAGCATCGGGGACTACGTGCTTACCGGTGGGGAACTGCCTGCCCTAATCCTCATCGACTCGGTGGTGCGCCTCTTGCCAGGAGCGATCCATTCGCCCGAATCGTTAGCGCAAGATTCCTACGCGGATGGATTGCTGGGCTATCCACAATATACGCGCCCTGAGGCGTTTCGTGGCTTGCGCGTGCCCTCGGTGCTACTTTCTGGCAATCACCAGGCTATTGCGCGCTGGCGACGGAAAGAGCAGTTGCGCTTGACTCGCGCCCTTCGTCCCGATCTCTTCGCAAAAGCGTGCCTCTCTAAAGAGGATCTCCAGCTTATTCGGGAGCTGAAGGATCCGAATCCCATACAAACAGATCCTTCGGATTCAGTGTGAGTTGGGGGAGTACCTGCGAGACGATGGGCGTCTCCCCCCAAAACCATCCCAACGCCCGATACCCCCACGACTCCCATACCAACACCTCTATCTCTTCGTTCTCCAAGTCCACTGCCCACACCTCCTGAACCCCCACCCGATGATAGTCGTGCAGTTTGTCGCGCCAAACGCTCACGCTGTCGGAGGGGGAGAGTACCTCGATCACCAGTTCGGGGGCGATTTCGGTGCGGGATTCGCTGAGCAAATGGGGGGCTTGGAGGAGCTGTTGGCGTGAGAAGAAGAATAGGTCGGGTTGGCGCGTGCGCAACGGCGAACGCTGAATCACCACATCGTAGGGGGCGGTAAACATCTCTCCTAAGCGGTTTTGTGCAGTGAAGTTGCCTACCGTGCGGTTCAGCCGCGTGACCAGAAGCTGGTGCTTGAGCGTAGGTGTTGCCATTTCGTGGACCTCGCCGTCGATGATTTCGTAGCGCTCCTTGTCTAACAGGAGATACTCTTCCCAACTGAGGCGTTGGGTCGGCATTTGCGTCTGCATCGCTCCCATCGGCTCTCACCCCTGATAGTGTACCTGACCTTCGGTATAATAGGAACTATGCGATACACGCTCGTGTTGCTTGCGCTTTTAGGTTTGTTAGTGGGTTGTGGACGCAGGGAGACCTCCTCGCCTGCAGAGGTTAGCTTTAAGCAGGGTGTAGAGAAGCTTCAGGCAAAGGATTATGCGGGAGCGGAACAGGCGTTTCACGAGTTTGTTCGGCAGACCCAGCCACTCAATACAGCCTTACAGAGGGTGTATCGGGCCTATGTGACGGTAAGGGCGTGGGAGCCTGCCTATCAGTTTTTCGTTCAGTACGAACCGCGCGCTCAGGACATCAAGGTAAAGGTCGATCGTGCGGATTTTTATCGCGTCTTGGGCGATTTGGCGTACCGCTCCGAACGCAAGGAGGAAGCCATACGCTGGTACGAAGTTGCCGTGAAGGGCGATTCACAAAACCATTTAGCCTTGAACAATTATGCCTACACGCTTGCTGAGTTAGGTAAAAACCTCGACAAGGCGTTGGAGATGATCAATCGGGCAATCGCCATTAAGTCAAATCAAGGTTCCTACTACGATACGCGCGCTTGGGTGTATTACAAGATGGGACGCTCTAAGGAAGCGGTCAAGGAAATCCGTTATGCAATACAGATTGCACCCGACACGGCTGAACTGCGTTGTCATGCAGGGGCAATCTATGCTAAAGCTGGTCTCATCGATGATGCCCTCGTGGAGTTAGAGAAAGCCCTTGCCCTTGAGCCTGAGCATCGGCCTGCGCGTGCGCTTCGGCAGGAACTTCTGCGCCTAAAGCAAAAAGGCAAGACGTGAGTTCCTATGCGCTTCGCAGGGTGCTCGCGGGCGGGCTAAGCCTCGTTCTCCTTGGGGGGCTTATTGCGACGGGAGGGGCGGCAGAACTGGTTGGGTGCGTGGATAGTGTTGGGTGAGGGGCTCTTTGGTGCGTTTCTGCGTGTGGCGGATACCTATCTGCTGAACGCCTATGCGGATCGGGACCACCTCCATATCGTGCTGTTTAGCCTCTTGCTGGGGGAATGATTGGGCTGATCACGCGTGCTGGGGGGCTCAAAGCGATTGTTCGCACTGCCACACGATGGATGCGTTCCGACCGGAGTGCCCAGTGGATGACCTATCTGCTGGGGTTGGTAATCTTTTTCACGATTACGCCAACACTTTGTTTGTCGGTTCCACAATGCGCCCGTTGACCGACCAATTGCGTGTCTCGCGCGAGAAGTTAGCCTACCTTGTGGACTCCATCTCGGCGCCGGTGGCGAATCTGGCGCTGATTAGCACATGGACGAGTGGAGTTCAGTTGGGGCCATATTGGGCGTTCTTGATGAGCATTCCCTGTCGGCTTTATCCCATTTTTGCGTTGGTCTTTATCTTTTGGCTGATATGGTTTCGGCGCGATTTTGGGGCGATGTACCACGCAGAGGTTCGGGCGCGTACGACGGGGAAGGTGCTTGCAGAGAGCGCCTCGCCCCTGTCGGATTGTCAACTACCCCATAGCTAAAGCTAGGGGCTTGCACCTAACCCGCTTGCGCGGGCCGGCACGATA
>PSLB01000112.1:0-8237 GCA_040289385.1 Armatimonadota bacterium
TACCTGAACCCTGAACTGTACGGTCAGCCGAAGGAGTTGGGCATCCACTATCACCCGGAGGTAGAACCGCACAAACAGGATTTCGGGGGGAACCCTGCGCTGGTTCCGGTGGAACTGCAGGTGCGTGCTGTTGGGTATGAGGGGGCTTCTGGATTGGGTTACGAACCGCCTGACCCGCGCTGGCTGTTCCAGTTCAGGCGCTCGCAGTGGATGGAGCTGATTCTGCATGGCGATGTGGACGGGAGCAGCTGTGTGGACGACAACGATCTTCTGCAGGTGCTGTTCCAGTTTGGGCAAGGCGGCAGCGTTCCTGCAGACCAAAATGGCGATGGCATAGGAGATGATGCGGATGTGCAGATTGTCCTGCTGAACTTCGGGCGGTGCTATTAGGGTACAATCATGGCATGGGAGCGAGCGTTCACGCTGGCAAGACCTTGCCCCGCCACGGAGGTCGCTCATGGAAAAGATAGGGATCGCGATTGTGGGCGCTGGCGGGATTGCCGGTGCTCATGCCAAAGCGGTTCAGCAGATTCCTGAGGAGGCGAAACTGGTCGCTGTCGCCGATACCGACGAGGGTCGCGCCCAGTCGTTTGCCCGACGCTACCAAGTGCCTGTCTGGACTACGGAGATAGACGATGTGTTGCGCAGGGACGATGTGCATGCCGTTCATCTCTGCGTTCCGCACCATCTGCATGCGACGTTTGCGCTCTCTGCCTTGCAAGCGGGCAAGCATGTGTTGGTAGAGAAGCCTATGGCAATTAGCCTGGAGGAGGCGGATCAGATGCTGGCGGCTGCCAAAAAAGCGAACCGTCAGCTGGGCGTGGTGTTCCAACTGCGTTTTGAGCCTGACGTCCGCCGAGCCAGCCAAGTGATCCGTTGCGGTGCGATTGGCACGCCGTTCTATGCGGAGGTGAGCTGTCTGTGGTGGCGTCGCCCTGTTTACTACGAGGTGAGTTGGCGTGGCAAATGGGCGACGGAGGGAGGCGGAGCCGTCATTAATCAAGCGGTGCACCATGTCGATCTACTCATTCATCTGTTGGGCATGCCCAGTGAGGTGCAAGCTCATATCGACACCATCGCCCACGATATCGAGGTGGAAGACTGGTGCTTAGCCACTTTGCGGTGGCAGGATAGCTTGTATGCGGTCTTTTGCGCCTCTACCGCTGCGGAGCTGGAATCGGATATCAGTCGGATGCTGGTCTTAGGGCAGTATGGAACCATTCAGATGTTTCCGTTTCGCCCTTATTCGCGTCATGAGGAGCGTCTGCTCCAGATTGCTGAGGTTTATCGGGGCATTCCTGATCGAGAGATGCCAGGGCATACTGCTCTGGTTCACGATTTTCTACGCGCCGTGCGCGAACGCCGTGCCCCGCAAGTCTCTGGCGTGGAGGGGCGCCATGCGCTGGAGCTGATCACGGCAATCTACCAGTCTGCGTTAACGGGTGAGCCTGTGCGGCTCCCGTTATCCCCACAAAGCCCTTGCTACACCAACGCAGGCAAACTGGAAATGGCACGGCGCTATGTGGAACAACGAGCGAAGCGAACTTAACGAGAGATGGAGGAGATGCCTATGGAGACACAAAAACCAGTGCGTGTGGTAATCGCCGAGGACGAGGAACTGACCCGTGTGATGGTACGAACCCAGCTGGAACAGCTCGGCTACGAGGTTGTAGGGGAAGCGGAGACTGGGGAGGATGCCGTGCGAGCGGCTCTGCAGACTCGTCCCGATGTGATGATTTTGGATATTAAGATGCCTGTAATGGATGGCATTGAAGCGGCACGACAAATTGTAGAGCAACACCCATGCGCTATTGTGTTCCTTACTGCTTATTCCGAGGAGGAACTGATAGCGCAAGCGACACAAGTGGGCGCGTATGGCTACCTATTGAAACCATTTCGCAAACAGGAACTGACCCCTGCCATCACAGTTGCCCTCACACGGTTCCGAGAGATGCAAGCCAAAGACCAGACGGTGCGCGAACTGCAAGAAGCGTTGGAGACACGCAAGGTGATCGAGCGCGCCAAGGGCATCTTGATGGATCGGTTGGGGCTGAGCGAAGCCGAAGCGTTCCGCCGAATCCACTTCATGGCACGCAACCAGAACAAGACCATGAAGGAGATTGCCCAGAGCGTCATCACGGCAGCGGAGATTCTGTAAGCCCCGATGTGCGAATGGGTGCTGGCGTCGGCTTCCCCGCGCCGACAGGCACTGCTGAAACTGTTCGGGCAACCTTTCCGAGTGCATCCCGCTAATATCGAAGAACGGTTGCCTGCAACAGCAGGGCGTCCCGCTACGCTTGGCAAACGGTTAGCCTATGCCAAAGCGCAAGCTGTCGCTGCGCACTATTCGGATGCCCTCATTATCGCCGCGGATACGCTCGTCATCGTGGAGAATCGGGTGCTGGGGAAGCCCGCTGACGCCCAAGAGGTCTTCCAGATGCTCCAAACCCTCTCTGGACGCACCCACACCGTCATCACTGCGCTCTGCCTGCTCCTGCGACAGAACGGTCAGACCGTCCGAACCACGCTGGATGCCCCCCGAACCCGTGTCCGATTCCGAACCCTCTCCGACGCATGGATCGAGTGGTATCTCCGCGCTGGAGAGCCGTTCGATAAGGCAGGCGCCTACGGTATTCAGGAATACGGGGCGCTGTTGGTCGAATCGGTACACGGGTGCTACTTTAATGTGGTGGGCTTGCCATTAGCCACCTTGTCGCGCAGGTTGGAAGAAGTGATTGGCTGGAAGCCTTCTCTGGTGGGGTAAACTGTTGCGTGATGGAGTGGGACCCGCACAGCCTGCAAGTGTTGGAGTTAGACTGGGTGCGTCGTGAGTGGGCGCGCCGCGCCGAGACACCGATGGGGCAAGAGCGTGCCTTTCAACGCCCCCTCAGTCGAGACCTTCAGACGGTTCGCCTCCGTCTCCAAGAGACCGATGAAGCGGTGCGCTTGCTTTTGCGCGATCCACCGCCTGCAATACGCGTGCAGGAGGTGCGCCCCGCACTCACCAAAGCCCTCAAAGGCGGAACCCTCACCCCCGACGAATTGCTGTTGCTTGCAGGGCTGTTGCATGCGGCACGCGCCTACAAGAGCCACCTGCTCGCGCGCGCCCAACACTATCCACAGCTTGCTCTCTACGCAGAACGGCTTCACCCGCTCCAGCCACTCGAACGCCAAATCCACGAGTGCATCGAACCCAGCAGTGCGGTACGCGACAGCGCCAGCGAGACCCTCGCCCAAATCCGACACGATCAACGACGGCTCCAGAAGCGCCTCACCGAACGGCTCCAGCAGAGGCTCCAGGCCTGGCGCGACTGGCTCCAAGAGCCTACCTACACCCTCCGCAGCGGACGCTACTGCCTCCCCGTGCGCGTGGAACACAAGGGCAAAGTGCCTGGTATCGTCCACGATACCAGCGTGAGCGGTGCGACTCTGTTCATTGAACCTCTGGAACTGGTGGAACTGGGCAACCGCCTGCGCGAACTCCAGTCTGCAGAACAGGAAGCCACCGAGGCCGTCCTATACGCCCTCTCACGAACCGTCGAATCGTATGGACAGCAGCTTCAAGAGACCCTCGAATCAATTAGTGAACTGGATGCTGTTCTCGCAGCAGGACGCCTGGCGCTCGACTGGCGCGGCACACATCCTGAAGTAAACACCGATGGCTATTGGAAGCTCCGCAAGGCGCGACACCCCATGATCCCCCAAGAGCGTGTTGTGCCAATCGACTTCGAAATCGGGCGAGAGTGGCTCTGCGTCCTCATAACAGGTCCCAACACAGGTGGGAAGACCGTTACCCTCAAGACATTGGGCTTGCTGACCTTGATGACCCTGCTCGGGTTGCATCCCCCTGCTGAAGAGGGCACCCAAATCGCCATTCCCTATGGGGTCTTTGCCGATATTGGGGACGAGCAGAGCCTCCAGCAGTCGCTCTCCACTTTTTCGGGGCATATCCACCATATTGTGCGCTTTCTGAACGAGGTGGGTGGGCATAGCCTTGTCTTGCTGGACGAGATAGGTGCGGGTACCGATCCCACAGAAGGCTCTGCTTTGGCGCGCGCGATCCTCACCCATTTGGTGGAACGCGAGGCACGGGTCGTCGCTACCACGCACTACGGCGATCTAAAAGCGCTCGCCTATGAGCATCCTCAGTTCCAAAACGCGGCGATGGAGTTCGACGCCGAGACCCTTCAGCCTACCTATCGTTTGCGGATGGGGATTCCTGGGGCAAGCCACGCTATCGAGATTGCAGAACGGCTCGGCTTACCCTCCTCTGTGATTCGGCGCGCTTTGGATGCGCTCGGCGTTCAAGCGGTCGACCTGATGCGAATGCTCCAGCAGTTGGAGGCGCAACGCCAACGCGCCGAATCGGCGGAGGCGGAATGGCGCCAGCGCAACAGCATGCTCGCCCAGCTCCAGAAAGAGTTGGAAGCCGAGCGACATGCTCTGGAGGAGGAGTGCCGCAACGCCCGCCAACGCGCCCAGCAAGAGTTGGCGCAAACGATTCACCAGCTCAAACAGGAAGCCAACGCCATCTTTCAGCAGTTGCGTCAAGCAGGACGCGAAAGCAAACAGACCACCCAACTGCGCGAACAGCTCGTGCAGGCATTTCAGCAAGCCGAGCAAGCCATTCAGCCCCTAACACCGCCCCCAACACCCCGAAACTCCTCTACCCCACAGTGGTCCATCGGCATGCCTGTGCGCGTGCGGAGCTTGAACCAGCGCGGCACCCTTGCCGATCTGCCCAAAGGAGGCAAAGCCCAAGTGTATCTGGGCAAGGTGCGGAGCGAATTCCCCCTAAGCGATATAGAACCCCTGCCTTCACAACCCTCGCCTCCCCCACGGCAGGGGCGCCGACCCCGCCCACCAGAACCCATACCCCAAGTGCTGCGAATTCGCGAGATGCGCGTGGACGATGCCAAACCGTTACTGGAAAAGTATCTGGACGATGCTATTTTGGCAGGGTACGACACCGTGCGCATCCTGCATGGGCGCGGTGCGGGCATCCTGCGCCGAATGGTTCATGAGTACCTTAGCCAGCATCCTCAGGTGCGTTCCTTCCAGCTTGCAGACCCTGCTGAAGGGGGCGAGGGCGTCACCATCGTACGCTTCCGATAATCTGTTCGCAGGAAAAAACTGTCTCCATGCGAACTAAGCTCCTATGCGCACAGCGATGATTTTGGCAAGCATTGTAGCCTTCCAAATCACCCCACCTCCTCTAACCGACTGGGTGGCCAGCGACCCCGTAAAAGCCTTCCAGCGCCACGAAGTGTTTCTCCAAACGGAGGGAACCCAAATTCAACGGATAGACCGCATGGTGCTGGGCGTGCGGGGAAACGGAACCGATACCGCCTTCTGGCGCCACGCCCGATGGAAACTGGAGCCGAAGCAGACCTATGCCTTGCGGTTCCGCATGAAAGCCGCAGGGACAGGAGCCTGTGCAATTGCAGGCGCCAACACGGTCAACAAAGATTTCGACCCCAGCACCGAGTGGCGCGAGGTGATGTTTGTCTTTCGTGCCCCCGATAACCCACGCGACAGTTTTATCCGAGTCGGGCAGTGGAACTGGAACGGTGAAATCCTCTTCGACGCTGTCCAGCTGATGCGGGTCCAGATAGCTCAGAGTCGATACGGTTCGCTCACTTTGGGGGAAGGCGAGCAAATTCGAGCCGGGCGCTACATGTTCACCAGCCGATACTACGAAAACGCCAACCTGCACGCCTGCTTAGAATCGTTCGATGCCAGTTTCAACACCACGCGCTGGGTCTTTAGTCCGAACCTTCAGGTGACCTACCGCCATACCACCGCGCCCCAGCCGATGACTCAGGCGACACTGACCCTAAATGTGCCGTTTGACCAAGCGGGCACCCTCACCGTGTTGGCACGCTCGGAGAAAGCCCCATGGCGCCCCCTTCACACCCTGCAAGGGAGGGGCACGCATACTGTGGAACTGCCTGCCGACCTGTTTCCGACTACCACCTTGTGGATCCGGCTGATGGGCAAGACCGGCACAATCCAGGTGGATCAGTACCTCCTGACCGCAGCCTTACAAGGCGACACAGGGGCGCCCCGCATCGGGAAGAGCCTCGTACTGCTTCCCCAATGGTCTCGAAGCGACCTGCTTGTGGATAATCTCGCACTGGCATCCGATTCGGATGGCAACTGGTACCTAACAGGTACCGCCCGAAGCAGTGCCTCTCAGCCACTTCAGGCGCAGGTATTCCAAAGTCAAGCGGGCAAGCTCCCACAGGTTCAAACAGTACTTACCCTGCGCCCGAATATACCTACTCCGTTTCGGATTCGCCTGCCCCAGCCCACTGCACAGTCCGAAACTTGGGTGGTCGGGCTTCAGCGTGAGCGCGGCGCCATCTTGTGGAGCGTACAGTTTACAATGCCGACCAGTATCTTGCGTTGGGGGCACTACGGCTATCGCGTGGCAGGTACACCCGAACCGCTGGGGATTTGGTGGTGTGAAGCGGGCTGGAAAGTCGGGCGCGATCGCGGGCTTCCCAAAGCCCAAGCGTCTGCCGTGCATCTCAGCTTGGCGCGCGGCGAGTATGAACCTGTTCAGATTGTTCTGCGCCCCAGCCGTCCGACGACTCTGATCAAGGTCGAGGTGGGCGATCTCGCCGCGGGGCGTCATCGGCTCGCTTCGCGCCACTTAAGCCTGCGCGAGGTCGCCTACGTCTTCGTTCAGAACCCTACAGACTACTTGGGCGAGGTGGGTGAGTACCCTGACCCCCTGCCGCCCCTTGAGCTCCCCTTACGCTTGGAGGCTCAGCACAATCAGCCGTTGTGGCTGACGGTGTATGCCCCCTATGGTACTCCCGCAGGCATCTACAAGGGCACATGCACTCTGCACACCGACCGAGGCGTGGCACGCATCCCCTTGGAAGTACGAATCTACGATTTTGACCTGCCGCGTGTGCCCACTGTCCGCAGTGGCTTCGGCATTAACCCACAACGATTAGAACAGTATCACAAACTGCAGGACGAGCGCCAAAAGCGCGCGCTGTGGGATCGATACATGCGCCACTTCAGAGAGCATCGGCTCATGCCCTACAGCTTCTATGCCTACGCCCCGTACGAAGTGCGGTTTGAAGGGGAGGGCAGAGAGAAACGGGTCGTGCTGGATTTCACCCGATTCGATGAATCGGCGCAGCGGTATCTGAACGAGTTCGGTTTTAATGCCTTTGTCCTTCCAGTGTATGGCTTGCCCAGTGGACGCTACCCCAACTATACGCCTGGCGAATTCGGTGGGTTTCAGGAGGGAACCCCCGAATACGAACGGCTCTGGTCGAATTACCTACGCCAGTTGTGCGCGCACCTGCGCCAAAAAGGCTGGCTCAAAAAGGCGTACCTCTACTGGTTTGACGAACCAGAACCTGCAGATTATCCGTTCGTGGTGCGCGTGATGGTGAAGATCAAGCAGGTTGCCCCCGAACTGACCCGCATGCTCACCGAACAGCCTGAACCGTCCATCATTGGAAGTGTGGACCTATGGTGTCCTCTCACGGCGTTTGTCGAGCCTCAGGCAATTGCGGAGCGGCGCAAGGCAGGCGAAGAGGTCTGGTGGTATGTCTGCACCGGTCCGAAAGCCCCCTACGCCACGCTCTTTATCGATCACCCGGGCACCGAGATGCGTGTCTGGCTCTGGCAAAGCTGGCAGTATGGGCTGCAAGGGATCCTCATCTGGGAAACGACATGGTGGCACAGCGAGTTGGCCTATCCCGACCGTCTGCAGGATCCGTGGGAGGACCCCATGAGTTATGTGTGGGACAGCCAGCTACAGCCCGGCACGCGCCTGTTTTGGGGCAACGGCGATGGGCGCTTGCTCTACCCGCCCCGCCGCAACCCAAACACCGTCAAGACACCCCTGATAGCAGACCCCATTCCTTCCTACCGCTGGGAATGCTTGCGCGACGGGGTGGAGGATTATGAGTATTTTGCGCTTCTTCAGCGCCTTTGCGATTCGCTGGAACGCAAGCGTACGGTAGCGCCCCATCTCCTGAAGCAAGCACGCGCTCTCCTGCAAATCCCCCCTACCATCTCGCGCTCTATGACGGAGTTCACCTACGACCCACGCCCGGTGCTCCAACATCGCGAGCGACTCGCCCGAATGATTGAACGGCTCCAGAATCAGAAAGCGTCCCGCCGCGGGTCAACTACCCCATAGCTAAAGTAGGGGCACGGCATGCCGTGCCCCTACAGGGCCGGTTGACAGCGGCCCGCCAGCGGCA
>PSLB01000113.1:0-8230 GCA_040289385.1 Armatimonadota bacterium
ATACCACACGAGAGTAGTCAAGGCGGCGCTCCTCCCCAGGCCTAAAGGCCGGGGTCTCCGCGCCGCAGTACACGGATGAGGGAACCTTGGAGCGTGCTTCTCGCGAAGGGCTCGTCGTCAACCTGAAGCAGGGTGAGTTGCCGAGAGGCCTCAGGACTGGTGCTTCGCTTCTGCTAACTATCTAGTCTACAGAAGCCGCCTACGAACTAACGACCCAAGTGCGCAACATTCAAGACACACGGTTGGAACTGCAGATTATCTCCCCTCCGAAACGCCTTGACCGACGCCGGACCAAGCGCTACCCTGTCAATCTTCAGGTTAGCCTGCTGCCCTCTGTTCAGGGCGGTGATTGGGCACAAGAGGAATGGCAGGTTCGTGCGGTGGACATCAGTCGGAGCGGGATGCGCCTGATTGTGCCCCAAAAGATTGCTGCGGATACAGCGGTGGAAGTTTGTTTTGCCCTATTGAATGCGGAACAGCCCGTGCGTGCCCGTGCAGAGGTGTGCTATACCAAGCCCCTCAGCGATGGGCAGTGGGCTATCGGTGTGCGCTTTGTCGAACTGGCACGCACCGACGCCCACTGGCTGGTAAGGTTATTTCCGTGAGGGATTGAACATTCATCGCAAGGACGCACCCATCATCCGAGAGGGACACGATGCCTGCTAGAGGATCGGGTGCGATACAAGCCCTATCGGGGAGAGAAATTCGGTTCACGGCACTGCACGATTGCTATACCACAGGACGCCCTAACCGCGCGCCAAAAGCTTTCACCGCCTTTTCCGCGCCAGAGGCCCCCGCCTTAAGGCAGGCGTGCCGCAGGTACGAAATCTGGAAGCGCAAGCCCCTGGCTTTAGCCATGGGGTAACTGACTGCACAGTCGCCATCGTAATCCATATCAACAACACCATGAGCGGCAGCGCTTTCAATAGGTGCTTCACAAAGGGCAAGATTGTTACAAAGCCAGACAACCGCTTTTATTCCTTCGAGATACCCTGCAGGGGAGATTTGGACTGCCCATGCTCCTCCAACCTTCACGCCGTCCTGGAAAATGGTATAAGCTGAACTGCTCTGATTATCACTGCCATAGCGAAAACATCGCATTCCTAAAGATTGATCCCATACGAAAGCACGAGAAACGCCAGTCCCTAAGTTTATAACGCCCACGACCACAGCTTGGTCATTGACATCAAACGCAATTAGACTTCACTATTCTATTTTTCAGTTCCTATCTTATTGCCTCCTTGAATTCGCTTCATGAACTCAGATTTGGACATCATCGGACCGTCGTAATACTCAGCAGGAGGTGGAGCAGATCGTCCAGTCTGATAGCGGATAAACGCGGCTGCTACAAGAGCCACCGCGCCCACGATTAACAGCCATTTTAAAAACTGGTTCCTACGCTCTTCCATCATAAGATCTCCTTAGTAAGGGAAGGACACGAGTGCCCTTCCCCATACTCGTAGAGGCTGACCTACTGCGTTCCCATGGGGCGATTTTGCCCGCCGGGCTTTTTCATGGGACCCTCGTAATATCCCTCAGCTTGTCCTTGATCTTCCTGTTTGGAGCATCCCGTGATAGCGGCGGTTAGGAGGCTCCCCAAGGCAAGAGCAAGGATAGCACTCATGATAGTCCGTATCCAACGCATGGCTTTCACTCCGCTGTGTAGGTGAAGTAACGGGAGACCCAGACTTCGCCTTGTGGGCAGCGAGTAGGCATATCGTAGCGCTCAATGTTGCGTTGGATGTTCTTGGCATGTCCGTCCAGGAAGGTGAAGTTGGCTCCATCACCGTGAATAAAACGAGTCTCACAACCGATAGAGATAACCACCCCTGTTCCCTGACTGGTGTTTGCGAAAACCGTGATGCCATCCCCAATCAAGGCAGTTTCTGCTGGACGCCGAACTTGAGCTAGATAAACTACCACATTGTCTTGTGGATAGATTCGGTTCAGGAAGCTTCCTGCCATGTAGTAGCACGGGTAGTAATTGGAACCCCCGCGTCCCTGACCGCATCCAGTCCGCTGTGCCATACTACAGTGGTCAGGACCGTATGTAGAAGGAGGCATGTGAAATACCATCCCGTAATGAGCATACAGTTCGATCATCCCGCTAATCATCGATCGATAGAACGCTGCATCTTGAGGATAGCAGTCCGGTTGAATAGCACCCTGAATGTATTTGTCGCCGCTCCAGGAGGGGCAGAAATGCAGTCCCTTAGGGCGTCCACCCTGCACATAGAGCTGTCCTGCAGGGGGAATGTTGACCTCGGACTTAATGTAGGGGTGCAATAGCCCGAGCCAGAAGCGCTGCCAGAGGGGTTGATCCGACGAGTCGCCCCCCGCCTTGTACCAAGGGACGATAGCTTCGTCATAGTCTTGGGCATAGGATAGAATTGCAGTGCCAAATTGGCGCGAGTTGGAGAGACATTGCGTTTTGCGAGCAGCTTCTCGCGCCTGCGCAAACACTGGGAACAAGATCGCCGCCAGAATGGCGATGATCGCAATAACGACCAACAACTCGATAAGCGTAAATCCGTGCCGCTTCATCGTTCAAAGACCTCCTTACGGATTGGTATGATTCTGTATTATACCCCATCTCGACAAAAAATGCAAGGGGGGGACAGACATCCGTTGCGACCCAATTGGGTAGAATCGGATCATGACACCTCGAGAACGGGTTCAGGCGGTGGTGGCGGGCAAAACGCCCGATCGGTTGCCCTCTTCCGGTATCACTTTCGCACCGAGCCTTGGTTTCCACCTGCCATGCACCCAGAGTTTCGCGCTCCTGCCTCACCCACACTCCTTTCTGCGTATGTCGAAGGGATGGTACAGGCAGAGCATGATTTTTGGAGTCGCTATCAGCATACGCCTGAAGATTGGGCACGGCTCCCCCGGCTCAACCCCTACGAAGGGCATTTCTGGGCCCAACTGCAGGTATTGCTCCCCGTATCCCCCCAAGCACCTCCATGGTCGAGACCCTCTTCAATGCCTTTTACTACGCCAACAAGCTTGCGCCGCAACGCCTGCTCACTCATTTAGCGCACGATCCCGATGCGGTGCAAGTGGGCTTGCAGACTTTCCAGGCTAACTTGGTAGACTAGGCGCGCACCGTACTGGAGGTCTGCGACGGTATCTACTATGCGGTGAACGGGATGAGCCTCGATACAGCCCCGCGCGAGGTTTATGCCCGATTCTTTTTGCCTTTAGATCGCGCGTTGCTGGAATCGGTCGCAGACAAGGCACGGATTACCTTGCACCTGCATGGCTATACGGTCTACAAGGAGCATCTGCAGCCGAACTTTGATCAGTACGCCCACGAGGTAGATCGGGTAGTCTACTCACCGTTGACGCCGGTCTACACGACGCACGCGCAGGCTGGGGGCTACTACTATGCATTGGTGCGTGGGCGTGCGCCGTTCGCTTTGGCACACAACATCCCGCTGGAGGTTTTTTAGAATCTATTGAGGGAACGCCCCGAACTGAGCCTGATTATTCCGATGCACAGCGAGGCGCCCTATATCGCAATGTTGCGCCAGGTGTGCCCAAGCGTTTTAGAGTCGCTTGGCAGGACATGGGAGCTAATCGTGGTGGACGATGGCAGTATCGACGAGACCGCCTTCCTACTCGGCAACTGGGCGCAGAGCGAGCCCCGGGTGCGGAGTGTACGCTGTACCCCTCGGCAAGGCAAGACGCATGCCTACGCAACCGCCTTTGCACGGGTGCAGGGAGCCTATATCTTCACCCTCGATGCCGACCTCCAGGAAGACCTATCCGCGATGGCAGTTATGCTGGAACGGCTCCAGCAGGGGGTGGGATGGCATCTGAGGCGCGCTATGGGTAGATCCCACGGATCGTCGTCGCTTCGGCGACGCGCTTGACACCGATAATGTAGGCGCCCATCCGCAGGCTGACCTTGTTTTGCTCAGCGGTCTGCACTACATGGGCAAAGCTCTTGCGCATCGCCTTCTCCAATTTGGCGTTGACCTCCTCCTCTTCCCAGAAGAAGGCTTGGAGGTCCTGCACCCACTCGAAGTACGAGACGATGACTCCGCCGGCGTTCGCCAGAATATCGGGGACTACCAAGACGCCCATCTCGTCGAGGATTTCGTCTGCGTCGGGCGTTATGGGACCGTTGGCTGCCTCGACGATGATGCGCGCGCGGATGTTTGGAGCGTTGCGTGCGGTAATCACCCCGTGCAGTGCCGCAGGCACGAGGATATCGCAATCCAGCTCCAGCAGTTGCTCGTTCGTGATGGGCTCCGCATCGCGATAGGCGTGAATACAGCCGTCGCGTCCTGCACAGTGCAGAAGGTTGGGGATATCGAGTCCGTTCGGGTTATAGATTCCGCCGCGTACATCGGAGATGGCGACGACTTTGGCGCCTGCTTGGTGCATGAGCTTAGCGGTTGCCGAGCCGACATTCCCAAAACCTTGGATCGCTACATGGGCGCCTTCCAGTGTGAAGCCGAGCTGTTTTGCCGCCTCGTGTGCCACCACACACACCCCACGCCCTGTCGCTTCCAGACGCCCTTCGGAACCGCCAATTGCTACAGGTTTGCCCGTTACTACAGCGGGCACGGTATATCCCTTGTGCATGGAGTAGGTATCCATAATCCATGCCATCACCTGAGGGTTCGTGCCCACATCTGGCGCTGGGATATCCGATTCGGGACCGATCATGATCGAGATTTCGGTCACATAGCGTCGGGTGAGGTTCTCCAGTTCGTGGACGGAGAGCCGTTTTGGGTCGCACACGACTCCGCCTTTGGCCCCGCTATAGGGGATGTTCACCACGGCGCATTTCCAGGTCATCCACATCGCCAAGGCGCGTGTCTCGTCCAAAGTTACTTCGGGGTGGTAGCGGATGCCCCCTTTGGCGGGACCGCGTGCCGGGTTGTGATGCACTCGGAAGCCTGTAAAGACGCGAACCGAGCCGTCATCCATCTTAACGGGGAAGTTCACAATCAGTTCACGGCGGGGGTGCTTGAGCACCTCTAACATGCTTCGATCGAGGTTGAGATAGTGCGCCGCAGCTTCCAGCTGGCGTACCGCAATCGCGTAGGCGTTGCTCTCTTCATGTGTCCGCTTCGGCTCAACGGCGAGAATTGTCTGCGACATCGCAGTGCCTCCTAATGTCGGTTAGTTGATACCTACAGATTGAATGTTCCATACCGTCGGTCATCCTCCAACAGTGATGATGGCAACAGGCGTCGGAACAACCCAAACGCCAGAAGCACCACCCCTATATTATACACCAGACCCTGCAAGATTGTGCGGACAAAGCCCACCCCTACCGCCGAAGGTGCAAACAGATAGAAGAGCCCCTGCGCCAGCACGCTCAAAACAGTGATAGACGCTACCGCACTCAGCCGACGGTCAGGCGCCATCACCATCGGCAGAAAAGCCGTGAGAGAAGCGGCTACCACACGGCTGATAATTAGGCTCCCCATCAGCTGGTCTTGGATGCTGGCTTCTATCAGCCCTGAAAGAAAGCCTGCCCACGCCGAGATCGTCGGGTTTGTGCGCAAGGCGATACATGCAAGGGCCAGCAGAGTCAGATCAGGCATAGCGGTACCAATTGCAATTCTGGGTGCCACCACCCCTTGTAGCACCGACCCTGCGACAACCAATCCTATCCAGCGCGCATGCAGGCGCCACCCCCCCCAGAGCAGAAGCCGAGCGAACCAGTGCAGTCGGATATACGAGGTGTCTCTCATCGTCTGTGTTCCTTGCGCTGAACCAGCACGATTTGCAAGTTCTCAAAGTCGGCGTAGGGGCGTACACGCGCTTTTTTTAGCGAATATTGCCGATCCAGCCATACTTGAACCACTACGCCAATCGGGATGTTGGACGGATACTTACCCCCCAGTCCTGCAGACACCACCGAATCCCCTACCTGCACGGGGGCTTCGGGGGGGAGCATATGGAGCAGAATCTCCGATTCGCCGCGCCCCTCGCAGAACCCCGACGAGACTCGGCTCGAATTAAGCACCCGCGCGCTCACCGCCACACGCGGGGCAGTGAGCAAACGAACGATGGCACTGCCTGCATCCGCCTGCGCCACCACGCCCACCAGTCCCTCCCCACAGACCACTGGCGCTCCTGGCAGAATGCCATCGCGCGTGCCCCGATCCAAAATCAGAGTCTGTTGTTGGGGATAGAGCGCGATCACACGGCAGCCCAGCCATTCGTGAGGGAGTTCCGGGCGTACCTTGAGCAGGGTTCGCATCGTTTCGTTCTCCCTCTGCAACGCGCGCATCCGCTTCAGCTCCTGGCGCAATCGAGCGTTCTCCTCCAGCAGTCGGTGCTGGCCTGCAATGGCGTGCTGGGCAGAAACCAGAGTGTTGAAAAACTGTACCAGCCCCGCGCTGACGGCATACACACCTTTTTGCAAGGGCACAACGATGCCCCGCACGGTTTGGGCAAGGGTGTCGCCGGTTCCCTGTTGGGCATAGCGATTATGCTGAACGCCCAGGAGCAACCCAGCGAGAGCCAGACCTACCATCACCCATAGGTAGCGTCGCATGGTTTCACCTCTTGCGGTTCTGAGCCGTTTGGAGGGCCTTGCGGAGCATTGGGTTCGTATCCAGTTCCTCGAGCACTTTGCCCGTCCCTAACACCACGCAGGAGGTGGGGTCGTTCGCCACCACGACGGGCATGCCGGTCTCGCGTTGGATCAGCAGGTTCAATCCGCGCAGGAGTGCGCCCCCCCCACACAATACAATTCCCTGATTCATGATGTCTGCGGCGAGTTCGGGTGGGGTCACCTCTAGCGTCTGTTTGACTGCCTCCATGATTGCGTTGACAGGCTCCGCAATGGCTTGGCGTATCTCCTCGGAAGTCACTTGCACACTTCGTGGGAGCCCACTGATGAGGTCGCGTCCTTTCACCTCCATCGTCAGCTCTTGTTCCAATGGGTAGGCTGAACCGATTTCGATTTTGACCTGCTCGGCGGTTCGCTCTCCGATGTAGAGGTTGTAGGCGCGTCGGATATAGTTGGCAATCGCTTCGTCGATTTCGTCGCCTGCCACGCGGACCGATCGACTGGCAACGATGCCTGCCAGCGAGATGACCGCCACCTCGGTCGTACCGCCACCGATATCGATCACCATCGAGCCTGTCGGCTCCACGACTGGCAAGCCGACGCCGATGGCCGCGGCCATTGGCTCTTCGATAACATAGGCTTCGCGAGCGCCCGCCCGCATCACCGCCTGCAATACAGCGCGACGCTCCACCTCCGTTACTCCGCTCGGAATACCCACCACCATGCGCGGGGGAATCCACCGATGGCGCGACACCTTCAGTGCGTAGTGCTGGAGCATCTTCTCAGTCTGCTCAAAATCGGCGATGACCCCATCTTTCAGGGGGCGCACCGCCACGATGTTGGCAGGAGTTCGCCCCAGCATCCGCTTCGCCTCCTCACCCACAGCCAGCACCTTGCGCGTATCCTGATCAATGGCAATCACCGAAGGCTCACGGAGCATAATGCCTCTGCCCCGCACATGCACTAAGGTCGTTGCCGTGCCCAGATCGATCCCCAAATCGCGTCCAAAACGCCCGAACAGTTTCGAGATCAAAAACACAGCGCCGTCTGCCTCCCCTAAAAGTATACCCTTTCAAAGCCTTGCAACACTATTGGCAGACGATGTACCGTTTCCTCAATGAGACGCTCCAAGTCAAAGGCGTCGTATTCGGTACGATTGTACGCTGTAGCACGCCCGACTTGATGGTAGAACTGGACGCTATCGATACCCACGGCTACTGGCAACATCCTGAGTTCCCTAATCAACCGTGGAGCGCTACCGAATGGTTCGTACGCAACCTACCGATGGTCAACTCCGGTGGGGGAACACTGACCCATCTGGCAACCTGCCGTCTACTGTTTCGTACGTTCAATGTCACCGAGTATAACCATCCCGCACGTGACGTCCTCCCCTCAATCAATTGAGGGGCATCCTTGTTCGGGATGCACACAGGGTTTTATCCCTGTGCTTTGGTTCGGCGACGCCGTTCCATCCCAGTTGGAATGACAAGACCACTACTCCCCTTGATGGGAGATACCTGGAACGCCCTTTCGTAGATGTTAAGGGCACCGTTCACCTGACGCGCCGCCCGGAAGCCCCCGCCTTTAGGCGTGGGGAGGAAGGGCGGCCCCCCTCCTCCCATTGATGATTCTGTGGTATACTCAAGGCATGAACCTGACGTTGATGGTGAAACTCCAACCTGATGCCAA
>PSLB01000114.1:0-8082 GCA_040289385.1 Armatimonadota bacterium
CTCGCATTATACCACATGATGATGGAAGGGAGGGAGCGCCGCCTCCTCCCCAGGGCTCAAGCCCGGGGCTCCCGGAGGCGCGTCCAAGAGGTGGAAACACACTGGTCTAAAAGCCAGTAAGTTCCCTCAAATCGGAGCGAGGCATTGCCTGTCAGCTCGATGTGGGTAGGGGGGTGCCATCGGATTTGAACCTGCCCCCCTTTAGAGATTACGCTCACCTGATCGCTAACCCATCCTGCGCGCTGTGCCAGCACGGCCACCGCCGCCGATCCGCTCCCGCATCCCAGAGTTTCGCCTACCCCGCGCTCCCAAATACGAATGTAAATCGTGTCGGGGGCTTCGACCACAGCCCATATCACACTGGTACGCTCAGGGAACAGGGGATGCGTCTCCAGCTTCGGGCTGATATTCAGAAAGCGGGCGTCCTCGGGCAGGCGGTCAGTAAAGAGAACCGTATGCGTTGTGCCTGTATTGACCGCACTAATGTGCAGCTTCTCGTTGCCCACAAAAAGAGGGTAATCGTCCACTTGTTCGCCTTCAATCTGCATGGGAATCTGGCTTGGGTGGAAGCGCGGGGCAGGGAGCCAAGTGGTAATCTGCTCTACTGACCCATGCAGTGTGTGGAGACGCACGGGCACAGTCTGACCCCGAAACGCCTCTATCACGAACTCAGTACGGTCGGTATAGCCGTGTTCGTATGCGTAGCGCGCCACACAGCGCAGTCCGTTCCCACAAAAGTCTTCTGTGCCATCAGGATTGAACATGCGCATAGCAACCCGTTCGGGCGTCTTTCGTTGGATGAGGAGCAACCCATCCGCACCGATCCCGAACGGACGATGGCACAGCCGTTGCGCCAATAGGTCTAACCGCGTTTGCCAATCAGAAGGGAGGGCCTCCCATTCGAGGAGGACGAAGTCGTTGCCCATTCCCTCCATCTTGGCGAAAGGGAGGGCAGTTGGGTTCATTTCGCCTTGAGTGCCTCCTTGACTCGCTTCTCCAGTTCGGCGTAGGAGGTCTTGCCAGACCATGCTTTGAGCCGTTTTCCCGACTTGCTGTAGAGATAGAATCGGGGGATTTCGCCTTGCCACGACTTGTCGAACTTCGAGATGAAGGTGTTGTGGTCTTCCTCCAGCACGACGACGGGGTAGGTGACCTTGTGTTTTCGGAGGATTGGGGGAATGTTGCGGTCGGCGGTTTCAGGATCGTCAGCAGAGACTCCGATAAATGCCACCCCTTTGTTGCGGTAGGCTTGGTAGAATCGTGCCAGATCAGGAAGCTCCTCCATGCACGGGGGGCACCAAGTGGCCCAGAAGTTGATGACGACCACTTTCCCCCGCAATTTCTGAATTCGGTTTTGGAGATCCCGTGAGTTGGTGCGCGGGATTTTATTCTCTGCTATCACGCCTGCACTGACCGTTAGCAACAGTCCCAAAACAAGGAGTCGGATCCGCATAGTGGCTCTATTGTACCCCCAACCAGCGGATTTCTGCGTCTGCGATTTGGCGGGTTCCGCTGGGCAAGACATGCACGGTGCCCAGAACCGCCACGCGTTCGCCTTGAAGCCACGGAAAGCGTCGCGTTTTGGGGAATACTGTGACCTCCGCCCAATCGAGCACGTTGCGCACGCGAACTGAAGGGGCACGTTCGTCCACCGTCTCCACAACCTGCTTGCCGACCAGCAAGACCTTCGTGCCTTCGGGTAAATTATCCAGACTGCGTACCGAGTTGAGGTGCAGCGCGTCGCTGTCGCCGATTGCCTGATGAAAGGCGGTGGTTAAGCCAGGCACCACCTGAAGCGCAGAGAAGGTGAAAGCGGTTCCTTCGGGGGCGCGCACGATAAGGGCATAGGTTCCGGGAGGCAGGTGGACCCCTGCGAAAAAGCCCGTGCCATCGGTGGTGAGGGTCTTATAGAGAGTGCCGTTGCGGTAGAGTTCGACCACGGCGCCGTCGATGGGGGTCAGATCGCGGGCGTGCAGAAGCGTGCCCATCAGAGACCCCGTGGTGGGGAACCGCTTCCAATCCATTGGCGGAGTGGGCACCCATTCAGGGAACAGAGCCCGCAGGAACGCATAGAAGCCTTCCTCATACATCTTAGCCCCTGTTTCGGAGCCGCGTCCGCTGGTCGCCGCATAGGAGAAGAGGTTGACTCCTACCGTACGGTTGCCTCTTGGGGAGGGGGCGCGTGCAAGGCGAACCTGCTCGGCCGTGTTCTCCCAGGTGTTCAGGTAGTTCCCAATCCCGACCACGCCGTGTCGACCGTATTGATGGTCTTTGAGGAAGCGGATCCAGTTCTGGTAGAACCGTGCGCGTTCGGGGTTGGCATGCGCGTAGTAGACCATGGGGATCGCCATATCCAATAGCCCCTCTTCCAGCCAGCCGCGCCAGTCTTGAAAGACACGGCTGTAAGCAGAGCGGTTGACCCAATCCTCATCGTTTTGGGGGCCATCGCCCCAAGTGATGAGGGCGGCGCTTACTTTGAGTTGGGGTTTGAGGGTGCGAGCTTGTGTCGCGATTTTGCGCACGACGGCAGTGACCTGGTCGCGTCGCCATTGCTTCCAGAGTGGATCGGTGGGCTCGGGTTTGCCAGTGCGCCCGTAGCGTCGGTTGAAGCGTTCGACACTGACGGGGTTGTAGCCCCACCGCTCGCCGGTGTAGCGGATATAGTCGAAGTGGATTCCGTCGATGTCGTATCGTCTGACGATATCGAGAACCACGCGTGCGAACCACTCGTTTGCCAAGGGATGTCCCCAATCCATGCCGTAGCCGACTTCGGTAATGCGCTCCCCTTCGAAGTTTTCGGTTTGGATTTCTGGGGCGCGATTGAGAATGTGTTTGGGGTCGCTGGGCCAACCGCTGCCTGGCCAGATGGGATGGCAGTTCACCCATACATGCACTTCGATTGGCGGGGTCTCGCTTTTTGCTTTCTCGATAAGGTAGGCTAGGGCGTCGAAGTTGGGCTTCTGATTGCTGGCGAAGGGTTCCAGAGGGGAGAGATAGTGAGCATCGCCGCGCTTGCGCATCTGGACGATAACCGCGTTCATGTTGGCGTTGCGCACGCGTCGTAGGAGGGTCTCCACCTCTTCGGGGGTATGGAAGCCCTCGTTGAAGCCGTCCACCCAGAACCCGCGAAACTCCGTGTCAATCTGTGTTTGGGTATAGGTCATGGTCGTGATTAGGGTCAGCAGAGTGATTAGGGTGCGCGTTCTCATCGTGGGGGGCAGTATACCCTATCTGTTTCAAGAAGCGTCGCAGGGCGTCGTGCCAGTGTGGCATCGGCGGCAGCTGGGCCCACTCGAGCCGCCACGAAATCAGCGCAGAATAGGCAGGACGCGGGGCGGGTGTCTGCCATGCCTCGAGGGGTATCGGCTGGAGACGCAAGGGCATGCCGCACCATTCCAGAAGCGTTCGCACAAATTCATAACGCGAGGTCGGACCGCGATTGGTCAGATGGTATCGCCCATAGCAGTCGGTCTGCACCAGTTGGAGCAGGCACTGTGCCACATCAACAGTGTAGGTGGGCGAACCGATTTGGTCGGCGATCACGGTGGCTGCATGCCCTGCTTGGACCTGCTGAAGAACGAGCTGAGGCAGACTTGGGCGGAACCGCCCGTAGAGCCACGCCGTGCGCACGATGTAGTGGCGCGGGCAAAGTGTCTCCACCGCCTGTTCGCCCAACCATTTCGAACGCCCGTAGACGCTGAGTGGGTTGGGCGTGTCGTACTCGTGGTAGGGTCGGCGCGCCGTGCCGTCGAAGACATAGTCGGTCGAGATCGCCACGCAGATGGCGCCCACGCGATGGCAGTGGCTGGCGATGAGCTCCGAACCGAAGGCGTTTATGCGATACGCATCGTGGGGATGGGTTTCGCAGGTATCTACATGAGTCATCGCCGCACAGTGGAAGATCACCTCTGGACGGTACTCATCGAACACACGGCGCACGCTTTTGGGGTCTGTGATGTCCATCGGGATTAGATCGGGCTTGCGCCCTGTGGGGAGGATCGTGTGTCCTAATTGCTGACAATAATCGGTTAGCTCGGCACCCAGCATGCCGTTTGCACCCGTAATCAGGATCCGCATCTTAGCCTCCACTGAACAGGCGTGCCAGTGTGGCGACCCCGATCCCAATTCGGTAGACCACGAACGGCATCAGGGAGCGTGTGCGGAGATAGCGCAGGAGAAACGCAATACATGCCCAGCCCACCACCATAGCGGTCAGCGCTCCCGCGATCAGCGGGAGAACCATCTCCGCAGGCACACTCATTTTCAGTAAGTGTCGGAACGACCATAGAGCCGCCCCAAAGGTGATTGGGGTCGCCAGCAGGAACGAGAATCGGGCGGCTGCTTCGCGCTGAAGCCCCAGCGCCAGCCCGGCAATTATCGTAATGCCCGATCGAGAGAAGCCCGGGATCAACGCCAACGATTGTGCCGCTCCGATAAGGAGTGCATCGATCAAGCCAATCGACTCGATAGAGCGTGTCTTTGTGCCCCAGCGATCGGCAATTGCCATCAGCAGACCGATGCCGATAAGCAAAGCGCTGATAAGGGTATATTGCGAGCGGAAATACTCTTCGATGGGGTTCTCGAAGAGGGCACCGACTATGGCTGCAGGGATACAGCCTACGATAATGCCCCAAGCCAGTCGCTTGTCGACAGCGCGATGGGGATCGGTGCTGAAGAGCGCACCACCGATGCGCCCCAGATCGCGTGCAAAGTAGCCCACTATCGCCAGCAAGGTGCCCATATGGAGCGCCAGATCGAACATCAATTCCAACTTCGGATCACGGATCTCCCAGCCTAACCAATAGCGCATTAGGATGAGGTGCGCCGCGCTGGAGATAGGTAAAAACTCCGTTAGCCCCTGAAGGGCGCCCAGCCAGATAGCCTGAATTAACTCCACCTAATTGCCTCCTGTGCCTGTGGTCAGCTCGGCCTGTTCCAGAACCGTGAGCCGATGCAGTTTGGGGCGCCTGCGTACGCGACGACGGTGAGCAATCACCACATTGCGCCCGATCACGGCTACCGGAACCCCGAAAAACATGCCCATCAACCCGAAGAAAGTGCCACTGACCAACAGCACCACAATCACTAACACAGGGTGCAAGTCCACCCGATCGCCGATGATTTTCGGCATAATCATTTTGTGCTCTATCAAGAACAGTGCCGTCATAAAGATGGCTGTCTGGATGCCCAAGCTCACCCCTTCTTGCAGGAGCCCCATCGCCACGATAGGCACGGCAGCCACCACAGGTCCGATAACGGGGATGGCGCGGGTAATGCCTGCAAACAGCGCAAGGGTTGCAGAATACTTGATGCCCAGAATCTGGAGCCCCAGCCATGTGGCGATGCCTGCGATGATGCCCAGAATGAGCTGCCCCACGATGTAGCCACGCATCACGCGGTTCGTCTCCGCAATAAGGTGGAGTGCCATCCGAATGTAGCGCGGGGGAACCCAGCGGAGGGTCTCCCGCTTGAGCCGATGCGAATCGAACAGCAGGTAGAACACAATCACAGGGATCAGGAACAGTTCCACCAGAAGCTTGAGCAGGTGCCCCGTGCTATGGAGGAGCTGTTGAACACCGGTTTGGAGGTCTGCACTGGTCTGGTTCAGCGAGTGATTGAGCACCTCGGCTTGTCGGTCCAGCCACTGTTGTGCTTGAGGTGTGAGCCCCGCATACCACTGCTGGTAGGTCGTCTGCCACTGTCCGAGACTGGCTTCCAGACGCTTTTGATAGGTGGGAAGGTCTTTGAGGAAATCGCGCGCTTCAAAAATAAATGGGGAGATGAACGCCACCGAAGCGTAGACCACCAACGCCATAAACCCGACGACCACCAGAAGGCTCATCAGCCCTCGCCAGAAGAAGGGGGGCGTGCCAGGCGGTCGCCAACGGCAGAGCCAATCTACCACTGGGATAAGCAGATAGGCTATCGCACCACAGATAAACATTAGGCTGATGACGCTGCGGACTGCCCAGAGGATATAGAGTGCCAGCGCAGTCAACGCCAGCCTCCCCAGAAGCCACAACACGCGCGCGGCCCAATCCCCCGAAGGGTTCGGTACTTGACGCTCCATGAGATGAAGACTATTATACCAGTCTGCTCAGCAGGATTGGTTGACCTGTGGGGCGAAACCAATTTCGGTATGAATCGGCTTGTTGTGCGAAGCCCTGCGGATGGGAGCCTTGTTGGGGAGGTTCCCGTGACGCCTGTAGCGGCGATCGGCGGTATTGTGGAGCGTGCTCATCAAGCCTACTGTGCGTGGCGTGAGGTGCCGTTGCGAGAGCGTGCCGAAGCGGTGCGTACCGTGCGCCGTCTGATTGCCCATGAGCGTCATGCGATTGCGGAACTGGTCGCCCGCGAACAGGGGAAGCCCGTGATCGAGGCCATGATTGTGGAGCTGTTCCCGCCCATCGAGATGGCGACTTACCTGCTTTTTGAGGGGGTGCGCCTGTTATCACCGCGCCCAGTACGCTCCAAAAATCCGTTTATGGCGGATCGGCGGGGCACCTACTTTTCCCATCCCTACGGCGTGTGGGCGGTCATCGCTCCGTGGAACTATCCGTTTACCCTGCCAGTGGTGCAGATGTTGGCGTTGGTGTTTACAGGGAACGCCGTGGTGCTCAAGCCCTCGCCGCTCACTCCCCATGTGGGCGCCCTTATCGGCGAGATTTTCGGGCGCGCGAGCTTGCCCGACGGGTTGGTGCAGGTGGTTCAAGGGGGCGCGCCGCAGGGGAGCGCGCTTGTTGAACATCCGTTGACGCGTGGTGTTGTGTTTACAGGAAGCGTGCCTATCGGCAGAAAGGTCGCAGAGCAAGCAGGCGCGCACGGCAAAAAGGTGATTCTGGAGCTTGGCGGGAAAGATCCTGCGATTGTGTTGCAAGATGCTGATATCGAACGGACGGCACGCGGGATTGCTTGGAGCGCCATGGTTAATGCGGGGCAGACCTGCGCTTCGGTGGAGCGTGTCTATGTGGAGCGCACGGTCCACGAGCCGCTGCTGTCCGCTTTGCAGGCAGAGCTGGCACAGATTCGTGTGGGGCATCCGCTCCACTCGGAGACCGACATGGGCCCTGTGATTGCTCCATTTCAGCGCGAACGCGTGGAAGCCCATGTCGCCGATGCCTGCGCCAAAGGCGGACGCCTGCTCTACGGCGGGCGCCGCCTCAGGGAGCTGGGCGAGCTTTACTATGCCCCCACCCTGATTGCCGATGCCAACGAGGCGATGCTGGGAATGCAGGAGGAAACCTTTGGGCCGGTTGTGATGGTTCAGCCAGTAGACAGCACTGAGGAGGCGATTCAGCGTGCCAATGCGAGTTCGTTCGGGCTCACTGCCTCCTTGTGGACACGCAACCGTCGGTTGGCGCATGCGCTGGCTCCCCGACTGGAGTGTGCCTCGGTGAGCATCAACTCGCACCTCGTGGCGTACAGCGATCCGTACGGCACTTGGGGTGGGTTCAAGGATTCGGGCGTGGGGCGGACACACGGCGCGTTTGGGCTGTACGAGATGGTGCAGGTGCAGTATGTGAGCGAGGTCTATTCGGGCAAGCCGGAGTTGTGGTGGTATCCGTACAGCGAGCGGTTGCGCCGAATCACCGATCAGATGTTCGGTTTTCTTGCGGAGCCGAGCTGGCGGGTGGGCAGTCAGACGCTGAAGCGGCTGCTGCCAGAGCTTCGCTACCTGACCCGCCACTTCTCGCCCCTACGCTCTGTGCCTTGTTTTCTGCGCTACATGCGTTAGCGTATGCCAAGAGAGCGAGGGACACTGCCCCCTCAACCTGCAGGCGGGTCAGTTCAGTTGGGTGCGTGGGATTGGTTTGTTGGGGGGCTGTGCGCTTGCGGTGGAGTCCCTCTCGGATCGTGTGCGCCTGCATGGGGTCGGGACTGGGGAGGCAAGTGCGGACATCAACGGCGATGGCTGTGTGGATGATTCGGATTTGCTGGCGTTGTTGTTTGCGTTTGGTCAGGAAGGTTCGCAACTGCTGGATGTCCTATAGATAACGGTGGTTGCTTGGGGTAAAATCTATCAGTGCAGCCCTGGCGGCCGCCGTCGCCGGGAGTGGACCAGAGACGCGAAACGCCCGTGGA
>PSLB01000115.1:0-8018 GCA_040289385.1 Armatimonadota bacterium
CACCGCCGGCAAGACGGCGAACCATCCCTCTCCCGCACCGTTGCCGGTAAGCCGTTTACCACGCGGGTGCCTTGTTCGCGGGCGGGGCCGTCTCAATACGCCAAGAGTTTTACCTGCCAGGCAATTCGCTGGCAGAACCTCACGAAAGGAGTCAAGGCGGCGCTCCTCCCCAGGCCTAAAGGCCGGGGTCTCCGCACCGCCGTCAACCGATGAATTTCTTGGGCAAAGCGATAGGGGGAAAGGAGGCATAGCAGTGGGTATACTCCTGATCCGTAGAGGAGAACCGACCGATGGGCGTGATTGTCGGGTTGGAGGGCGGTGGCACCAAAACGGGCTGTGCCGTGCTGGATGTTGATGGCAATCTCCTTGCTTACGGTCAAGGTGGCCCAGCGAATCTGAACTTCGTGAGCGAAGCCCAACAGCGTGCCTCCTTCGAGTCAGCCCTCGACCAAGCGTTGCAGACAATCCGCGAACCGATTTTGGCTTTGGGCTACACGGTTGCTGGCACCTTCGCCAACTGGCAGTGGGTTCAGGAACGCTTGGGGAACCCGCCTGCTTTCGCGGTTGAGGAGACCCGGATGGCGTTCGTCAGTACGGGTGCCGATGTGGCGCACGGGATTGCGGTCGTTGCTGGCACAGGTTCGATCATCAGTGCCTATCTTTCGGATGCACTCCAGCGCACGGTGGGGGGGTGGGGCGCTCTTATTGGCGACGAGGGCAGTGCCTACGATGTGGCGCTTACAGGGTTGCGCATGGCGGTACGTGCATGGGACGGTCGCACACCGAAAAGTCAGTTGATTGAAGCGGCTCAGCAATTTTTTGGGGTGCAGGATCTGCGCGCCCTAATTCCAATTCTGTACCATCAGGGGCTCGCGCGCCATGAGTTCGCTCGGTTCGCACACTCGGTAATGGAGATCGCTGAGCAAGGCGATGCGCTTGCCCAGCAAGTGGTATGCGAACGCGCCACTCTATTGGCTCACGATGCGCTCGCTTGCGCACATCCCTATTTCGACACGGGTCAGCCTTTATGGGTGGCACTCACAGGGGGCATGTTCCGACAACCCAGCCTGTTCCAGCGCACTTTCGAACAGGTCTTCACCGGGGGCTATCCTCTGGCAGCGTATCACACGCCTGTGATGGAGCCTGCCGTGGCGGTGGCGCGAATCACATGGCGGCGCTGGCAGATGGCGGCTATCCCAACGCCACATCCAGAACGAGCATCACGATAATCCCGACCATCGTGCCGAAGGTGGCGAACCGTTCATGCCCTTTGCGGTGCGTTTCGGGCACAATCTCGTCGCTAATGACATAGAGCATCGCTCCCGCTGCAAGTCCCATCGCGTAGGGGAGCAACGGATGCATCAGCCAGACCGCCGTCGCTCCCAACAGGGCTAGCGGAATCTCGATAAGCCCTGACCGTATGGCCACCAGTACCGCATACCGACGAAGCCCCAGCCCAATCCCCAAAGCGGAGACCGCCACCGATAGCCCCTCCGGGATGTTCTGCATCCCGATGGCGAACATCAGCTTTAGCCCATCTGTCACATTGCCCGTGCCAAGCCCCACCCCTACTGCCAACCCTTCAGGCGCATTGTGAAGGGTAATCGCCACGATAAAGAGCAGAACCGCTTTTGTTCGTGGTGAGGCAATCCCTTCGTAGCCCAG
Organism: Armatimonadota bacterium; assembly: GCA_040289385.1. Taxonomy (GTDB): domain Bacteria; phylum Armatimonadota; class Fimbriimonadia; order Fimbriimonadales; family GBS-DC; genus LDYB01. The sequence goes on from PSLB01000115.1 coordinate 1,666, forward strand.
AACGGCGTGGAAATGGGGCACAAAGTGGTCGGCTAAATCGATAAGTGCCACCCCCGCAACCATCCCCACTACAACCGGCACCAGCCCTCCATACTCAACGCCAGGCAAAATCAAACTGGTGAAGCTGGCGGTCAGCATCACTCCCGCTGCGAAACCGAGCAAGCTGTCTAACAGACGCTCGGAAGGGTTTTTCCAAATGAACACCAACAATGCCCCCAAAGCATTTAGAAGAGCGATGAAGAGCCCACCCGCCAGCCCCTGCAGAATCGGGTTCTGCCCAACCAGTTGGGTAAACAGGTGTTCGAGTGTCATACCACACGCTCCAACAGTCCTGCCGCCCCCATGCCCAACGCGGCACACATCGTCACCAGTCCGTAGCGTCCCCCTGTGCGTTGGAGGGCCCCGATGAGGGTGACCACTTGGCGGGCTCCGGTGCATCCCAGTGGATGCCCCAGTGCGATTGCGCCTCCTAAGGGGTTCACGCGCTCCATCGGAAGGGGGTAGATCTGTTGGGACGCCAACACCTGAGCGGCGAACGCCTCGTTGAACTCGATGTGATCGATATCCTCTGGCTGAAGGGCGTGCCGTTTGAGCAGTTTGGGGATAGCATAGGCAGGGGCGACTCCGAAATCCTCAGGCGTGAGCGCCGCAGTAGTATAGCCCACGAAGCGCGCAATCGGTTTCAATCCCAGTGCTGTCGCTTTGCGCTCACTCACGATTAGCACCGCCGCAGCTCCATCACTACGCTGGGAGGCGTTCCCTGCCGTAATCAACCCATCCGCACGGAAAGCGGGCTTGAGCTTCGCCAGCGATTCCATACTGGTATCGCGACGCGGTCCCTCATCCGCCGAGACAGAGACGGGCACACGCACAGGACGCCCTTCGGGGTTCACCTCCTGAATCTCGGTCTCAATGGGCACGATTTCCTCGCGAAACCAGCCCGAATCTTGAGCGTGAATCGCCTTCTGATGGCTCTGCAGGGCAAACGCATCTGCTTGCTCGCGAGTGATACCGTACTTGCGGGCTAACTGCTCCACCGATAGTCCCATACTGAGATAGGTATTGGGGGCATGATGGAACAATTTGGGGTTCGGGTGCGTGTGGATGTCCAGAAACGGCACACGCGTCATACTTTCCACACCGCCCGCCAGAATGACCTCGGCATCGCCCGATCGAATGCGCTCACAGGCGATGGCGACTGCCTCCAGCCCAGAGGCACAAAATCGGTTGACGGTTGCTCCTGGCGTACTTTGCGGTAGCCCTGCGCGCAGGGCAGCAACGCGCGCGACATTCATCCCCGACTCGCCTTCGGGGGTAGAGCAGCCGAGAATGACATCCTCCACCTCTTCTGGGCGAATAGCAGGGCATCGCGCCAGCACCGCTTGCAAGACGATGCTGGCTAAGTCGTCGGGGCGTGTGTGTCGGAAGCTGCCGCGCGGACTTTTGGCGATGGGAGTCCGCGCTCCAGCCACAATCAACGCCTCTTGCATCATAACGGGATTATACCCGCTCGGGAATCTCAAAGCCCTTGACCGTATGGCGACGCTTGAGCATCGCGTTCGCCTCACGGTCGTCATTGACGCCTCCCCGAAATTCATTCCGGGGAGGCTTCAAGGGACGATTTCATCTGGCGATAGGCCCATACCCCACCCAATACCAGCGTCACCAAAACTAAAGACGGGGCAAACCAATGATCCCAAAACCGCTGCCATAGGGTCAACTCGCCCCGCGCCACTCGAAGCGCTTTGCGAACCTGCGCCACCTCATACTCCGTGCCGTATACATACGCCCGAATCTCCAACTCTGGGGAAAGCACCGCAATGAAGTTTGGGTGATCCTTAATCGCCTCAGAGATGACGGTAAACCGAAAATCGATAGCATCCAGCAGCTCAAATAGCGCTTCGGGACTCTCCGCATAGACGGCGCGCCAGCCATAGCCATCCATCTGATGACGATTCTGATAGGCGCGGATGTGGCTTAGTCCCTCCTTAGGATCGAAAGTAAGTGAAAGAACCCAGAAGTCCTTGCCGGGAGTTCCTACCTGGGGCAGAACGGTTCGGAGGCTGTTGCCGATGGCAACACACGCGCTCGGGCATCGCGCATAAATGGGGCTGAGGATAATCGGTTTCCCCTTGAGATCGTGCAGGTGGAATCGGCGTCCGCTCGCATCAATCAAGGGCGTGTTGGGCACTATGCGCCCCAGTGCCTGTGCCTCGTTTGGGGGAATGCCCTGCGCAAGCACCAGTGAATGTGCCAGCATCCCCAGCATCAACAGGCTTCCCCCCCTTCTTACTCGAAGCCCCCAGCTCCCTCTCCCCCAACAGAGGATGAGAGGCGCTTGAGGATGTCGGACGAAGAGACTCATCGCCGAATTTCTGAGCTGGCTTCGGTCTGGGTTTGCTTTAGGGGCACCGGGAGCCGATCGTTGTAGGCAGGCGACTTGGCGGTAATCCCCTTCGCCATCGACTCGTAGAGAGGATAGGTGTACGAGAGGACAATGAGGAGGATCGCGGTAGTTAGCCACGGACGGAGGTTGTTCCAAATCGGGGCAGGCTCAGTATGCAGGGCTTCAGCAATCGGGAACTCCACTACAGGCTCTCGCTCGGGGCGAGCCCACAGCGTCGCAAGGAAAGAGACCATAAACGCCACAAAACCCAGCACCGCAACCACCCCGCCACCCGCACTGATGTGCGCCCAAGTGTACCACTCAGGATGGTAAAGTGGGGAAGCAGGGTCTATGTAGGTGGCGCCAGTAGCCGTTCGGCGCGGGAACCCATAAAAGCCTGCAATAGACATCGCCACCTCAAAAATCAGCATGCCAATCAGCCAGAGGTAAGGGGCACTGAGAGCCAGACCCTTGAGCTTGACCTCAGTACCCCGCAGTTTCGAAACCATGTAGAGGCTGATCGCCAAAAAGGCAAGGGTCACCAGCCCTCCAACTGTCGTATGGAAGTGTCCCACCACCCATGAGGTGTTGTGCACTGCAAGGTTCAGGCTATATGAGGCGTTCACGATGCCGGTAATCCCACCGAACAAGAACAGTAAAAGCCCGGAGATGAAGTAAGCAAAGAGCCACTGGTCGCCCTCCTTCTTAAAGTAGGGAAGCTTCGCCCACCAAGCGAACAATCCCTTGCCCCCTTGCTGGCGCGCGCCATACTCCAACGAGGCAGCGACGGTGAACGCTGTGATGAAGCTCGGCAACGCCACCATAAAGGTCAAAAACGCATGCCAAAGCTTCCAGCCAGCCGAGAGCCCGCCCTCCGCGTATTGGTGGTGGAGACCCACTGGTACCGAGAACACCAAAAATAACAGCAACGCCAAGCGCGCCGCAGTATCCGAGTAGAGCTTGCCCCCTATAACCTTCGGCAAGATCGAGTAGAGCATAATGTAGGCAGGGAGAAGCCAGAAGTAGACCAGCGGATGCCCAAAAAACCAGAACAGCGTGCGCGCCAAGAGCGGGTTAATCTCCTCTACCCAGCCCAACGACAACGGCAAAAGCTGGAACAGAATCTCTATCGCCACAGGAATCACCATGGTAAACCACAGGATGAAGGTCACGAACACACCCAGCACGGGCAGAGGAAACGGCTCGCCCCTATGTTCCCGACGCCACGCTAAGTGGTTGGGTATCCAATCCAAAAAGAACGGCACCAGCGACCCTACCACCAACAACACTACCCCCACATAGAAAGTCCAGTGCGCAATGAGCGGGGGATAAAAGGTATAGAGCACGTTCGCCTTGCCAGTAAGCATCGCATAAGCCGCCATCAGCGTCCCACCGACCATCAAAAGCCACGAAAGCCACTGCACTCCAGGCTTAAGCGACCGCTTGAGACTGAACATCACCATCGCATTGCTAAACGCCACGATGATGAAGGTGGTGAAGACAATCGCATTGATTGTCCCATGAAGAGTTAATCCCTGATAGTATTCCAGTCCCAAAAAGTGGGTGCTTTTGAGGATCCCTGCACGCTGAAGCACTTGAAATAGCCCAAGCAAGACGCCCAGTACCAACAAAACGAACGGGAACACAGTCTCGCTGAGTAGAATAAACCGTAGTCCGCCTCGAATCTTCATCGTCGTCCCTCCTCATTCAACGATAATCTTGCCTGCCATCTGGTGGTGGTTAATCCCGCAGTATTCGTGGCAGACGATGGAATAGACTCCTGGCTTATCGAACCGAACCCGCGCATAGCCCACCGTGCCAGGTATCGCCATCAGGTTGACTGGAGTGTAATTGATGCGTAATCCGTGAACGACATCGTTACTCGTAAGGTAGAGGTCCACCTTCGCCCCTGCAGGTAAACAAATCTCGTAGGGCTCGAAGTTCCACATGCGTGCCAGTAAGTTGATTTGATACCGCTTTGCACCCTCATCCAGCACGATGACACGCCCTTCCTGAAACGGATTAACCCCAGTCAGACAGGTCGGCACCTCAATTTGCAGGGCTTTCGACGCATAAACGACTAGTCCAAAGAAGAAAAACAGAAGCGCCAGCGATAGGATTATCGCATTCTTTTCGAAGCGATCCATCTGCGTCACCTCCAAGTTACCAACACCAGATAGGTCGCCACCCAAATCAGGGCGTAAAGCGCCAGCATCGCCAAAAAGAAGGCTATCGCACCCTTCGGTACAAACTTCGCCTCCTGTGCCTCTCGCATCAAATTATTCACCTCTCTTGCTTTGGATTAGCCAGTGAACCTGATGGTCCTACTGACGCTATTAATGTACCACATCCGAAACACGAAAGTCAAGGGGGGCAAGGTGGGCTGCACACGCTATGGAAGACAAGCAGTCAGATTCCTCCCCGTTAAGCAAGTGCTTCCTCGCAAGCTGGGAACGGATTTTGTATGCTTGCTATCCCTACCGACTACTGGGCTCCGTGCGCAAGGGGGAATCGATGGCGAGATAGATGATCCGCTCCCCGCCACGCCAAGAGAGGTGGAACTGCCACACGCGTATCGTATGCTCCTGAAAGATAGCCAATTTCTCGCGCGATTCGGCAGAGGTGTTCCGATACCAACGCCAGAAGTCCGCCCACGATTTCCACTGCGACTTCAACTCGCGAGGGTAGGTATAGCTGCCCGTCGTCTTCTCCAACGGCACAAGCCGTAGCGTCGCATCTGCTAATAATGCTGGGAGTGCCGTTGGCTCCCAAAGGGCGTCCACTGTCAGGAGCCTGCCTTCGGCAATGGTCCACGCGAGCAAAAACAGCTCCTGCTGTTTGGGGGTTAGGGTTGCAAAGCGCCGTTCGCCCCCACGCAGGAGCAGTTGACGCTGAGCAGGAGTCAGGGTGCCGATTAACCTCAGGATGGAGCGTAAACCAGAGGGCTTAAGGTAACCCCCTGTATCGTTGTAGAAGTCAGAACTCATATCACCCTCAAAACGGAAAAAGGTCTCACACACCCACTCCAACCCGCCGTGTAGATGGGTCAGGTCGGGATCGGAATAAGGGACACCAAACTGCCCCAAAAGCCCGACAAGACCGGAATATCCCTGCAGGTAAACATAAAGTTTCTTGCTTTGAGTTGCTGTGAGTAGAGCCATCTCAGTACAATCTTCTAAAGTGAGTTGACCCCGTTTATTGGGCTTGTAGAACCAGCGTGCCAAGCGCGACTGGGGGATTTCTTCTCGGCGTGCATCTTGGCGCAATTGACTCTGAACCACCACCCATTCGGTTTCGGGAAACATCAGTCGGTAGCCCCATCTCCATAGCAGATTCTGCACAGCCGTCCACGAAATCGGTGGGCGGGGGCCTCCCCTTCCCAGCCATACAACGGATGGCCTTGAAACGGGTACAGTTCTGCCACCAGTGGGATCCCCGACACTTCTGCCATCTGGAGGAGCAGGTTGCCCAGCCAGCTGAACCAGCCTTCGTTGGGCAGAAGCTCGCGATACTCTATCAGCTGTTTCTTAAAAGCAGGATGCTGGGGTAGCGGGAGCGGCGAACGCTCTCCAAGCAGGGGAGTATAGTCTGTAGCCGTAAAAAGTGGGGAGAACCGTCCGCGACCAAACGAGTGAGGGGTGGTATCCTTGCCACCGACCAGTACGACGTATCCCATCTCGATATGACGCTCCTCAGCGTTATAGCGCAACAAAACGCGCATCTCCTCTGCCTTGGGGAACTTGTTTTGTGCGATTTCCCATTCACGTGCCACCTGAGAGTCAAGCCGTTCATCCGTGTACTGCGGCGCGGAGGCCCCGGCCTTTAGGCCTGGGGAGGAGCGCCGCCTTGACTACTCTCGTGTGGTATAAAATCTCCTCAGAACCTTGACAAGCAAGAGTTCAGGAGGTTCTGCCAGCGAATCGCCTAGCAGATAAAACTCTTGGCGTATTGAGCCGGCACCGCCCGC
>PSLB01000116.1:0-7996 GCA_040289385.1 Armatimonadota bacterium
CGCAGGCGTTGTTCCAGTGTGTGTCCTGCGGCTTTGCTGGGCCGGTCGATGCCATCGCTGCGGAGAATATCCGCAGGGCCGCCCGTATGCGGTCGTACGCGGCGGGCCAACCGGCCTTGCTGCAAGCCCCTGGCTTTAGCCATGGGTTCATGACAGGTTAAGAAGGTCCATCCACATGTCTGCTTGCGACATGGTATAATTTTGCATAATGATTCGGAACGACCGTCCTACCAGTCGGCGCGACTTTTTGCGAGAGGGCGTGCGTTCATTGGTGAACTCAGGCTTCGGGGGAATTTTTGAGCGTCTGGAGCGCCTTGGGGAACTGATGGAGCGCGCCGAGCCGAAGCCGGTGCCTCTCTATCCCCTACTCAGCTGTGAGACGACCTCCGTCCATAGGCTTTTGGAGGGGGGGCAACTCACTTTGGAGGGTCTGCTAAGCACTCTGCGCGAGCTGGATATTCAGGGAGTGAGCTTACATACTCGGCATCTGCCGAACCTCCATCCGCGCACGCTGGAGCCCCTGCGTGAGCTGTTTATGCGCTACGGACTTGCCATCACGGCGTTGATGGTCTCGGAACCGATTGGTATTCAAGACGAAGCGACTCTGAGCAAAAGACTCGACGAATGCGTGGAGTGCCTTCAGGCAGGGCTTGTGTTAGGGGCGCCTTTGGTGCGCTTCCATCTGGGTGGGGTAGGGCACGAACGCGAGGATGACACCTACCTTCTGGAGCGTTCTGGGCTGTTTCTGCAACGCCTTCTGCCCGAAGCACACCGACGCCAGATCCGCATCGCGTTGGAAAACCGTGATGGCGTGGCTCACCGTGCTGAGAACCTGTTAAGCCTCATTCGTGGGTTGGATCCCCGCTGGGTTGGGGTATGCCTCGACTTCGGGAATGCTCCCAGCGAGCGTATTTACGATACCTGTCGCCAACTGGCGCCGTATGCCATCCATGTGCATGCGAAAAGCCGTAGCTTCGACCCCCGCGGAGAGGAGAGCCACCTCGAATATGGACGCCTCATCAGCCATTTGCGATTGGCAGGTTATGTAGGCGCCCTCTCTATCGAGTATGTCGGCGAGGGTGACCCTATCGAAGGCGTTCGCAAGACACGGGATCTTATCCGACACTACTGGCGCGCCTACTAAAGCCGTGGGAGGTGATGGCGTGAACACAGACCCCATTGCGCGCGTGCGTCAGACCCTCACCGAGCGCAACCTACTCCCACCTGAAGGCGGACTTGTGGTCGTGGGCTATTCGGGAGGCGCCGACTCGACCGCGCTCCTGCATATCCTCACTCAGCTTCAAGCTGAGCTGATGATCCGTGTTCACGCGGGGCATCTGCACCACGGAATGCGCCCTGAAGCCGATCAAGATGTGGAGATCTGCCAGACCGTCTGCAAAGCAATCGGGGTTCCCTTCCACTGGGAGCGTGTGGATGTACCTGCGTTGGCACGGAGGGAGGGGCTGACTTTTGAAGAGGCTGGGCGCACCACCCGCTATGCTTTCTTGGAGCGGCTGGCAGAGGCACTCGGTGCTGTCGCTATCGCCACGGCTCACACCCGCACCGACCAGATTGAGACCATTCTAATTAATTTGCTACGCGGGACTGGACCGCGCGGGCTGTGCGGCATGCCTTATCGGCGTGGACGCATTATCCGTCCCCTGCTCGATGTCACACGCGAAGAGACCCACACCTACTGCCAGGCCCATCAACTGCCCACTGTGTTCGATAGCACTAATACAGACCCGCACCAGCTTCGCTATCGCATCCGTAGCCAGCTCCGGCCTCTCTTACAAACGCTCGCACCCACCTACGAGCGCCACCTGCTACGGCTTGCCGACATCCTCGAAAATGAGGAAAGCTGGTGGGGATACTACTTGCATCAACATTTCGGACGGTGTCTTCAGGAGGGAGCACGGCTCCCGACCGAGATGGTAAGACGACAGCATCCTGCGGTTCAACGACGGATTTTGCGTGAGTGGCTCCGGGCGCATGTGGGCACTCTGTCTCTACCGCCTTATGCGGTGCTGGAGTCGATCCGCCGTGCCCTATTGGACGGCCGCACCACCTCCTGGCAGATTACCGCCCACCATCGCCTGCTCACCCATCCCCACTACGCAGAGATTCTACCCGTAGAAACGCCTCTTGATCTGGAGTACGAGTCCCCCTTGGAATTAGGCTCTCCCACGCTTCTTCCCCAAGTGGGGATGTGGGTCGAAGCGGAGCGGCTCGACCTTGCGCCAGACGAGAGGGAGCGTCTGCTTGCCATCGCTAAGGTGCAGACAGAAGACGGCTGGGAAGCCTTCATAGATGCCGACGCTGTGCACGGGAGCCTCTCCGTACGCAACTGGCGCCAAGGAGATCGATTCCAGCCGCTTGGAATGGCTCCCTCGAAGAAGGTAAGCCGAATCTTTATGGATCGCAAAGTCCCAATCGCTCAGCGGCGCACCTTACCGTTGCTATGCGATGAAGCAGGGATTCTCTGGATACCAGGCTATACGGTTGCCCATCGTGCGCGGCTCACGCCTCAGACTCTTCGCGTTCTCCATGTCCGTTTGCACCGAAACGATTCCGATACCTATGCGTCGGACCTTACGAAATGGAACAGGCAGGAACCTTAGCCATGGACGACTTCGTATCCGGGCTGGCGAATCCGACCCTCACCGACGAGCAGTTAGTGGCGCGTGCTAAGGAAGGCGATACGGACGCTCTGGAGATGCTCTTCCTGCGCTACCGTCAGCCTGTGTTCCGGCTTGTCTACCGCTCGGTGCAATCGGTAGATGATGCCGAAGATATTGTGCAGGATGTGTTTCTGAAAGCCTTCGAACGCCTGCACACCTTTCGTGAACAATGCCAATTCAGCACATGGCTGATGCGTATCGCGTTGAACCTTTGCACCGATCGTGCCCGCACCCAGAAACGGCACGCCGAACTCCTACAGAGGGAGGCTACCCACAAGCTCGCCTGGATGACGCATCCCAACCCGCCTGAACCCGAAGAGGTTTTCCAGCAGGATGCGTTCCACGAAGCGTTCTACACTGCGCTCAACCGCCTGCCGGAACACCATCGTCAGCTAATCATCATGCGCGATCTGGAGGAGATGGAATATGAGACAATAGCGGAGATTCTGCATACCAGTGTAGGCGGGGTCAAGCTGCGGGTGATGCGTGCCCGTCGCGCCTTCAAAGCCTTGTTAGAACCGCTTTTGCGTGAGTTAGGTGAGATCGAATGAACAAACTATGTGGACAGTTTGTTGAATGGCTTGAGAGCGAAGCGTGGGAGCTCCCCCAAGTGTGGCGGGAGCACCTTCAGCAGTGCGCCACTTGCGCCAAGCTCTGGAGGCAAGAGCAAGCATACCGCAACCTTGTCTCCAAAGTGCGTTCGGAGCCTGTGCCTAATAGCCGACTCGCGTGGAGAGCAATCGCCACACGCCTTCCTCAGCCAACGCCTCAATCGAACCGCACCGTGCACCTTGCTTGGTCGCTGGCGATATCCGTTATCCTGATAATAGAGGGGTGGTGGCTCCTCCAAAACTCAACGAACCGAAACGAACCACTGCCTGCTATCGCCCATAAGCCCACTGTGCCCAGTTCGAAACCTGCTGACACAGTCAAGCCGAATACTGAACCTACGACTATGACGCTGAACCTCTCTACGCCCCATAGCGACGGCGTGCCTTCGACATCGCCGAGTCGGCGGATTGCGCGGGCAACACCCCCGAAGTCGGAGCCGCCTGCTTTGACCACGCCGAGTGATAGCGAGGTTGCAGTCATGCGGTATTACCGGAGTGAAGGGACACGCAGCATGGGACGCTCGCGTGGTATGGAGCGTACCCCCCATACCGAGGTAGCGATGCTTCCGCTCGAGCCGATTGAACCCTTAGATAAGGAACCGGTGGAGTATCTACCTGTCCAATATGGTGAGCCGTCCACGACTCATGATCAAGCAGGCAGCCCACAGCCCGAATCGAATCAGGAGGGAATACACGATGCCATTCTCTGTTCGTTCTAAGAGATTATCGACTTTGATGTTGACGGTCATTGTCTGCGCCCTCAGCTGGTCTCAGACCGTACCGGGTTCGGTGTTAGAACGGACGGGTTTGGAAACAAGCCAGATTGTGGCGCAGGTGCGCCCTGCCGTTGTAACGGTAGAGACCGTTACGCTGGGTGGGCGCACGGTGCGCAGTAGCGGTTTCGTGGTCGATTCGGCAGGCTGGGTTGTTTGCTCGGTAGAGGGGGTTCAGAATGTCCGTTCTGTGAGAGCCTATATTTGGAACGGTACTCCTCTGCCTGCGCGGGTGCAAGGTGTGGACAACATCACGGGATTGGCATTGCTGAAGCTGGAGCAGACGCCTGCCGATCTTACCAGCCTGCGATGGGGAAGTTCAGAAAGTGTGCCTGTAGGGGCGACAGCAATCCTGATTGGCAATCGGGGTGGACTGGAGGGGAGTGTCACTGTGGGCACAATCGGGGGCAAAGAGCGTGTGGGGGTGCGCCCGACGACGGGACGGGTGGTGCTGTTGCTACAGTTCAACGGCACGGTGGGGGCTGGCGAGCCGGGGGCGCCGCTGTTGGACACGCGTGGGCAAGTGATTGGCGTGATGGTCGGCGCACTGGAAGCGGTGGAAGGGATCCCCTTTCGCTCCAATGTTGCCGTGACGGGGTTTGCCGTCCCCAGCGAGATTGCCCAGCGCGCCGTGAATGAACTGCGCACACGTGGGTTCGTGGAGTACGCGTGGCTTGGGCTGGACTACCGAAGTACCCCTGCAGGCGTGCGCGTGGTGAATGTGGTGCCCAATAGCCCAGCCAGCCGAGCAGGGATTCAGGTCAACGACTACATATCCGGCTTCAACGGGCAACCCATCCGTTCGGCTGCAGACCTGACGCGAGCGCTTTATATGGCAAAGCCCAACCAGCAGGTAGATATGGTCGTAATCCGCGAGGGGGTTCCGATTACGCTCAGGGCACAGCTCGGCAAGCAGAGCCTGTAAGACCCTCTTCGCCTCAGCGTTAGGAAGTCTCCCCGCACAGGTAGCGTGCCGAGTCCTCAGGCGCCGTGATGTTGATACCGGCTCCACTGCCGATTTCGAAGCCTGTGTCGATAGTGAGCCTCGGCACAATTCGGAGGTGCAACCAGAACTCCGTCTCGGCGGTCGCATGCACAGGCGCAGTGAAGAGCATAAAATTGTAGGGGGGTGTCCCTAAAACTGTGTCGATACGCTGGAGAACCTCCTGAAGCACCTGAGCGAAGGCATCGCGCTCTGCGTCGCGTGCTTGTTGAAAGTGTGCCTGTTGGGTGTTCGGCATAATCCAGACCTCGAAGGGCGCACGCGCAAAGTAGGGCACGAACGCTGTAAACTCCGAGGTTGCTCGCACCAGTCGGACACCTTCGCGATGCTCATACTCTAAAATGGCTTCAAAAAGGTTGCGTCCATGTTCGGCACGGTAGCGGTGTGCTCCATCCAACTGCCTTTCCCACACTGGGGGCACGAAGGGAAGGGCAACTAACTGAGCGTGAGGATGCTCCAGCGAGGCACCTGCAGTGCGTCCTTCGTTGCGGAACAGTAAGAGACAGGCATAGCGTGGGTCCGCTGCCAGCGTGCGCAAGCGGCTCTGGTACATTCGGACGGCTTCGCTCCACTGTTCCAAAGGCATCGTGGCAGGGGTCTGGTTGTGGAGCGGGGTTTCGATAATAACCTCGTGCGTGCCGATCCCATCTGCCTGCTGGTAGATTCCAACGGTGCGCGGCTGGAATGAGCCTTCAGGGGCAAGCGCAGGGAATTTGTTCGGAACCGTTCGGACCCACCAGCCAGGGGTGTCGGGCGCACTATCGGGTTGGCGATACGCCGCAACCTCGGGTGGGGTCATCGACTCGTTGCCCACGCAAAAGGGGCAGTTCTCTATCCGCTCCGGTCTCGGTGCCGAGCCTTCGTCGCTTTTTTTAAAATCGTGCGGGCGACGACGGCGCTCGGTCGCCATCACCACCCACTCGCATAGAATCGGGTTCCATCGCAGTTCGGGCATAGTGGGGATAATTATGCCACAGAAGGGGCATCAGTTTCAGCATGCGCTTATTGCTTGACCATCTCTTTGAGGATTTGGTCGAACTTTTGCTGGGCTTCGCGCGCTTCGGGGGTGCCTGGTGCCAGTTCCACTGCGGTTTGGTACGCTTGCAAAGCGCCAACGATGTCGCGGTTTTGGTAGGCACGGTCGCCGCGTTCTATTTGGGCGCGTGCAGCTTTGCGCTGATACTCTGAAGCTTGTGCCCCTCGACTGTGCTGAGCGGCAGCAGCCCATGCGTTGATAGCGCCCTCCAGGTTGCCCAGATGGCGCTGGGCTTCCGCGATTCCGGCATAGGCTTCAGGCAGAGGTGCATATTGGACAGCCTGCTCATACACCTGAAGCGCCTTTTCGTAGTGCCATGCCTGAAGGAATTGGTTGCCGTACATCGTGAGTGCGGTGGCAGTGTTGCGAAGGAATCGGCTCTTCCACTTGTTAGACTGGGCACTGCTCGCCAGTTGGGCATAGATCTGGGCGGACTCTATGTAGCGTCCTTGATTGTAAAGTTTTTCTGCTTCTTTGGCGCGTTCGGCGATGCGTTCGTCGATTCTTTGCAGTTCGTATTCTTGATAGGCACGCACGCCTGCGTAGACTCCCAGCACCACGATGCCCAAGACTGCGCCGCCAATCAGCAGAACCGCCAGCAGCGTGGAGAGGAATCGGCGTGTGGTAGGCGACATCGTAGGGCGTACAGGGGGCGGGAGAGCGTAGGGCGGCGGGGAGGGCATCGAATGGGGAGCGCCGGTCCGGGTGGGGCTCCCGCCAGGGGGGGAGGGAAGGCTTGTGGGGGCATAGCCACCCGTTGTGGCATAGGGTGTACCCGCAGAGGGGTAGCCTCCCGTTGTGGTGGCGGGATAGGTCGGTGGTGGTCCCATCGGTGTGGCGATGACTGGGGGGGCTTTGAGCTGTTCGAGCGCATTTCGCACGGCTTGCTGCATCTCGCGTGCACTTTGGAACCGTTCGCCTGGTGCTTTACGGAGGGCTTTGCGGATGACCCAATCCAAAGCCGGCGGGACATTCGGCACCACAGGCGGTTCGCTGTTGGTGATGCTGTAGGCGATGCTGACCACCGAATCGCCCTGAAACGGCTTGAAGCCTGCCACAATCTCGTACAGGACGATGCCCACGGAGAAGAGGTCGGAACGCTCGTCGATGGCACCGCCTTGAACCTGTTCGGGCGACATATAGCTCGGTGTGCCGAAGATTTGCCCATCCATCGTGATGTTCGGTTCGTGTTTCATCCGCGCGATTCCGAAATCGGTCAGCTTGACAATGCCGTTTGGCAGGAGATGGATATTTTCGGGTTTGATGTCGCGATGGATGACCCCTTTAGAGTGGGCTTCAATCAGGGCGTCCAAGATTTGCGAAGTGATTCGGCATGCCTCTTCGGGTGGGATCGCGCCTTCACGATCCAATTGCTGGCGGAGGGTTTCCCCCTCCAGATATTCCATTACGATAAAGTAGCGCCCGTTTTGCTCTTCGGCTTCGAAAATGGTGACGATATTGGGGTGCGTGAGGGCGCCTGCGGCGCGCGCCTCGCGCTGGAAGCGGGCGATGCGATCCTGACGCACGCTCTCGGTGGCACCAGTAGGCATAATCAGCTCCTTGATCGCCACCCGACGATTGATGCGCGTATCGAGAGCCTCGTAGACCACATCGTTACTGCGCGCAATCTCGCGAATGATGCGGTAGTGCCCCAGCACCGTCTCTGTGTTCATAAGACCCCTGAAGTAATTATACTGGATAGGGAGGCTAGTCAGGAGGGGCTCTCGTTATAGGGGAGTTTGGGTTGTTGTGACCTTGTGCCCTTACGAGACGCTTCATCCGTGTACTGCGGCGCGGAGACCCCGGCCTTTAGGCCCGGGGAGGAGCGCCGCCTTGACTACTCTCGTGTGGTATCATCTCCTCAGAACCTTGACAAGCAAGAGTTCAGGAGG
>PSLB01000117.1:0-7965 GCA_040289385.1 Armatimonadota bacterium
CGAGCGTCGCCAGCAAGTCAGCATCGGTTTCTATGAGGATCGTAACCGTTCGCTGAATTTCCATCCCTTTCGCATTATACCACATGATGATGGAAGGGGGCAAGCGCCGCCACCCCGCTTCGCGGCGAAAGAAGCGCCTCCTCCCCATGGCTCAATCCCGGGGCTCCCGGCGGCGCGTTCTGGAGGTGGGCTTGGGGGAGATGGCATTTCAAGAGATTTCTCGAACCCCCTCGACACCCCTTGACAGAGCAGGAGCGGGTAGGGTATAATAGATACCGTCGGTGGCCCCATGGTCTAGTGGTCTAGGACGCCTGGTTCTCAGCCAGGAGGACGGGGGTTCGAATCCCCCTGGGGCTACCCAATTTGCTCTCCTGCTGCCGTCATTTCTGCTGACTTGCCCCCTCGTTTTAGGTGTGCGCAGTTGCGAATACGCGCAATCTCTTGGGGTGTGAGGGCACGCTCGAAACTGCGAAAGCCCGCAAGACGAAACCCGTGCTTGCGTGCCATCTGCTGAGTCTGTTCCACCTGCTCTAATGACACCTCTTTGCCCAGCGTAAAGTTCTCGATGCGCCCTTCCAACGCCAGCATCATCGTCTCGCACATGCAAGCATATGCCGTGCCCGGCGGGAAACCGAAATCGAACCCGAAATCCACATTGCCAGGTACCGCTACCAACCCACCTTCAATCACCAGCACATCCTTGCGCTCTTTAGCAACCCGCACCGATACATCACGCGGACGCGCCACATCCACCACTACCGCCCCGACCTTCAAGTCCTTCGGGTAGATAACGGCGTCAACCGCACTGGTGACGGTAATGACCACATCGGCAGAGGGCAGATCGCGAGCCAGATCAGTGGAGACCCCCACAGTACCCAGCGCACGCGGGCGTAATTGCTCTGCAATCGGCTCCAACTTGCTGGCATCGCGCCCCAACAGGAGAACCCGCTGTGCTATCGACGCTAACGCCTCAGCACAGGTTCGACCTATCGAACCTGTCGCCCCCACTACCGCCACAGTCGCCTGCGCGAGCTCAATCCCCATTTGGTGCGCGCCCTCAATCGCCGCCTCTATCGCCGTAGCAACCGTATAACTGTTGCCTGAGGTCACCGCAATGTCCAGATTCTTGGCGATTGTCATACCTCCGTCTCCGACCACAGAGGTGAACGCACCCAGCCCTATCAGTTCTGCACCCAGCTCCTGCGCAATCTGACCGCATCGGATAACCTTCTGATACACAAAGTCCAACGGTAGCGAAAGCATCATGCGGGGCGAGAGTGGACAGCCGATAAACCAGCCTTCTGTTTCCGCTCCCGTGATGGAGCGCACTCCCTTGATTTGTGAGACCACCATCGGTTCCTTACGCTTCAAAAGCGATTCCACCCACGATTCAGGCAGATAGCGCGCAATCGGATACTTGCGCGCCGCGTCGCGCTTAACATCTATCGGATGAATCACGAACGCGAATCGGTGCATACCCAAAGGATACCCTACAAGCCCTTACGGTACAATTGAAAGCGATGATTGCTCGGTTGACAGGCGTTCTGGTTGGGATGGAGGGCGACCATGTTGTGATCGAGGCGAACGGGGTCGGCTACGAGGTGCATATTCCTCAGAGTCGGCGCGCTGCCTTGCCCGCGTTAGGCGAGCTGGTCACTTTACACATTCGCACGCTGTACGATGACAACGAGGGTTTGATGCTGTTCGGCTTCACCGACTTGGGTCAGCGTCGGCTGTTTGACCTACTCTTGCGGGTGAGCGGGGTCGGCCCCCGCATGGCGATGAACTTGCTGAGTGCGTCGGAGCCGCAGGTCTTGGCGCGTGCGCTGGCGCGTAAGGACACACGCTATTTGCGCTCGCTTCCTGGCGTCGGGGCGAAGTTAGCCGATCGGCTGGTGCTGGAGTTAGCCGACAAGGTTGCCGAATTTGCTTTCGAGCGACAAATCGAACGGCTTGAGGCTGCCGCACGCACGGGGCAGATCGACCTCGATGCGCTGGCGGAAGGGCTGGTACAGTTAGGCTACACACGACGCGAGGCGCTAAACAACTTGACGCAACTCCTTCAAGAGAACCCCTCTGCCGACGAGACGACCCTGATGCGCTTGGCGCTGAACCGTCTGGGCATGCGTCGTTAGGAAGGCGCACTTTGGAACACGCCCATCTGCCGAAACCGCTGGTATCGGTGTTCCCGCAGGGTTTCGGGGGCCATCTGGCTCAGTGCATCGAACTGCTGAAGCACCGCCGAGCGCACGGTCAAAGCAGTGGTTTGAGGATCGCGATGCGCTGCCCCTAACGGCTCTGGAATAATCAGATCGATCAAGCCCAGTTGGAGCGCCGCTTCGGCAGTGAGATTCAGCGCATTCGCCGCCTCGGGGGCACGGTTCGGATCCCGCCAGAGGATTGCGGCACACCCTTCTGGCGGAATGACCGAGTAGATTGCGTGCTCCAGCATCAAGACGCGATTGGTCGCCGCCAGCGCAATAGCGCCCCCGCTCCCGCCCTCGCCCAAAACCACAGAGACGGTCGGCACGGTCAGTTCGAAGAGGGTCTGCATCGAGTGGGCAATCGCCTCACTGATTCCCCGCGCCTCTGACTCCACTCCCGGATCGGCAGCGGGGGTGTCCACTAGCGTCAGAATTGGCAGACGAAACTTTTCGGCAAGTCGGAACATCCGTATTGCCTTGCGGTAGCCCTCTGGCTTTGCCATTCCGAAGTTACGGCGTTGGCGCTCCTTGAGATCGCGCCCTTTCTGCTGACCCACGATGACCAAACGGTAGGAACCCAGCTTGCCGACACCTGTAACGATTGCGGGATCGTCGAAACCGAGCCGATCGCCGTGCAGTTCCACAAAACTTTCGCACATCAAGCGGATGTAATCCAGCGCATAGGGGCGCTTGGGATGGCGTGCCAGCAGAACCTTATCCCATGGGCGTAGATGGGCAAAGATCTGGCGCAGGAGCCGCTCGCGCTGAGCTTCCAATTCCGCAATCTCGCGCGTGCGGTCGATGCCCTTCTCCGCTACCAGCTGGCGCAGCTCTTGAATAGCACTCTCCAGCTCGTTGATCGGCTTCTCAAAATCGAAGATAGTCATTCGTGCCCACCTCCAACAAAAATATCCAGCAAATACGCAAGCGTCGCCCGCATCTGCTGGCGCGACACGATCATATCGATCATCCCATGCTCCAGTTGGAACTCAGC
Source organism: Armatimonadota bacterium (assembly GCA_040289385.1). GTDB lineage: Bacteria > Armatimonadota > Fimbriimonadia > Fimbriimonadales > GBS-DC > LDYB01. The sequence goes on from PSLB01000117.1 coordinate 3,199, forward strand.
GGTCTGGAAGTTTGCTGGAGGCTTCCCCACCGATGCCTGAGCGGCTACCCGCTGACCAGCAAAACCCACCAAGGCGCCCGGCTCCGCCAAGATCACATCCGCAAGCGAAGCAAAACTGGCTAACACGCCTGCCATCGTCGGATCGGTGAAGACGGCAATATACGGCTGGTCTGTCTGCCGAAAGCGGGCAACCCCTGCGGTCGTCTTCGCCATCTGCATCAGCGACACCAGCCCCTCCTGCATGCGTGCTCCACCCGACGCGCAGAAAAGAACCACCGACAGGCTCTGCTCAACACCCCGTTCAAAACAGCGAACCACCTTCTCGCCCACCACCGAACTCATGCTCCCTCCCATAAACGCAAAGTCCATCACCCCAATAATCACTTGGCGCCCCTCTATCCGTGCTGTCCCTGTGATGAGGGCTTCGTTCTCACCCGTGGATTGGATCCCTTTGGCAAGCTTCTCTGCGTAGTCTGGGAAGCCGAGGGGGTCTGCAGGGCGCAGATCCGAATCGGTCTCGTTAAAGCTTTCTGGGTCGACGGTCAGCGCGATTCGTTCTCGGGCGCGCAGGCGATGATGATGCCCACATGCCGGGCAGACCCGCATCGCCTGCTCGAAATCGGGCTTGAAGAGAATCTTTTTACACTTGGCACATTGAACCCACTGGTCTGCCGTGCCCATAACGACCGCCCGCCTTTGCATGCCCGGTATTGTACCCGATAAGGTATACTTCTCATGATGCTCTTCTACGAGGACGAGGGTGTTTCGGAAGCCCAGGTCGCGGAAAAAGGAGGCGTCTACTCCACCAGTCGGTGGGCGAACGATCTGGAGGGGCGCGAGGGGACACGCTATTCCATCTCTATCTGGCCTGTACCCTCCATCAGGACGATGGTCATAATGTTGCACAAATAGTCGTCGGGGAGAGCGTAGCCGCGGGTCAACAAAAAATCCTGCTGGCGCGCTGGGACCCACAAAATCAGACGGTAGCAGAGAATTCTTGGCTACCTCATGGAGAGGCTTGTATCGGGTCTACTCGAAGCTTTCAGAAGCGTTGCCGATAAGCAACACCACAAAAAAACGGGAGCAGTGAGGGCACTGCTCCCAGAACAATATAAGGGTCTGGACAGGAAGCCTATCCACAGCCGAACGAGGTGCCGCAGTTGAGGCACTGATGGCACGCTCCAGAACGCACCATAATCATCCCACAATTCGGGCAGGGGGGCGCATCCTGCTGGAGCTTCACGATTTTCGACCAGTCCATGGTCTTCGTCCCCTGCCCTGCGGAAGAGAGCGTCGGTTCCGCTTTGGCACCCTGCACCCCGACAAGCTCGGGCTGTGCCCCGCTCGCCTGAGCAGTAAGGCTGGCTTCATCCAGCGGTTGTACCTCCGGTGGACGATGGTTCAGGAACTTGAGCGCCAACCAACGGAAGATGTAGTCCACGATCGAGGTCGCCACGGGGATCTGGGGGTTGTTCGTGAACCCACTGGGCTGGAAACGTGTGTAAGAGAACTTCTCCACCAACTTTTCTAACGGAACCCCGTATTGCAGGGCCATTGAAATAGCAGTAGCAAAGGCATCCATCAAGCCCGAAATGACTGAGCCTTCCTTTGCCATTGTCACGAAGATTTCGCCTGGCGAACCATCTTCGTACATGCCGACGGTGATGTAGCCCTCGTGCCCCGCGATGCTGAACTTGTGCGTAATACTCTGTCGTTCATCGGGCAGGTGGCGTCGCACGGGGCGTTCGGCGGTTGCCCCAATCACTTGGGCTGGCTTCGACTCCTCTTCGGGCTTTTTCGTCGAAAGCGGCTGGGTGCGTTTGCTCCCATCTCGATAGATGGCAATCGCCTTCAGCCCCAACTCCCAAGCCTGCATATAGATCTGCTCGATGTCTTCTGGGGTCGCATCGCTGGGCATATTCACCGTCTTAGAGATGGCGCCCGATAGGAAGGGCTGAACCGCTGCCATCATCTTGACATGTGCCATAGGTGGTAGGCTCCGCTTGCCCTTCGCGGGACGAAAGGCGCAGTCAAAAACGGGGAGATGCGCCTCCTTCAGGTAGGGCGCCCCTTCGATGGTGCCATGCTCGTCGATGTAGCGTGTAATCGCTTCGATCTCTTCAGCAGAGTAGCCCAGCCTCTGGAGCGCCAGCGGAACGGTGGTGTTCACAATCTTGAGTAGCCCCCCGCCGACCAGCGTTTTGTATTTGACCAGAGCAATGTCGGGCTCAATGCCTGTGGTGTCGCAGTCCATCATAAACGAGATGGTGCCAGTCGGTGCGAGGACGGTAACTTGGGCGTTGCGATAGCCGTACTTCTCGCCGAGTTTGAGGGTCTCTTCCCACACGGTGCGCGCCGATTGTATCAACGATTCAGGTACATAATCAGGCTCGATGCGGTTGAGAGCGTCGGCGTGCATGCGCATCACTTCGAGCATCGGCTCACGGTTGAGCGCATAGCCCGGAAACGGCGCGCCGCAATCGCGCGCAATAATTGCCGACTGCCGATAGGCTTCCCCGTGCATGATCGCCGTCAAAACAGCGGCATAGGCGCGCCCAGCATCGCTGTCATAAGGCAGTCCGAGCGACATCAAAAGGGCGCCAAGATTCGCATAGCCCAATCCTAAGGGACGGAAATTATGACTGTTGTCTGCAATGCGCTCGGTCGGATAGGCGGAGTTATCGACAATAATCTCCTGCGCCGTGATAAGAGTGCGCACGGCGGCTCGGTAAGCCTCCACATCGAATTGCCCATCGGGTAGGCGACACTTCATCAAGTTGAGGCTCGCTAAGTTGCACGAGGTATCGTTCAGAAAAACGAACTCACTACACGGATTGCTCGCCTCTATCGGACCACTGTTTTTGACCGTGTGCCACCGATTGGTCGTATCGTGGAACTGTAAACCAGGGTCACCGCAGATCCAGGCAGCTTCTGCGATTTTACGGAACAGATCGCGTGCCCGATAGCGCCCTATCACGGCGCCAGTGGTCCGCGCAGTGGTTACCCACTCCCGATCCTCCACCACGGCGCGCATGAACTCGTCCGTTACCCGAACACTATGGTTCGCGTTCTGGAAGAAGACCGAATCGTACGCGCCCCCCGGCACATTAAAGCCAGGGTCGTAGCCTTGCTCGATCAACGCCCATGCCTTCTGCTCCTCTTTGGCTTTGCACTCGATGAAGTCCACGATATCGGGGTGGTCGATGTTGAGCACGACCATCTTGGCCGCGCGACGCGTTTTGCCACCGCTCTTAATGACCCCAGCGAAGGCATCGAAGCCCCGCATGAACGAAACCGGTCCCGAAGCGCGCCCGCCCCCAGAAAGATACTCTTGAGAACCGCGAATCCGAGAGAGGTTCGAACCCGAACCCGAGCCGTACTTGAAGATCATGCCTTCGGTCTTGGCAAGGTCTAAAATCGATTCCATCGTGTCCTCGACCGAGACAATAAAGCATGCCGAGCATTGCGGGCGGGGTTCGATACCCACATTAAACCAGACAGGGCTGTTGAACGCTGCATATTGGTGAACTAAGAGGTATTTGAGCTCGTCGCGAAACGCCTCGGCGTCTTCTTCACTGGCAAAGTAGTGCATATCGCGCCCCCACTGGGTGAGCGTCTCGACGACACGCCCAATCACCTGACGCACGCTCGTCTCGCGTTCAGGAGTGCCCACCTGCCCACGAAAGTATTTCGAGACCACCACATTCGTCGCTAACTGCGACCAAAAGCGGGGAACCTCCACATCCGATTGCTCGAACACAACTTCACCGCGTTCGCCTGTGATAATCGCTGTGCGTTTCTCCCACTCGATCTGGTCAAAGGGGTCGACGCCTGCTTGAGTGAAGTACCGCTTGACACGCAAGCCTTTGCCACGGTTGATATGGTCAAACTTCTCGCGAGGAACAAAACCATAGAGTCGGATCGTACCGTCCGTTTCCGGACCAGTCTCTGCAGAACGCGCTACGGCCGAGCCGTTCGTCGTCTCCAAAATTTCCAGCAGACCTTCTTCGGGATTGAACATGATAAGAACCTCCTCCTGTGAAGTCAATAACAAGATTAGGGATGCGAAGGGGGGACGCGCTTTTGCACGCGCGTGAGCATCTGCACCAAACGATTGAACTGCTGCGGGTCGTTGAACTCCTCGTAGACCGAAGCAAAGCGCACATACGCAACAGGGTCGATAGCCAGCAGTTTCTCCATCACCATTCGTCCGATTTCGGTACTACTGATTTCGGACTCCATGCGGTTTTGGATTTCATGCTCGATCTCGTCCACCGCCTGCTCCAGTCGGTCCACGCTGACGGGGCGCTTTCTGCAGGCGATAAGCATCCCCCGCAGAATCTTCGCGCGATCGAACGGTTCGCGACGCCCATCTTTTTTGACGACCATTAGGGGGCGCTCTTCGTACCGCTCGAAGGTGGTGTATCGCCGTCCGCAGACCAGGCACTCACGCCGACGGCGGATCACCCGACCCTCCTGCGAAGGGCGAGAATCCACTACATGGTCCTCATCTTTCCCGCAATACGGGCATCGCATGGTCTCACCTTCGTTGCCACATATTTGGGGATCCAAACCAAGTAGCCCCTACATCTTGTGGCTTCCAGTATTATAGCATGCCATCGCCCCGTTTGTCAAGGGGGAGGGTTTTCGAGAAATCTCATGAGGGCCACCCCCCGTATGCGGTCAACTACCCCATAGCTAAAGCTAGGGGATTGCACCTAACCCGCTTGCGCGGGCCGGCACGATAGGCCGGTTGACAACGGCCCC
>PSLB01000118.1:0-7875 GCA_040289385.1 Armatimonadota bacterium
CTTACACCATGCTCACGCTTTTGGCCAGAAGTCCGGCGCTCTCATCCCCGGAATGAATTTCCGGGGTTTTCTCGCGCCGGGGCTATAAAAAGTTTCCCACAGGCTCCGTGAAGCGTGGATTTAACACCCAGAGCCGAAGTGGAACAGCACAGTCAGCAGATCGCTGTCGTCCACGATTCCATCGCGTGTCAGATCGGCGGGATGGGAGCCTACCGTACCGAAGGCAGACAGCACGATGATCACATCCGAGTCGTCTACACAGCCGTCGCCGTTCGCATCGCCTGTAGGCACCAGCGGGAGTGTGATGCGCCACATGCCACGCCCATAAGTGGCGACCATCAGAAAGTTGATGTTCGGGAGAACACGCACGGTGTTGACCTGCACATTCGGCAAGCCGTAGGGTTGGGTTGCGTTGCGCCAGGTGGCGCCCCCATCCAAGGTGAAGAAGACCCCGATGTCGGTGCCGAGATAAAGCACTGTGTCGGGGGCTTGGGGGTCTACTGCGATAGAGTTGCAGTGGATGTCGGGTAGGGCGGTGGCTCCTGAACCGCTGATATCGACCCACTGCACAGGGTTCGACAGGGTGTTGTCGCAGCGGTAGACATGGGGCGTGCCTGTTCCGCCCAGCACCACATAGATTTTATAGGGGTTGGTGGGATGCACGGCAATTTCGGTGATGGCGCGGTTCGGGAGCGAAGGGCTTCCCGTATGGATGGCACGCCACCTATTGCCGCCGTCGGTCGTCATCCAGAGTTGCCCGTCGCTGCCCCCAGTGTAGATGATATTGGGGTCGGTAGGAGCGCCTGCAATCGTGAGCAAGAAGCCTCCTGTAAGGACTTGTCCCCCCAATCGTGCGCTCCAAGTTTGAGTTGTGGCATCCCAGCGATAAAGGTAGTTGGTGCCTGCCAGCAAAAGGTTGGGGTTGGCAGGGTGGATGGTAATCGGGGCGATAAAAGCAACCGAGTCGTTCCCGTAGTTCGGTGAGATGTTGGTGGCAGAAGACCAGCTGTTGGTCGTGCGCATCACGCCCAGATACTGCCATGTGGCATACTGGATGTTAGGGTTCGTTGAATGGATGGCGCAAAAGCCCCCATCGCCTCCGACGACCCCGCGCCAGCTGTTGAAGTTGCCGTTTGCAGACGCTGTCGCGTTGTCTTGCGCACCTCCCAACACTACAGCAGGGTTGTTCGGGTAAAACGCACCCGCGTAGAACTGAGTAATGCCGAGATTCGCATTGAGCGAAGTGAAGTTCACAACCCCTGTGTTGGGGTTGTAGATCATTCGGTAGACGCCTCCGTCGTTGCCTACGAGGGCTTCGTTCGGGTTGCGTGGGTTGATGGCGAAACTATGCTGGTCTACATGCAGAACTGCGTTCTCGGTAAAGCCCAAGCCGATGCTCCGCCATGTGCCTACACCTGTGCACTGAACCAAATCCACCAATCCCAGATAGAGCACATCGCGATTCTGATTATCACGCGCCACATGCAGGTGAGCATCGTACCAAGCCTGAGAGAACCCCCCATCGACGGTGGGGTTGAGCGGGGTCCAGCTGTTGCCTGCATCGTTGCTGACCCATACCTGAGCGTGGCCGCCCGACATAAGGTAGACGCGTTCGGGGGCGGTCGGCGAGGTGGCGACACGCAGAGAAGATTGCGTCCCTGTGGAAAAAGGCGGCGTGAGCACGCTCCAAGTTTGTCCTCGATTGGTAGAGCGCAAGAGCCGTCCGGGGCTCCCATGCCCCACAGCATAGTAATACCGCACGCCAGTAGTGGCGTTGCGGGCGCTGACCGCCATGTCGCTCCAGATAGCGCTTACAGGATTGACGCGCGTCCATGTTTGCCCCTCATCGGTACTGCGCCAGATGTCGCCTGCAACGCGCTGATACGGTCCCCAGCCTGTACAGGCGATTATTATGTTGGGGTTTTCGGGGTCGATGAGGATATCGGAAACACACTCGTAGCCGAACTGTTGGGCTGCGAGGCTCGTCCAGGTCTGCCCACCATCGGTGGATTTCATGATTCCCATCGAGAAGGGGCGCATCCAGCCCTGAAAGTCGCCCGTACCCACATAGAGGATATCGGAATTCGTTGGGTGAATGGCGATACAAGCGACCTGCAGGAACTGCCAGCTATCACCCAGCGGTTGCCAAGTAGCGCCGAAGTCGGTGCTTTTCCAGATACCTCCTTGGGGGGCACCGATATAGTAGACCCCTTCGTTGATAGGATCGTAGGCAACGGCGTTCACGCGTCCACTAACGGGTTGTGTGCCGAAATAGGTGCGATACGGGGGGGTGAATTGGCGCGGTCCCACGAACTCCCAGCGGGGTCCCGACACCGGCATAAAGGCGTTCATCATCTGCTCGCGATGCGCCACTGCTCGCAGATAGGCTTCCCAATCGACCGAGTCGTACGGATAGGCGCGAATCTGCAGGTAGTGTAGCAACGCCTCAAGATACTCGGGGCCTTCCTCCAGCTTGTGGCGGTACGCTTCAGGGAGCGTCTTTTTTTGATGGGTGAGGGTACGAGCGGTCTGTTGCCTATGGGTCTTTTCGCGCTGGATCCACTGCTTGAGGGCACGCACGGAATGGATAGGGGGAGGAGTGCGCTCGCTCGTGTGAGGAACAGCGACGGAACCACTCAGAATGATGAGCCCTGTCAAGAGCCGGATTTTGGTTAGTATACTCCGCATATTGCTCATGGTAATATTATACCTCTTCTCTCCGCAACGACCGAACTCCGCATGGTTTACGGGGCGAAGGTGTCCGCATTCAGGAGACTTTTGAGTCTATATCAAGTGGAGAGTACCTTCCTTCCTTCAAAACGAATCCCCCTCTTCAATTCAAGTGAAGAGGGGGATTTTTGGGCTTTGGTGCGGTTTGGGATTTCAGAAGCGGAAGCTAAGCATCGCGGTCAGACCGGTATGCTGGTCATCGGTTCCGCTGACCCCTGCAAAGCCGACGGTGAGCGCAACAGGCGTGGTTCCTGTGTTGAAGTTATAGCCCAACTCGATGGAGTAGGCGAACCCAGTGGTGTTCTTGGTGCCTTTACTCGGTTGTTCGAGGTTGCGGTACTGCTTGGCAAACCCGATTCCGGCGCCTGCGCGGTAGAAGAACTGCTCGTTGAGGTGCCCTGTATAGGTGAACAGGACGGGGATGTTATAAATGTTCTTCTTCGAGTTCGAGCCGTAGTAGCCCACGGAGACGCCCAGCTGATAGTAGTAGCCTGTGTCGGTGGGTTCGCTGGTCCGAAAGGTATAACCAAGGTTCGCAGACAACCAGATGTCCTCAGTTTTGGCGCGCACGCTCGACTTGGTGGGGCGCAAAATCCCAACGGAGAAGGTGTAGCCTTGCGTACTATTTTCTTGTGCGCGGATCGGTGCGGCGATTGCCAGAGTTGCCGCCAGCACCAACGCACTCATCCACAGCATTCCCTTGTGCATCATAAACAACCCTCCTTGCGTCAGTGTGGTTAGGATTATACCATGACGTCCTCCCCTCAATCAATTGAGGGGCACCCTTATTCAGGATGCACGCAGGACTTTCTCCCTGTGCTTCGGTTCGGCGACGCCGTTCCACCCCGGGGGGAGTGACACGACCGCGGGCCGCGCCACATGGCCCCTACTCCCCTCCAAGGTACGGGTTAGTGACCACGGGAGATACCTGCTCATACCATAATGATACCCCACTTTCTCTAAATTTGCGTTGTGTCAAGGAGTCTTATCCTCGATCCTGTTTCTTGGTGGCGCGTTCGAGCGCTTCGATGCGTTGAACCAGTTCGGGCAGGCGGTAGAGGTGTGCCAAAATCTGAAGCCACTCTCGATGCGGGACCGCAGGCGTGCCCCAGTAGACCCCGCCTGGAGGCAGACTCTTGGAGACCCCCCCTTGCGCCCCGACCACCACATTGTCACCAATCGATACATGGTCTTTCACACCGACCTGCCCTGCCAGCACCACATGATGCCCCAGCGTGGTACTGCCGGCAATCCCGACTTGGGACACCAGCAGGCAGTGGTCACCAACGCGTACATTATGTCCAATCTGCACGAGGTTATCGATTTTGGTGCCTTTCCCGATTCGCGTTTCGCCTGTGGTGGCGCGGTCTATAGTTGTGTTGGCGCCGATCTCCACATCATCTTCGATCACCACGCGACCGATTTGGGGAACCTTCTGGTGGGCTCCGTCGTGCTGGAAGTAGCTGTAGCCATCGGCGCCGAGCACGGTTCCTGGGTGCAGAATCACGCGCTGTCCCAGCACCGTACGCGCCATCACCGTCACATGCGGATAGAGGATGCAATCGTCCCCGATTTGTACCTCATCGCCGATGTAGCAGAAGGGGTAGATTTTGACCCGATTCCCCAGCCGTACCCGATTGCCCAGCACCACATAGGGAGCAATCGCCACCTCATCGCCCCATTCGCACGCGTCGCCCATCACCACGCTGGGAGGAATGCCCACAGGGGGATGCACTGTGGGATCGTAGAGCGCTAAAATTTGCGCCCATGCCCAGCGCGGGTTCGGATGCAATAGCAGGGATTTCGGGCTATCGAGTGCGCTCGCCAGGTGTGGGCGGGTCAGGATTGCGCCTGCGGGCGACTCTAAGGCTCGGTGCAGGTGGCGCTCATCCTCGGCAAAGGTCAGCCCGCCAGAAGGCACATCGTCCACTCCCCCCACCCCAGAAATCGTTCGTTCGGGGTCGCCCTTAATCACGCCCTGAACTCGTTCTGCCAAATCGGTCAATCGGTAGGTGGTCATTGCGCTATCATGATAGCATATTCGCGCGTTCACGGGCTTGCGCTGAGCTGGTCGCCCAAATGCCAGCCGCTGAGCATGCCTCCAAACACCAGATTGCCGCCTGCGATGAGCGTGCCCAGCGTGTCATAGGGGTAGAGCCAAGCGAACAGCACCGTGAGGAGCCCCACTGCGCTCAAGGTGCGCGTCGCAGAGGGGCTGAAGCCGCCCTGAGTGAGTGCCAGCAGAGTGTAGAGCAGAAGGGTTAGCGGAAAGCACAGAATGCCCAGCCCCACCAGCACACTGCCTGCCGAGAGTCGCCCCCCTTGCCGGTGCCACGGCAGCGCATCCCGCAAGGTACCAATCCATTGGCTCACTCGCATCAGAAAGCCGACCAGGAAGCCTGCCATCACCAGATAGACCATCAGATTGACGCTCCAGCCCGACAATAGCCATTCACTCAGCCCCTCCAACGGTCTGCCAGGCACGCCCCACGCCATGCCCAGCAGGAACAGCACGGCACCCCAGCCGAGAGACTGCGCCGCGTACAGACGCCATTCCGTAGGCAGTCTCAGCATAGGGAGCGCACTGGCACGAACGGCAGGGGCAGGGCGGGTCTGAGTGCGCTGGACGACTCGCTCGAACTTCTGTTGGAGATCGGGGTTGTGAGGGTCTAACTGCAGGGCATAGGTATAGGCGTTGAGGGCGGCGTCGTCGTGTCCTTGGACGCGATAGACATCGCCCATAATCTCGTAGCCTTTGGGGACGCGTGGTTGGAGCCGTGTAGCTTGGCGTGCCCAGTAGAGTGCGTCGCGCAGACGCCCTTGTAGGAAGGCTTGCTCCGCCTGAAGGATGGCGCGCCGTGCCTCATCCAGTTTGACCATCGATTCGGTGGGGTGTGCTGTGCTTGCAGAAGGCGATTTGGGAGCGGCGGCGTGCCCCCGAGAACCCGACCCTCCCGCCTGAAGGCGCATCCGGAGCAGTGCATCGTAGTGGCGCCGACGCTCGGGATCCGATAGCACCTGATAGGCTTCCTGAATGCGCAGAAACTGTTCTTTCGCTTCTGGCGACGGGTTCACATCGGGGTGGTATCGGCGTACCAGCTCCCGATAACGCTTGCGAATCTGTTCTGCGCTGGCGCCAAACGGCAAGCCCAGCGTCTCATAATGGTTCTTCACGGTGCATTCGCCCCTCCCAGCAGCGCCGAGAAGTAGCCAACATAGAACTGGATCACGATGACCGCCACATAGATTGCGACGCCCAGAAAGACCAGAACGCCGAACACATACCCTGCCTGATGCGAACGCAGTTTGCCCTCTTCCTCGTAGTATTCGGCGACCTTGTCCATCATAAAGCCGATTTCGCCTGTGTTCTCGCCGGTGGCGACCATGTCCATCACCATATCGGGCAACACGCGCGCTTCGCGGAGGCTTTCGGCGATTCCGCGCCCCGCCTCCAACTTCGAGGCGGTCGGCTTCAAGCGCTCGGTGAGATAGTCGTTTCCGCAGGCATCCGCAGCATAGCGAATGGCTTGGGAGAGCGGGATACCCGCCCCATAGAGCGCACTGAGGGCACGGGCAAACCGCGCTAAGGCTAACTGCTTATAAGTGAACCCAATCCACGGCAGAGAGACCAGAAAAACGCCCCATGCCACCCGTAAGGTGTGGCTCTGCATCGCCAGCCGATAGACCGCCCAAACCGCAAACACCACCCCCAGAATCTTGAGATACCGCAAAATAATCTCGGTGAGAACATGCCCTACTGGCTGACCGCCTTGCCCCCCCACTATGGTGATGAGCGCGGGCACGATTCCAGGGATCAGGATTGCTAAGAAGAGCACTAACTTGGGGTAGAAGGTCACGCGACTGAGCAACCTGCGGAGTTCCAACTCGTTTTCCAGATAGTCGGCGATCTGGCGCAAGGTGCGCTCCAGTACCCCAGCGGTCTCCCCCACGCGTATGAGGGCTCGCACGATGGGCGAGAAGAGGGCGGGATAGCGGTCGAACGCCTCGGAGATGCGCTCCCCCGCCAGAACAGCGTTTTTGATCTCCAGAATGGTGCGTCGGAGGCGTGGATGAACGCGCTGGTTGCCCAGCGTGTCTAACGCCTGGTAGAGCGGCACGCCTGCGGAAAGCATCGTTGCCAGCTGACGGAAAAACAGGGCTTGCGCCTTGAGCGGAATCCCACCGAATAGGGGTTGCCAGACCTTCTGGTGGGTGGCGTGCAGAGGGGTTGTGGGCTCAGGTTCTGCGTAGAGTTCCAGAAGCCAGTAGCCCTCTTTGCGGAGGGTGTCGGACGCCTCCAGGCGCGACAGAGCTTGCACGGTGCCGCGCACCTCGCGCCCATCTTGCGTCTGCGCCACATACCGAAAGGTCGGCATTGTGCCCTCCGTTAGAGTGCCGATTCGCCCCGCTCACCCGTGCGGATGCGCACCGCCTCCTCCACCTCGGCGATGAAGATTTTGCCGTCACCAATCTCGCCCGTGTGTGCCGACTCTAAGATCGCTGCAACCACCTCTTCGACCTGAGCCTCGGGCACGACAACCTCGATCTTGATTTTGGGGAGCAGGTTCACTGTGTAGGTACTGCCGCGATATTTCTCGGTATGCCCTTGCTGGCGCCCGAACCCGCGCACATCGGTCACGGTCATGCCGTAGACCCCGATATCGTTCAGGGCTTCCTTGACCGCCTCAAATCGTACTGGGCGGATAATCGCCTCGACGCGCTTCATAGGCAGTATAGTTTACCTTATCCCCTTTCCGGAGACGAACCTCTTGTAGGGGCAGGCACACAGGTCTGCCCCTCTCAAAAAAAAACACCCCCTGCCCATGATATTCCCCATAGGAGGCACCATAGCGATGTCGCAACAAACCAACCGACTCCAAAAGGTGAGCTACTGGCTCTATGGAAGCTTGGCGCTGTTTGTGGTGTTCGTGCTGGTCGCCTGGAACACCCTGAATACCGTAAAGGTTCAAGGACCGCTGTTCGCCAAGATTGAGCAACAACATGAGCTGATTGCTGATATACTCCCCCCACCTCTCGACATCACGGACATACGCCAGCGTATGCTCGAGATTCATCCGTGTACTGCGGCGCGGAGACCCCGGCCTTTAGGCCTGGGGAGGAGCGCCGCCTTGACTCCTCTCGGGT
>PSLB01000119.1:0-7764 GCA_040289385.1 Armatimonadota bacterium
CCGAAGCCCTGCCCGGCTTGCCGGGCGAGGGCAAGCCCCCGGCTTTAGCCGTGGGGTAGTTGACTCCAGTAGGGTAAAGTTGTTTTTGTACTGGTCAAACTTCGGACGGGGTGTCACCGCACCATCCGCCCTGACGTTGCAGAAGTTGATGGTGTACCGTCCCTCGTTTCGTCCGGTCTTGTTGCGACGGGCGAGCCGGACAAGCTCTTCCGATGGGACCACCCAGTAAGCATCAGCCTGTTCCGATAAAAAGTTCCCCACAACCGTCCCTCCTCTCCACAGCCCTTCGCCTACCCCCAGTACCCCCGTGTCCGGAGCGCCTCGACGAACCGCAGGTAGCGCACCTCGTAAAGGAAAGCCCGATCCGACTCGATAACCTCGACCGGCCGGACCCAGGCCCCGACCGTCTCGGCGACGCTTTGCCTCAAAACATAGGCGCCGGCAAGAATTGCGGCACCGTACGTAAAGAATTATACAGCCATTTAGCAAGGTCTGCCTAAGTCGGCCCGCTTTGCTCGCATGGCTCCGCCGAACACGCGATCCCCGCTTGCGCGAAGCACTGAGACGACCGAACGAGTAGCATCAATAGAGCCAGCACCCAAAGCGCACGAAAGACCGCAGGGAGATAGTAGTAGTGCATTAGCGGAATCACCGGCGACAACGGCAGATACGCTCCCAGTGAGCCAAGCCAGCCCACAATCGCCATCCGCTCCCGACGCAACGCCCACCCTAACCCAAGCAGGTAAACAAAACCCCACAGCATACTCCCCAAAAAAGTTGGCAAGAAAACGGCTAAGGGCACATCCCACACCAACTGGAACTGTAAAGAGACTTGCGAGAACGGTGGGAAAAGCCATCCCAGCCATGTGTTCCCGATATTCCGAAAGCGTTTAAGCCGTTGACGATGGTACTCCGTATCCGTAGGAATAACAGCCCCATAAAAAAGCAGATAGGCAAGAAGCACCCCTACCGCAATCCCCAACACCCACACTTGAAACCTGCCCCCATGTTTGAGCATCCCCCATCCACACAACGCCATCAACAAAGGTAAGACCACTGCGCCCTCGTGGCTCCCTAACGCTCCAAGAAACCCTAATAAGCTCACGATTGCCCACCCCTTATGCCCCGTGGTGCAATACCGACAATATGCCGAAAGCGCTATCAGCGCAAACAGAGCCATCAGCGTCGCCGTGCGCCCCGGAATCCAGCCGACAGCACGATAGGCAAACGAAGCCAGATGCAGGTCGGGCAGACTCGGAATGAAGCTCAGCTCCCATAAACCCACTGCCCCCAGCGAGCCAATCAAAACCCCTTTGCGCCAACTCCCCACGCGCCAGCCCCACAGCCCACCTAGTATTAGTGCCACCCAACCCACCCAAATCGGCACACCCCCCAAAAAACCCGTCTGCCAAAGCGAGAAGACCACCCCCACCCCAAGGGCGACCCAACGCTGGCGACTCAGCTCCCACGCAAGCCATACTGCAAGCCACCCGCAAAAAATCGCCAGAACACCATTCGTCCACTTGTACGCCAGAAAGTGGCGCCCCCACAGCGCATAATCCAACTTATAGAGTAGGCTCGGAAGTGGGCGGTAGAACCCATTCCCCAGTACCCAGTCCCCGGTAAACCACTGCCATACGGCATGCAGTTTCTCGAGGCGTGCCACAATCATACGCGTGTCGAGGTTCTCGAAGTTATCGGGGTGCGTAATCCCCTCATCGTAGTGCCATACCCAAACCCCTGCAAGGTTCAAAAGCCCAATCAACAACAGTCCCAGCCACCATGGGTGCACAAATAAACTCATTCGAGCCCCCGGAGGCGATTCCTGCCCCCCGAATCGCTTATAGCCCGCGCACAACCTGCTCCAGATAGCGCCAGCTCAACTCCGTCATCCGAACCGAGAGGCTCAAAAAAGTTGGGAGGCTCCCCGCCAATGCCACGAGACCCACCGCAATCTTCGCCGGCATCCCTATCAACCAGATGGGAACTTGGGGCACCGCACGCGACACGAACGCCATCGCCGAGTCCACCACAAACAGCACCCCTGCCGACGGCACGGCAATCTGAAAACAGAGCCAGAGTACCTGACCCCCTAACGCCAACGCCAACTCCAGCCCCCCATGCGCCATTGTTTCGAAGCGAACCACCCCTGTGCTGACCTCGAAACTCCGTGCTAGAGCCATCAACAACAGATGATGCCCATCAACCAGAGCGAACAAGACCATCGCCAGCATATAGTGAAACTGCGCCAAGAGGCTGGTCGGAAAACTACTCATCGGGTTCAGCAATTGCATCATACTGAAGCCCATCATCTGATCCAGCAACTCACCCGCCATCACCACTGCACCGATTATCAGGCTGACCCCGTAGCCCAACATCAGCCCCACCACCACCTCGCCCACTAAGCGCATCACCAGCGGCACCCAATCGCCTGGCGGAGAGCCGACCATCGGCTGCACTACAGGAGCCAGTCCCAGTGCCAACATACCCGATAACCCCACCCGTACAGGCACAGGCACTGTTCGGCTCCCAAAAACGGGCGCCAACGCCACCAACCCTGAAGTACGGGCAAACGCCACCAACACACTCCAAAACCAGTTTGTGTCGAAGCTCATCTCGGCGGAAGCTGTGAAAAGACGCGTACGGTAAACTCCACCATCTGTGTCAGCATCCAACCCCCCGCAACAATGGTGATCAAACCGACCGCAATAATCTTCGGAATAAACTGCAGGGTCATCTCCTGAATCTGGGTAACCGCCTGAAAAACGCTTACCAAAAGCCCTACGATCAGCGCCGTTAACAAAATGGGCATCGATACCTGCAAGCCGATCAGCAACGCCTGACGCCCCAGCTCCAGTACCTCAGATTGGCTCATACACCCTAATTTTCGGGAGCAATCGAGAGAAACAGTAGAGGGGTACGCCTTGCCCCTCAGACTCGACCCTCACGCAGCCGATCCAGATGCGCCTGACCCAAATACACCCCATCAGGCGCCACCACTACCTCGTCCAACTCACTCAACACCACAAGAACATCCACGCTGACGCACCCCAACCCCTCTCGTGCGAACCTCACCAAACAGAAGCTCCTGCCTGAACGCAGGGCTCCCTTGCTCAGGCAGCGCCAAAAACTCCGCTACCGACAAACGCTTCGGTGTGTTCAACGCCATCCCAACTCACCACCACTATTGTACCTGCCTCATCCGCTTCAAAAAATCGCGTGCTGGCTCGAACCCCGTCAAGCGCAACGCACGGCGCTCTTGCCCATCGGAACCGATAAAGATTACAGTGGGTAGCCCGACAACTTCGTACTGACGCGTGACGCGCACGACTTCGGGATCCGATTCGCGTGTCGCATCGACTACGAGGCGCACAAACCGCGCCGACTCTTTAACCACAGCGGGGGCCGTGAAGGTGTATTCCTTCAGCTCGCCACAGGCAATACACCATGTTGCAGTGAAATCGATAATCACAGGCTTCCGCTCACGCTGGGCTTGGACAACCTTCGCATCAGAATAGGGCTCCCACACAATCTCCACCTTCGGCTTCATGAGGGAGTAGGTGTTGGACAGCGCCAACCAGACAAAAACCATGCCCAGAACCTGCTTGAGACGCACAACCGAGCGTTGCGTTATCTCCTTGCGTTCTCCAAACCAAAGATAGAGCGCCACCCCAACCCAAAAGACGATCCACGACCACTGATAGACCTGTTGAGGAAGTAGACTGCTGGCAAAAAAGAGCGCGACCGCCAAAAGCAGGATTCCAAAGACACGCTCCACCAGTATCGTCCACTCCCCAGAACGCGGTAGACGGCTCTGCAAGCGGTCATGAAACAACCCCAGCACGAAATAAGGCGTCCCTAACCCAAGCCCCAACGCCAGAAACAGCAAAAACCCCACTGTCGGATTGCCCAACGCCGCCACAATCGGGATGAGCGCCGCAATCACAGGACCGATACATGGAGCCGCCGCAATGCCGGCTACCCCCCCCATCATCAAGGCGCCCATCCAGCCCTGACGCACTCCAACATAGCGCATCACGCTCGGAGGCACCTGAAACTTGTAAACACCAAACAGTGCCAAAGCGAACAACACCAATAACCCTATCAGCACCCCCGTCACAAGCGGATTCTGAAACTGGAACCCGAACTTTTTACCTACCAAAGAAGCGACTGTCCCCAGCCCAGAATAGACCGCAGCCATGCTGAGCGTATAAAGCGCGCTCAACCCCACACGGCGCCCCACCAGACCTCGCGACTGCATACTAAAGAAACCCAGCGTAATCGGAATCAGAGGCAAAACGCACGGCGTCAAGTTGAGTGCCAGTCCTGCCACATAAAGCCCAAGCACAAACAGCCCCCAACGCCCCTGCTGGAACTGCTGTTCTACCCAGAGCGCAAAACGGTTCGCTTGCTGGGAGTTCTCGCGCAGGCTTCCTGCGGGAGGCGTCTCCGAGTCTTTCGATTCGGTAAGGGCCTTATAACGCGGGTTAAGGTCGCCCATCTTGTCGGCGATGCGAATCTTGAACTCGCTCGGTACAGTCTGTGGGGGATAGCATGCTTTATCATCGCATGCTTGATAGCGCACACTCGCTTTGATGGGGAGGTCACCTTTCGGCGCGCTCGTCGCAAGGCGCAACTCAAAGCGTATCGTGGCGACTCCTTCATAAATCTTCAGCGGTTTGTCCCCCGCAAACTCGAAGGTCTTCTCAAGGGCTTTCGGGTACTCAACTTTGCCGAGGGTGTAGTGGGGTCCTTTCGGAACACGCAACTCGGTCGGGATCAGATAGTCCTCCGAGGCGGGGTTAGCATTCACATGATACGGTTGCGGGATGCGAATCACCAGCACCCCTTGAACCGTACTGTTGGGGGTGTAGGCGGCGCGCTCCAAAGCCACCTCGACAGGAAAGCGCAGATCGGGCATCTGCGCCCACACCACCGAACAGACCAAAGTCCACCAAAGCCACAGCCAGCGTTTCATACCCTTTAGCATACCCGATACAGAGTACGCAGGAAGGTACGTCGCCGTTCGCGCTGCGGCGGTAGATAGGAGACGCGCCCCTCATCCCATCCCGTTGCCGAGAACATAGAAATCTGTTCCCGACACCCGCCCAGGCGGAGGCGCCGGTGCGCCTGCACGCCGCCACCTTCCCGCTTGGACCGCCGACCCCAAGGCCGGACTTACACCCCGTCCACGGGCGTTTAACGTCTCCGGTCCACTCCCGGCGACGGCAGCCACAAGGGCCACGCTAATATATTATACCACAAGCAACCACCGTTGTCTATGGGACGTCCAGCAGTTGCGAACCCCTGTTGAGCGCCAGAAGGCTCAGATGAGGGGAGTCACTCACGCTCGTCGAGCGGTTGGAACACTAAATCGCGGGGTCCCACATAGTCGCTGCGCGGTCGGATGAGGCGGTTCTCGTCGTGTTGTTCAATCACATGCGCGCTCCAGCCAACAATCCGCGCTGCGGCGAAGATGGGCGTATACAACGGGATAGGGATCCCCATCATGTAGTAAATCGCAGCCGCAGGAAAATCCACATTGGGGTAGAGACTCTTCTCGCGGAGCATCACGCGCTCCATGATATTCTGAATTTCGTAGATGTCGGTGCGTCCCGTTTGCTCCGCCAGACGCCGTACCCAGTCTTTTAAGATAACCGCCCGTATATCTCCCGTCTTATACTCTCGGTGTCCGAACCCCATGATGCGGGCTTTCTGGGCGAGTTTCTCCATCAGCCAGCTTTCGGCGCGTGCGGGAGAGCCGATTTCGAGGATGGCTTCCATAGCCGCCTCGTTCGCACCGCCGTGCAGTGCCCCGCGCAAGGCTCCGATCGCCCCCACCACTGCCGAATACATGTCTGCCAGCGTAGAGGCTATCACATGGGCAGTGAAGGTAGAAGCGTTGTAGCCATGCTCTGCGTAGAGGATAAAGGTCAAGTTCATCACGCGTGCGTGCAACGGGTCGGGGAGCTGACCGAACAACACATACAGAAAGTTCTCTGCGTGCCCTAAATCGTTGCGCGGGGCTATCGGCTCTTGCCCCTGCAGAATCCGATAGGCATTCGCCACCAAGGTCGGCATGCATGCACTGAGTCGGATAGCCTTATGCAGGTTCGCCTCATGGGTATGGTCCTCTGCTTTGGGGTCGAGCATCCCCAGCGTCGCCACCCCCACCTGAAGCCCAGCCATCAGATTACCGCCTCTGGGGAGTGCCTTCAGAGTCGCATAGACTTCAGGAGGGAGCTCACGGTGGGCTTTCAGTTGGGCATCAAATGCGCTTAGCTCCTGTCGGTTCGGAAGTTTCCCCAGCAAAATGAGGTACGCCACCTCCTCAAATGAGCAGTTCTCGGCGAGATCGCGTATATCGTAGCCGCGATAGATCAAACGATTCTCCGCAGCGAGCACATCCGAGATCTTGCTGATTCCTGCGGTCACGCCTTCGAGCCCAGGACGATACGGAACGATTTCCTTGTCAGCCATTGTCTCCTCCGAGTGTAATAAGATACCCGATTCTAACAGCCCGTACCGAACCGGAACAACACTTCCAGCAGATCGGCGTCATCCACCGTTCCGTCGCCGTCTACATCGACAGGGTCAAAGGTGCGAAACCGAAAGCGAACAGTACCTCCAGCAGATCGGTGTCGTCCACACATCCATCTTGATTAACATCCGCAAGAAGTGGGAGCGTGTCGGTGTTGAGGGCATAATGAACCGTAATGCGTCGCCATGCAAAAGCCCCCAACGGAAGCCACCACTGGAACGCTCCTGCCCCATCCCCTTCAAAGGGCAGAGTGCCGTTCATGAGTTGGGTCGGCTCCCCATCCAAAAGATGATCCAAAGTCTGCAGCCAGGGGCGGACTTCCCAGAAGTCGGCAGGTGTAAGGGGCGTTATATAGCAGGAGTCCCATGTTGAGGCTCGAACGCGTAGGCGTGCGTTCTCCGCGCTCGCCAAATTGGTCGGTCGCCGCCCTATATCGGGGTCAAAGTAGTGGTAGAGATGGACAACCTGCGCATTTGTCGAGAGGTTCAACACGTACACATCCATTCGCAAAGTCCCAGCGTAACTGTTCACACGGATAAGGTGGTACTGGATAGCTATCCTGAGCTGCTCCTCTTGATAAATCAGTAGCGCTTGGTTTGGGGCGACTTGCTCGAACTAGTAGAGGTTGGCGAGCGTCAACTCTTGAAAATCTACTCCTTCACGACGGAACCACCACCCGTGTTGATACCGCTGATCAAAACCACTTATCACCCAATCGGCATTGTTCAAGAGCGATCGGTAGGGGCTCCCACATAGGTCGCGCAGACGGAAGAGGACATCCCCTTCGGCAAGTGTAATCTCCGTCGGCAATTCTGCCACTATCCGCAGACGATAATATCCGCCCCATCGGCCGAACCCGCGTACCACAACATAGTAGGTCCCCGGCGACGCCAAACCCTATAACGACTTCCGAGGCACCGCCGTTTAACAAATCCCAGTCGGAATCGTCGTTGGTCAGCACCTCCCCCGAAGGTGTATGAACTTCTATCACCGTGTCGACATAGGTCTCTGTGCGGACGCGTAAAAAATTGGCACCTCCAGAGACTTTGAAGGCATACACGTCCACATCACCGTAGTTTAGGAAGCCAAAGGTGGGGTTCATTAGTTCCCCCCCCCACTGAAACCTCCTAACACATAAGCATTATCGAGTCAACTACCCCATAGCTAAAGCTAGGGGCTTGCGCCTAACCCGCTTGCGCGGGCTGGCACGATAGGCCGGTTGA
>PSLB01000120.1:0-7693 GCA_040289385.1 Armatimonadota bacterium
GCGCGGCCTGTGGTCGTGTCATTCCGTCTGGGATGGCACGGCGTCGCCGAACCGGAGCGCAGGGATAAAGCCCTGCGTGCATCCGGAATAAGGATGCCCCGCAACTGATGGAGGGGAGGACGTCACGGTACGCAGAAGGAAATACCACTATGAGATCCGATCTGGTGCGTGTTGGGCTGGTGGTTCTGCTTGGCGTGTCCGCTTTTATCGGAGTAATCCGATTCCTATGGTGGGACCTGTCTGACAGGGGGCACTACCTGATCTATGCTTTGTTCGACGACGCGCGCAATCTCAATCGGGGTGCCGCGGTGCTGATGGCAGGGGTACGTGTGGGGTTCGTGCGCGAGGTGAAACTTGTAGGCACACTGCCTAAAGCCGAGCTGACCTTAGCGATTCAAGATGCGGTCAAAATCCCCGAAGGCTCCACCTTCCGCCTTTCCGGAGGCGCCCTTCTGCCTGCCGATGCGCGCGTGGAGATCGTTCCACCTGCACAGGTCGTTGGCTATCTCCCCCCTGAATCACGGGTTGCGGGCGAACCGCCGATGGACCTCAACAGCGCTTTGGCGCGCCTGACACCCGAGCTGGAAACGACCCTGCAGGAGCTTCAGAAGACACTCGCTTCCGCGCGCGCCCTGCTGGAAGATGACTCTCTGCGTACAGGGGTGCTGGATACCCTCCGCTCGGTAGAACGCTTGAGCCGACAATCGGCACAACTCGTGGCACAAGTAGAAGGGCTGGCGGGCGAAAATCGGGAGACCGTTCGCCAGCTATTGCGCCAAGCAGTCGCCAGTACGCAGGAACTACGGCGTACGCTTCAATCGGCGAACAAACTGCTCAGCAACCCGCAGGTAACAGAAGACCTCGGGACGACCCTTGCTGCCGCGCGCGCCACCGCCCAACAAGCCGCACAGGCTTTGCAGGAGGTCAACAAGCTGGTCAGCGACCCTCAGCTTCAGGAGAACCTGAAGCAAACCGTACAGAATGTACGCACTGTATCTGAAAAGGCAACCGCCCTGACCGATAAAGTGGGCGAAGTGGTGGAGAACGCCAAGTCGCTCACGAAAAACCTCGACGAAACAGTGCAGGAGGCGCGTCCCTTCATCAGAGAGGCGGGCGAAGCCTTTGAACGGGTCAATAACGCCTTCGACCGAGTGCTGGCGCTTCAGACGCTGGGAATTGTGGATGCGACCTATCGTATCGACCTGAGCTACATCACCCGCGCCGAGCGCTACCGTACCGACCTGCTGGTGGATTTCGCGACCCGCGACGGACGCACGATCCGTCTGGGCGTGTACGACTTCACTGAGACCGATCGGCTGATAGCCCAGGCAGGGCTTGCTATCAACAAGAACTGGAGCCTGCGCTATGGGCTGTACGGGGCGAAACCAGGCTTCGGCGTTGATTACCAGCTGGGAAAGGGCAGTTGGCTCTCGGTAGACCTGTTTGACCCTAACGATTGGCAGGGGCACCTACGCTGGAACTGGCGTGCCTCCAGCAAGGTGTGGCTTTGGGGAGGCATCGAGAGCCCTTTACGCAGCAATCAGCCGAGCCTCGGGGTGAGCATTGTACGGTAGATGGTTCAATAGATCCCAATCTTTTTAGGTATAATCCTTGCACCCTATGGATCGCCCGACGCTTGTTGTCATCGATGGGCACAGCCTGCTCTATCGGGGCTTCTACGCCACGCGCCCGCTAACCACTTCAGACGGACGCCCCACGAACGCAGTCTACAGCTTTACAAATATGCTTCTCTCCCTGCTGGAACAGGTGAAGCCCAACGCCATCATAGTGGCGTTCGACTCCCCTGCACCGACCTTTCGACATGAGGTATTTGTGGACTACAAAGCGCACCGTCGCGAAACCCCGGATGAGTTTCGCCCTCAGGTGGCGATGGCACAGGCGCTTTTGGAGGCGATGGGCGTTCCCGTACTTGTAGAAGAAGGACTGGAAGCCGACGATCTCGTGGGCAGTCTCACACGCTTTGCCGTCGATCAAGGCTACGATGTGCTCATCTTCACAGGCGATCGCGATCAACTGCAGCTCATCGGCGACCATGTCTGTGTGTGTGCCCCCGTTCGCGGGGTCAGCGACCTCAAAATCTTCGACTCAGAAACCGTCAAAGAGCAGTATGGGCTCACGCCAGAACAGATTCCCGACCTCAAGGCGCTTCAAGGAGACCCTTCTGACAACATTCCAGGGGTGCCAGGTATCGGCGAGAAGACTGCAGTCAAGCTCCTAAAACAGTTCGGAACCGTAGAAAACTTACTCATGCAGTTAGAGCAAGTACCAGACGAAAAACTACGCACGCGCATTGCCGAACATGCAGACCAGATCCGCAAAAGCAAGATGCTGGCAACAATTCTCCAAGAGGCTCCCCTACCCCTGAATGAAATCCCTGATTTCGTGCTGACCCAAGACCACCTCAAGCGCCTTCAGGCGGTGTTGGAAGACTACGAGTTCCGAAGCATTCTGAAGCGGCTTCCCCAGCTGGTTCAGCGTTTTGGGGAGAACCGTTCGTTGCCGATTGTTTCGTTGCGTGAGACACTAACTCCCGAAGTGGTGCACAACCCAGATGAACGGACGCTCGCGCGCCTATTGGAAGGGCAGGGGCATGTGGCAGTCCGTATGGCAGGGCGGTTGCACCACGCGCGTTCAGCAGAATTGCATGCCCTCGCTTTGGCTACCGAGCCGAACCGTGCCATCGTGATCGATGGGGGGACACAGCTATTCCTTCCGGAGCCCATTACCCGCCTGCTGAACGATACCCAGCGGCTCCAAATCGGTTGGGACGTGAAGACCGAACTCCTAATTGCCAAAGCGATAGAGTTGGAGCGTGTGCCTCCCGCCTTTGATGCGCTCCTCGCCGCCTACCTGTGGCAACCGACGCGTGCGCAATACTCGCTCGGATGGCTCACCGAAGAGTTGCTGGATCGTACGCTACCTGAGGGTGCGCAAGCCTTGCCCGCCAGCGCATGTGCCCTCTGGCAACTCTATCCTACCTTGCATGATCGACTGGTTCAGGAAGCGGTACAGACCGTTTTCGAGACCATCGAGATGCCACTGGTACCGATTCTGGCAGAGATGGAGTGGCACGGCATTCGTGTGGATGGGCCCTACCTACAGGATCTCTCTGCCCAACTGGAGGCGCAGATAGACCAGGTCGCCGAGGCGATCTACGCGCTCGCCGGAGAGCCTTTTAACATTAGTTCGCCCAAGCAGTTGGGAGCCATCCTGTTCGAGAAACTACGGCTCCCCCCTGTCAAGAAGACCAAAACAGGCTACTCTACCGACGCTGAGGTGCTTCAGACCCTTATGGGGCAACATCCGATTGTGCCTAAGATTATCGAATACCGCGAACTCAGCAAATTGCGCAGTACCTACGCAGAAGCCCTGCCCAAACTGGTCAACCCGGTAACGGGGCGTATCCACACGAAGTTGAATCAGACCGTCACCGCGACGGGGCGCCTTTCCAGCAGTGAGCCGAACCTCCAGAACATCCCTATTCGCACGGAGGCAGGGCGTGCCATTCGGCGCGCCTTCATCGCCGAGGAGGGCTACTGTTTGCTCTCGCTTGACTATTCGCAGATCGAACTGCGTATCCTCGCTCATCTGTCACAAGACCCGATGTTGTTGAAAGCCTTCGAGCGCGGGGAGGACATTCACACCGCCACCGCCTCAATCCTCTTCGGCGTCCCGCTGGAGCAGGTCGACGCAGAGATGCGCCGCAAAGCGAAGACGGTCAACTACGCAGTCTTGTACGGGATGAGCGACTATGGGCTGTCTCAGGAGCTGGGGATCCCAGTGGGTGAGGCGAAGGCAATTATTACCCACTACTTCCAGCGGTTCCCGCAGATTAAGGCGTTCACTGACCAGATTCTGGAGGAGGCACGTCGCACGGGTTCAGTGCGAACCTTGCTGGGGCGTAAGCGTCCGATGCCCGAACTGCACAGCGCGAACCGCAACGAACGGCTCGCAGCCGAGCGCGCTGCAATCAACATGCCGTTTCAAGGCACTGCCGCCGACATTATGAAACTGGCTATGATACGCGTTGCGAACCGCCTATCGAAAGAGCAATCGCCTGCGCGACTGCTGCTTCAGGTTCACGATGAACTCTTGCTCGAAACCCCTGTCGGTACTGAAGCGAGCGTCGCTCAAATGATCGCCCATGAGATGGAGCAAGCCTATACGCTGCGGGTGCCCCTTACGGTCGAGTCTAAGGTAGGAAGGAACTGGCGCGATATGACCCCGATTTAGGACGAGGGGAGAAGCGGCGCAATCTCTTCAGGGCGCAGTCGTCGGAATCGGTTCTCGCGCAGGGTCTGCCGTTCTAAGATCCCTACCTCCACATGAGTTTCGCTATCCAGAGTCTCACGCAGGGTCTCAAGGGCGTCGCTTGCTGAAACATGCTCGGTCTCCTCTTGGATCGCGATCCGTCGGGCAATCCCCCAAGCGGTAAGCGCACACGATATCGCCGTCTCCAGCGTAGGGATATTCTCCAAACGCTCCTTGAGGTATCGGACCGTCTGATCCTCGGCATAAGATGTGCCTGCCACCACAGCGAACCGATGTGCAGGCATGAAATCGCCATCATAGTTGAGAATGTAGAACAGGTCTTGTTCGGGGCTTGTGTGCAGCTCGGCAAACAGCCCGCGAAACACAAACGGCGCAGTGAGCGGATCACCGAACGCCTTTTTGAGGGCTGGGCTCAACGCAAACCCCACCACACGCTGAACCGTTACATCGTCGGGGCTCCGCACGAACCCCTCTTGGTGCGCGAAGTCTATCGAGGCTAGCCGTACCGTCTCCACATCCGAGGGGTTGCCGATAGCCGAAAGCATTAGGCGATCATAGATTTCGTACACCTTGCGTGCTTGCCGCCGTACCGACAGTAGCAGGACACCGAGATCGTAGCTCAGCCCGATGACGGGGCTCCCCGACTGCAGACGGTTGCGAATATACTGCGCTCGTTGTTGTAGATTCTCTTGAAAATCGTAGGGCGTCAGCATGGCTATCGGCTCCGTGCGCGAATCTTTTGAACGATAGAAAGGATGGTCTCCGCAGGGACTTCGAACACGCCCTCACGGTTGGCATAACGCGCAGTGGGCAGTACCTTATCGATACCGCCCGTGGCAGAGTCGAGGTCGGAGGCGATATCCAGCATCAGCAACGCCTCTTCCAGCACCTCTTCGAGGGGGCGCGCGCTGAACGGTCCCTTCGTTTGCATAATGTAGTCGAACACCCCTCGGATTCGTTCGGCACCCGAGCCAGCGGAACCGTACTCTTGGGTTTCGAAGCGGGCACCGCTCACATCGTAGAAGAAGATACGCCCGCTATCGGTTTCGGGATCGTATGCGCTCAAGATGGGGACGAAAAGCCCGATCCCGCTCAGGGCGTTGGGCAGGTTTGCCGAGAGGGCACGGCTCACCTCTTGCAGTTTGCCATCGAGGCTCATCGGCTGGAGCTGGCTTCGTGCGTAGTAGCGGAAAGCGTGGCGAAGGTAGCGCACCACCTCCATCGCCCGCCCATAGGCGCCTGCAATCGCTATCAGGGTATGGTCATCGAGCGGGACGATTTTATCGGCGCGGTCGTACATGATGGCGTTCGCTGCCGTGGCGCGCCGATCGCCTACATTCAGCACTCCCCCACGAAACTTGAGGGCAATCACGGTGGTGCCGTGAACTTCCAAATGCCCCTCACGCGTCGCAGATAAGGGCGTGCCTTCGCCTAGGGCATTAATAATCGGCAGTCGAACACCCGTGCGCTCTTGGTAGGCTTGCAAGAGCGCGAAGAAGTCGCCTGCGTAGGCCATGCGGTTACTCTCCACTGCGCTGGCGATAGCGTCGTGCCTGCTCTGGGTCGATACGGCGCATCCGCTTCAACAGCTCGTTGGTGTCAGGACGCTTGACATCCGGTCGGGAGGGACCGTCGCCATCGCCCCCCGGCTTGGTGATCGGCTCTTGCGGGATCGGACGCCGTAGACGCTCTTCAGCTTGCCACATCATGGGAAGCCTCCTGTACCTTCTGGACGAAGGTGGTAATGGTATCAACCTCCGTAAGACGGCGGTTGAGCGGTTTAAGATTTCCGACCAGTCGGCTGAGATCAAGCCGAACAATCTGTGCCTCCGAGCGCAGAATCATCTGCTCCCAGTTGAGGCTCTGCACATGCTCTGCAAAGCGCTCCACACACAACCCTCGAATCCAAGCACGCGTGTCGTCAGGTGGGCGAACGACTGCAAGTGCAATCGCCTCTTCCGAGATCAACGTGCGCATAGTCCCCTGCTCCACTAAGGCATGATAAAGCCCTCTATCGGGGTCTACATGATGATACTCCAAATCGAGGGCAAAAAGTGCCGAGTCGTCCCA
Organism: Armatimonadota bacterium; assembly: GCA_040289385.1. Classification (GTDB taxonomy): domain Bacteria; phylum Armatimonadota; class Fimbriimonadia; order Fimbriimonadales; family GBS-DC; genus LDYB01. Next base: position 6,364 of record PSLB01000120.1, read on the forward strand.
AGCAAGCCCTTCCGACTCCCGATAGAGCTCCAAAAGTTGGCGTTTGGCGATCCAGTCGATTCGGTCTGCGAGGGTCTCAGGCTCCGTTTCGAGGGCGTTCAGGACGACTTCCCACTCGCGAAGGAGCCAATCGGTCTCTGCATCGCGTCCCGAAAGCTGTCTTTGAGCTTCTTGAAGGTAGCCGCGTTGGAGGTCGATCGCACTGATGGTGCCGCTATCGGTCTCCACTAGCCACTTGCCGTCTGGATCGCGCGAGAGTTGATGAGCCGTGCGGACAGGATCCTTTACCACCCATGTAGGGAGCCATCCCGCCTCCACCAAGTCGAGAACTAACGCTGTTGTGCCGACCTTAAGGGCGGTGGCGTACTCGCTCATATTCGCGTCCCCGCAGATGACATGCAGGCGTCGGTACGCGCGCGGGGTGGCATGCGGCTCGTCACGTGTGTTGAAGATAGGACGCTTGTAGAGCGTTTCCACATTCATCACATCCGTATAGAAATCGGCACGCTGGGCGATTTGGTACGGCACACGCGGATAGGGAGGGCCCTCCACGCCGACCTTGCCTGCCCCGGCATAGAGTAAGCGTGTAGTCAGAAACGGAACCATCGCCAACGCCAGCGCATCGAACGGCACCGCGCGCATCAAGAGGTAGCTCTCATGGCAGCCATAGCTACTGCCGTGATGGTCAGTGTTGTTTTTGTAGAGGTGGGCGACCATGCCCGTGTTTTTGGTAAAGGCGTGGGCAGTCGCCAAGACAATGCGCTCGCCTGCCTTTTCATGCGCCACCAAATCTAACAGACCCAGACATTCCGGAGTGGCATACTCAGGATGGGCATGGTCATTATAGAAGCGAGCGCCGTTGGTGAGCACATGGTCAGCGCGTGCCTCCTGCTCAGAGAGACTTATTGGATGGGCACGCTCAATCTCGGCATCTTTGGGATCGACTGCTAACTGCTCTACACGGAAACCGCGCATGTCGCGCCGTGGGTCTTCCAAACGGTAATCCCATTTTTTGACCGCTGGAAACGGGCAACTCCGCACAAAGCTTACGGCGTCCCCCATCTGATCGGACACACTGCGCCCTTCTACATAGAGACCGTACTCCGTCTCTATTCCGACTAAGCGATGCACGGGGATATTATACACCATGCACAACTCCGCAAGCGCAGATTGCCACCCAAACAGCAGGAATTTTCTCGCCTGCCACGAATCTCCCCTACACAGACGGAGACACCCGATGCTGGCAACGACGCCCAACCCAAACAAAACCCGCGCGCAACCCCGTGAGGGAACGCACGCTCACACCCATCAACGCCCAGCAGTGAGGGCA
>PSLB01000121.1:0-7681 GCA_040289385.1 Armatimonadota bacterium
CGGCCCCGAAGCCCTGCCCGGCTTGCCGGGCGAGGGTAAGCCCCCGGCTTTAGCCGTGGGGTAGTTGACCTCTAATTGTTAGAGAGCGTTAAGAGCGTAAACGATTCACCGATGGGTCGCTTGCTTCAGGGCACGCACCGTGTTTGCGATCTCCGTGTGCCAGTGGGGCGAGTCGGCATACTCTGCAAGGAGATGCACAAGCTGGCTTCCGACCACGGCGCCCTCAGCGAACTGGGCAACTTGGCGCACATGCTCGGGCTTGGAGATGCCGAACCCGACGGCGATGGGAAGGCGGGTTTCCGCGCGGATGCGCGACACCAATACGGGTAGATCGAGGGGGAGCGACTCGCGTGCTCCTGTGACTCCCGTTCGTGAGACCCAGTAGATAAAACCTGCGCCGCGTTCCGCAACCAGACGAATTCGATCACTGGTGCTGGTCGGTGTAAGTAGGAAAATCGGCTGAATCTGGTTCGCACGCGCCCACAGAAGCCACTCCTCTGCCTCGTCTGGAGGGAGATCGGTTATCAGGCAGGCATCGAAGCCTACCGCTCGTGCCTCCTCAGCGAAGCGGGCAAACCCATAGCGCTGAATCGGGTTCGTGTAGGTGAACGCAATCAGCGGAAGGCTCACCTGCGCACGACAAGAAGCAACCTGCTCCAACACCCTCGGCAGGGTAACGCCGCGCTGTAGGGCGCGCCACATTGCCGATTGAATGACAGGTCCGTCCGCCAAAGGGTCGCTGAAGGGGATGCCAATCTCCACCATATCGGCGCCGGAATCTTCCAGCACCTTAAGCAGGTCAGGCAGACGCTCCAACGAGGGATCTCCAGCGGTGATGTAGACAATCAAAGCGGATTGACCTTGAGCACTGAGTGCCGCAAATCGGTTCTCTAAGGGCATCGCAGGATATTATAGCATGCGATAGGAGGGAGCTAAGGGGTGCGTTCGCCTATAGTGGTGAGGGCGTGTTCAAACAGATCGCGGGTCAGCTCCACATCTTCAGGGATTGGGATGGGGTACTCGCCGTTGAAGCAAGCCAGGCAGAACCGACTGCGCGGTTGTCCACACGCGCGCATCAGTCCTTCGATGCTCAAGTAGCCCAAGCTGGTGGCGCCGATCTGCTGACGGACATCTTCGACGGTGTGATGGGCGGCGACCAGTTCGCGTTGGGTCGCCATATCGATCCCGTAGTGGCATGGGTGTCGGATGGGGGGCGCCGTAATGCGCATGTGAACCTCCCGCGCGCCCGCCTCGAAAAGCAAGCGCACGATTTGGCGGGTAGTGGTTCCCCTTACGATCGAGTCGTCCACCACCACGAGCCGTTTGCCCGCGATAACCTCTGTTAGGGGGGTCAGCTTCAAACGCACGCTTAGTTCGCGCATCCGTTGGTCGGGTTGGATGAAGGTACGCGGGGCGTAGCGGTTCTTGATAAGCCCGTCACCGTAGGGGATGCCTGAAGCGTGCGCATAGCCCACTGCGGCAGGGATGCCCGAGTCGGGTACGGGAATCACGAGGTCTGCCTCAGCAGGATGCTCACGCGCCAGTTCAACCCCCATGCGTCGGCGGACCTCATAAATTAGACGCCCGTACAGGTGGCTATCAGGACGTGCAAAGTAGATGAGTTCGAACATACAGAGGGCTTCGCCAGCGAGTGGGGCGCCCTCATAAGAGGTCAGTCCGTTCGAATCGATAACCACGATCTCGCCTGGTGCGACCTCACGCACATAGGATGCTCCGATGGGCGGGAAGGCGCAGTCTTCCGATGCCAGCACCCACGCCGAGTCGAGCCGCCCCAAACAGAGTGGGCGCACACCGTACGGATCGCGCACGCCTATCAGCTGAGTGGGGGTCAGAATCGCCAACGAGTAGGCGCCTTGCACGCGTGCCATCATCGCCCGAATCGCCTCTACAATGTCGCCTTGATAGGCACGGGCAATAAGACGCACGATCACCTCGGAGTCGTTGGTGCTTTCAAACTGTTCGCCCAGAGCTTCCAGCTCCGCACGCAGCGTGTGGGCATTCACCAGATTCCCATTGTGCGCGACTGCAATGTTGCCTTGGAGGGTCGAGCATGTAATCGGTTGCACATTCCGCAGGGTTGAGGAGCCGGTGGTGGAGTAGCGGGTATGGCCGACGGCGATATAACCGTTCAGGCTCTGCAAGATGGGCTCAGAGAAGACATGCGTTACCAGCCCCAGATCGCGGTAGGCGCGCACGCCCTCGCCATCAGAAACAGCAATGCCCGCACTCTCCTGCCCGCGATGCTGTAGCGCAAAAAGCCCGAAATAGGTCCATCGGGCAACATCCTCTCCTGAGGCGTAGATGCCAAACAGTCCACACGCTTCGCGCGGGCTCTCGTGGTCGGTCACGGTAATCGAATTGTACCTGTTCAGCGCTACCCGATGGCGATGGTCTCGCCGGGGTGCATCGCGAGAATCTCGAGCCCTTCGATGTGGTGGGTCTCCTCACGCAGCTGCTCTGGTGTGCCTGTAAGCAGGGGGAAAGTGCCCCAGTGCATCGGAATGACCTTCTTCACACCGAGCAGTTGGATGGCATAGGCGGCTTCGCGCGGGCCCATCGTAAAGCGGTCGCCGATGGGGAGCATCGCAACAGTGGGGCGATAGAGCTCCCCGATAAGTTTCATGTCCCCAAACACACAGGTATCGCCAGCATGGTAAAGGGTCAGCCCATCTTCCAGACGAATGACCCAGCCTGCAGGCTCACCGCCGTAATGAACCGTTCCGCCTTCGTCGATACCGTTGCTGTGGAAAGCGTTCACCATCGTGAAGGTGATCCCATCCATTACTAGCGAACCACCCTTATTCATCGGCTGAACCGCATGGATGCCGTGCTGAGCGAGATGGAGATAGATCTCAAAAATCGCCATAATTTGGGGCTGGAACTCTCGCGCGATTTTGACCGCATCGCCGAAGTGATCCGAGTGCCCGTGCGTGATAAGCATGTAGTCCAGTTTGGGGAGCTTCTTCTCGCTTTCAGGGCAGGCAGGGTTGCCGTAGACCCACGGATCGATCAAAATTCGCTTGCCCTGCGGCGATTCCACCAAGAAAGTCGAGTGCCCAAACCATTTGATAGTCGTTGCCATGATGGTCTTCCCTCCGATAGGATAGGATACCTTAAGCGGAGCAGGATTCGGGGCGTAGAGCGGGAAACTCTTGCTTTTATGATGGATGTTGTTATCGTCGGGGCTGGAATAGCGGGGCTTACCTGTGCCCATGCGCTGATGCAGGCAGGCAATCAAGTTCTAGTGTTGGAGGCGCGCGCGCGAGTCGGGGGGCGAGTTTACAGCCAGGCACTTGCCCCGAATGTCGTGATCGATTTGGGCGCCCAGTGGCTCGGTCCGACCCAAGATCGTGCCTATCGGCTGGCGCAATCGCTGGGCGTGGCTCTCTTCACCACCTACACAGAGGGCGAAAGCCTGGTCGATTTCGCAGGACACCAGAAACGCTACAGCGGGATCGTACCGAATTTGGGGTTGTGGAACCTGCTGGATTTCGGTCGCGGGGTCAACTCGCTGGATAAGATGGCACAACAGGTGCCCTTAGAGGCACCTTGGCAAGCCCCCCAAGCCGAATACTGGGACTCGATGACCTTTGCCAGCTGGATTCAGCAGACGATGCGCACGCGGGGGGGACGATGGGGCATGCGCCTGTTCGCACAAGCGGTGTTTGCTGCGGAGCCGTGCGACTTCTCACTTCTGCATGCATTGTTCTACCTCCATTCAGGCGGTGGGTTCGAGCGGTTGACTGCCACACGCGGCGGTGCCCAGCAGGATCGGTTTGTTCAGGGGGCACAAAGGCTCGCTGAGGGTTTAGCCCAGCAGTTGGGCGAACGGCTTGTTCTCAATGCACCCGTACGGGCGATTCATCAGCGCCCCGATCGTGTTCAGGTCTACTGTCACCCTCAAGCCGATATGAAGGCAACCGTCTACGAGGCAAGAGCGGTTGTGGTGGCGATCCCTCCGACACTTTCGGGACGCATCGAGTACGATCCGCCTCTGCCGCCCGCACGCGACCAGCTGACACAACGCATCCCGCAAGGCTCGGTCATCAAATGCTTTGCTGTGTACGACCGCCCCTTCTGGCGGGAACAGGGGCTCAACGGATTCGTCACCAGCGATGTCGAACCGGTTCATCTGGTGTTTGACAACTCGCCTCCCGATGGTTCAATTGGCATCTTATTGGGCTTCATTGAAGGGCGTTCTGCACGCCAGCTGAGTGGAATGCCCACCGACCAGCGACGCGAGATTGTGCTTCCAGTCTTGGCGCGCTACTTTGGGGAGCGGGCATACCGAGTGGAACAGTATTTAGACCACGATTGGAGCGTCGAGCAGTGGACACGCGGAGGCTATGGGGCGCACCTCCCGCCCGGGGTCTGGACGCAGTACGGGCATGCTTTGCGCGCCCCCTATGGACGCATCGTGTGGGCAGGTACAGAGACCGCCACCCAGTGGATGGGCTACATTGAGGGCGCCATCGAATCGGGCGAACGCGCCTGCCAGCAGATACTGGAACTTTTAGACCGACCGTGAAGTTTGCCCGCAGGGTATCCTATGCGCTATGCGGTATGAGCGTGCAATCCTGATCGTGATGGATGGGTGCGGTGTCGGCGCGGCGCCCGATGCGGAACAGTACGGCGATTTCGGTGAGAACGCCCCCAATACGCTCGGACACCTTGACGAAGCGGTCGAGGGGCTCCAGATGCCACTGTTTCAGCAGATGGGACTGGGCAACATCCTGCCCCTCACAGGCGTGCCCCCCTCAGAGCGCCCCAAAGCCTGCTACGGCAAGGCCCAGCCACGCTCCAAAGGCAAAGACTCGGTCACGGGGCACTGGGAGATGATGGGCGTTATCACCGAGACACCGTTCCCGACCTACCCTAATGGGTTCCCTCCGGAGCTGATTGCAGAGTTCGAACGGCGCATCGGACGCAAGACGCTGGGCAACTACCCTGCCTCGGGCACGGAGATTATCAAGCAGTTAGGCGAGGAGCACCGACGCACGGGCTACCCGATAGTCTACACCAGTGCCGATAGCGTGTTCCAAATCGCAGCGCACGAAGAGGTCATCCCTGTGGAAACGCTGTACCGCATGGGCGAGATTGCCCGCGAACTGCTTCAACCACCCCATCATGTGCAACGGGTTATTGCGCGCCCGTTCAAAGGCGATAGCCCCGCTACCTTCCAACGCACGGAACGACGCAAAGATTTCCCACTCCCGCCGCCCACAAACCTTATCGAGGCACTCGCTAACCGAGGGATTGGGGTCTACGGGATCGGCGTCGTGCCAGAACTGTTCACCTATCGAGGGTTTCGGTATGCGGAACGCACCCAGCGCAACTCTGACCATTTCGATGCACTGGCGCGTGCCCTCGACTCCGAGTGTGGCTTTATCTTCGCCAACTTCGAAGATTTCGACATGCTTTACGGGCATCGCAACGACCCGAACGGTTTTGCCCAAGCCCTCACAGCGTTCGATCGCATGATGGCTTCCTTTGTAGCACGGCTTCGACCGACAGATCTGGTCATCTGGACTGCGGATCACGGCAACGACCCGACTACACCCAGCACCGACCACTCGCGCGAATATGTTCCCCTATTGGTCTACACGCCGAGCATGTCGGAAGGCTATGCGTTGGGGACGCGCGCCACATTGGCGGACATCGGCGCTACCATCGGAGCCCTGTGGGGGGTTGCCCTACCCGCAGGCGAACCGATGCTGTAGGCTATCGATCTATTTCACCCAGCACGATGTCGATACTGCCAATCAGGGCGACCATATCGGCAATCAGGCGACCGACTGCCATCTTCTCCAACGCCTGCAGGTTCATAAAACTGGGGGCACGCGTGTGCATGCGGTACGGGCGGTTCGTACCATCACTCACAAAATAGAAGCCCAGCTCCCCCTTAGGCGACTCAACGGGCACATAGGCTTCGCCCACTGGCGGGCGGAAACCCTCCGTATGAATCTTGAACCAGTAGATGAGCGATTCCATCGAGGTGTCGATGAGCTCGCGTGGTGGGGGTACAATCTTGGGGTTGTCGATTCGGTAGGGACCCGACGGCAGTCCGTCGATGGCTTGCTGGAGGATTTTGAGGCTCTCGCGCATCTCTGCCATTCGAACCAGATAGCGGTCATACACATCACCGTGGTGCCCTACTGGGATTTGGAAGTCGAATTGGTCATACCCGCTGTAGGGGTTGGCTTTGCGGATGTCCCATGCGAAGCCTGAAGCGCGTAGAGTGGGCCCACTTACCCCCAGTTGGAAGCACTCCTCGACCGTGAGCGTTCCGATGCCCATCGTGCGCTCGCGCCAGATGGGGTTCTGGTTCAGCATGCCTTCGATATCATCCAGCGCGCACGGGAGCTCCTTAATCAGTTGGCGCAAGCGCGCCTCGAAACCCAAAGGCATATCGCCCCGCAATCCGCCAGGACAGATCCAGCTCGGCATCATGCGCACGCCTGACATCATCTCGAACAGGTCTAAAATCTTCTCACGCTCTCGAAAAGCATAGAAAAATATAGTCATCGCGCCCAGGTCCATCGCATGGGTGCCAATCCACACCAGATGGCTCGCCAATCGCGATAGCTCCGCTAAAATGACCCTCAGGTACTGCCCGCGCGGGGGGATCTCCACCCCCAAAATCTTCTCGATGGAAAGGGAGAACGCCAGATTATTGTTGTTCGCCGACAGATAATCCATTCGGTCGGTCATCGGCAGGGCTTTATGGTAGGTAAGGTATTCTGCCTCCTTCTCCATGCCGGTGTGCAAATAGCCAATCACACACTCCGCTTTGACGATTCGCTCCCCCTCTAACTCACATATCACGCGCAGCACTCCGTGTGTGCTGGGATGCTGGGGACCCATGTTGATAATCATCGTGCCCTCTTCGGTGCGCTCGGCATGGGTGGCGACCGCCTCCGATGGGATGAACGGTTGGCGCATAGCGCCCTCGATTATACCTAAGCAGACGGGGGTTGGGGGGCTATCCGCGTGCCCATTCACGACGCAGTTCGCGTTCGATCTCCTTGCGTTTGATGGCTTCGCGCTTGTCGTACTGGCGCTTCCCACGCACTAACCCAATCTCGACCTTCACCTTGCCATTGCGGAAGTAGAGCTTCAGCGGAATCAGGGTGTAGCCTTTCTGCTCTGCTTTGCCACGCAAGCGTTGGATCTCCCATCTATGCAGGAGCAGTTTGCGCTTGCGCCGGGGATCGTGCCCGTAAAGTGGAGCGTTTGCGTAGGGGGCGATGTGCATGTTGACCAACCACATTTCACCCGCCTCCACACGGCAGTAGGCATCCGATAGGTTCGCCTTACCCGCCGCCACCGACTTGACCTCCGAGCCTGTGAGCACCACCCCTGCCTCAATCGTATCCTCGATGTGGTAGTCGTGGTAAGCCTTGCGGTTCGTCGTAATCACTTTGATCCCGCCTTCCGACTGCTTCGACATGGTAAACGATAGTATACCCATGCAAGGTGGGCGCGCGGGCATGCTCTGTTAGAGAAAGTGGGGGAGCGCGAGGAGGCAGTAATCCCCATCAATCCATTGAGGGGATGCACGGACCCCCTCGCGCATGGGGGATCATCATGCAGGTATCTCCCGTTAACCCGTACCTTGAAGGGGAGTAGTGGCCGTGTGGCGCGGCCCGCGGTCGTGTCA
>PSLB01000122.1:0-7512 GCA_040289385.1 Armatimonadota bacterium
CGGAACCCTGCGACGACGAGTAAAGGCTGTGGGTGTTCCCAGCCTGTCAACCGTGTGATGAGTGAGGAAGAGGTGAAGAGGATTTTAGAACGAACGCGACAACTTTATACAACTTCTTCTGCAAGCTCTGGTTGTTACTGCTGTGATGTAGGAGAAGAGTGCGGTAAGAATTGTGTGAACGATCGGTTGGTTAGGGACCTCACCCAGTGTTTCCAATGTGTACGTAATTGTTGTCACGAATCCCTCTGCAGGGATGACGATAGCACCTATCCAGGCCGGGCCTGCATCGGCGCTGGACACAAATTATGCATGGAACAAAAATGGCCAAGAGAACCGCAACAATAATCGGTGTGGTGATGGTGGCTCTGCTGATAGGTCTGGGGGTTCTCTGGTACCGAACCTCCAGACCTGCCCCCGTGCTTCCTCAAAATGCGGATAATAAGTATGAGTATATGCTTCAGTTGATTAGCAAGGGCGAGAAAGGAAGGGGGTATACTGCACAAGAGTTTCAGATACTGAAGCAGTATGCTCTGTACGAGAATAATGAGGTTTACAGACAGCTCGCCATCGCTGGCTTTTTCTTTGTGAAAGATCGCTCTCAAAAGGCAGAGGCACTCCAGATTTTGCATTCGATAACACAAAACCCTGGCCACATATTGGTGCTCGATGCTGCCATCCAGGCGATAGGCATTCTTGGCAGTCGCTCGGATGGGGAACGGATTGCGCGGTTTCTGAGTCATCCCGATGCGGAAATTCGCAAAATAACGGTGCGGGCTCTGGCGCACATCGGCGATCCTGCCTTCCGTGCCCGTTTAGAACCGTTGGCGCAATCCGATCCCGATGAGAAGGTTCGCGCAGCGGTGAAGGAAGCACTGCGCAAATGGAAACCGAGCCAACCGCAATCGGGGAGGTGAGCCTCTATGAGGCGTATGCGATGGAGAGCTTTTACGCTGGTGGAGGTTCTGGTTGTCGTTGCGATTAGCGCTATAGTGGTGGCGCTATTGTGGACTGTTGTGCATCAGGTTCGGGGTCAAGCGCAGGTGCGGAGTTGTATGAGCAATCTGGGTCAGTTAGGCAAGGCGTTTCAGTTGTATCTTCAGGACTGGGAGGAGCGTTTTCCGTCTGCGGGTCGGCTTCCACCGTATCCGGATGCGCCGTGGGTGTTGCAGGAGCAGGGTAGGATATATCCTGAGCGGGGGGTGATTTACCCGTATGTTCGGGATCGGTCGGTGTATTTGTGTCCTTCTGATCCGACGGCGCATCGGTTTAGTTTGAGCTATAAGATGAATGCGCGTTTGGGTTGGATAGCGGGCGGTCCGACGATGCACTTGAGCGAGCTGGCATCTCCGAGTGAGATGGCTTTGTTGGCGGAGTTTGAGAAGCATGGTTATTTTGACACGGCTTTTGGTCCGTGTAGTATGGGGTTTCCTGGAGAGTTGGCGTATCCGTGTTCGGGTGAGGAGGCGCCTTGTTTTGGTGGGAGGTGTTTAGATGTTGCGTTGGGGTGTTGGCACGTGGGTAAGTTGACGAATGTATTGTTTTGTGATGGGCATGTGCGTGGTGTTGTGCGGGGAGCGTTTTTGTGTCGGTACACGCAAAATCGCTGAGGTGGGCGATGCGACGGAAGCAGTGGCTGATGACGAGCGCGTTAGCGCTGGTAGGAGCGAATGTGGTGGTTCTGCCTCACACCCTGTCTGCGATCGCCGAGTGGAGCGTGGGTGGGGGGCAGCGACCCGGAACCCTGCGACGACGAGTAAAGGCTGGGGTGTTCCCAGCCTGTCAACCGTGTGATGAGTGAGGAAGAGGTGCGGTCTGTTTTGAGTAGGAACAAACTATTGATCACTCGAATGTATGTGCCAGGAGGGAATGCATGCCAAGAGTATGAACAAGAATGCGACTCAAGGCCGGGGTCTCCGCGCCGCAGTACACGGATGAAATCTTGCATTCGTGTTTTGGTTGGGCTATTGGTGATTGGCTTTCTGAGTTCAGGAAGCTCCCAAGAGGCAATAGAGCCTGCACGGGATCCGCGTCTAAAGCAGTCAGTCAGTCTGTTTGAGCCTGCCATTCCGTTGGGGCAACTGCTGGAACGGCTGACCCAGCACCACAAAGTTGTCTTGATTGTCGCTTCGGATTGGTCTAAGGTTCGTGTTGCTGTTGCAGTGCAGGAGCGTCCGCTTTGGGAGCTTTTGGTGGCAATAGAGCGAGTCTTTGAGCCGTTGCGATGGAGGCGGGTCGAGTTGCGAGGCGAGAAGCCTCGCTATAAACTCGAGGTACGGGGCATGGCACTTCAGGCAAGTGCCTCTAAGCAGGGTATCCGATTTTGGCGTGAGACAGCGCGCCATCTACGCACGCTTCTGGCGCGTACGGCATCGGGTCAAAAACCAGATATAGGAGAGCCACCCAGCTCCGAAGCCAATCCTTCAGAGGCATCCCTACGCACCGCTATCAATCTGAATAGAATTCCTTGAGGCACTGCGCAAGCCTGTTGGGAGTAGGCCCTTCTCGAGCGGCCTGGCTGATTTCCAGACGCTAATTCTTGTCTTAGTGCGGCTTACAGAAGCGGACTGGCGCACTTTAGAACAAGGACAGCCGATTTGCTTTTCGCTGAAGCAACAATCGAGTGAGATTTTCGAGACATGGAAAGCGGTGGAGTTAGAGTGGTGGTCTGCGCAATTCGAGGAACTTCCTGAACCTGTCAAAAGGATAACTGCGGCGCAGGATCTGATTGTGAATGTCACCCCCTCGGAACAGGAGAGTGCACTGGAATGGCTTTTTTTTTTTGCGCGTTACGGATGAGGGTGGAGTTAGAGTTGCTTGGCAAATCACGATGTTTCCAGAGGTGCGTTCGAGGGTTCGATATTGGCAGGCGGAGCCGTTGGCGGTTGCGAAACTGGATCGCCCGCTTGCTCCACCCTCTGCTCGAGTTCGGGAAAAGGCGCACTGGTACAACCAGTTAGGCTGTCTCTTTCTGGAGATTTCCGAACACTGCGGAGTGCCCTTAGTTGCTCCGGTGTTCCCGTTTTATCACGGGGATCCTACGTTTGCACTCACAGTGGTCGCCACAATCCTGGGTGACATCGATGCGTTTCAGATACCTCTCCGAGATTTACCAAGATTGACCAGTGTCAGTGGGGTTCGTTTTCGGATGACGGACGGATGACTGATAGGGAATCACCTTGATTTAGCGCGCGCCCGATTGCAAGACATTTCAGACACGATTCTTGACACCTATTTCTCGGAGCGGAAGATTCCCGATGATATATGCTCCTTATGCGGTTTGGCGCTCTGCGGGCGAGCTTAACCCCGTCTCAATGGATTGCCTTAGGGGTGATAGTAGGAACCCTTTCGGGTTGTGCGGCGTCGGATTTTCTTCCTGAGTCGCGGTATAGCCTTACGATAGAGCATCATCCCTTCGTCGAATGGGTTATTTGCGAGAAAGTGGAGGTTCGCCTTTATTTGGGCTTAGGGAACCCAACTGCTTTGGAACTGCCTGAGAATGTAGTGGGTGTATCGGTTTGGAAATTCTTTTTTAGCCTTGATGAACCGATACGCCAGCGTTTGATGCGGGGCGAAGTTGTGCCCGTAGAGCTTTTGACTCCCCAAGCATTGAGGTGGCTAACCGATGTTGTGAACCAGGTACCCCGCTGTCTGCTGGCTTCTACCGAAGTCTTGCCCAAAGCGGTGAGATTCGAACGCACGACTAAAGAGGAGTCCTATCGGGCGCTCCCAGCAACTTTGGTTCGGCAAATGGCGCAGTCGAAAGATGGGTTTAGGTTTTATAGAGGATGGCTTGAGAGTTTGGACGTGGAGAGCCATGCCGAGAGGATGGCTCTTAGGGAGCCTGTGTGGCGGTTAGTATTTCAGTCTGATTCGTATGAGTTGGTCTACACGGTTTGGCGTCGGCAGTTTTGGCGTTGGCTTAGACAGCAGATCGATTCGGAGCGAGCGGTGCAGCAGGCAAGCCCACCGCAACAAGGGCAGCCGCACGATAGCGGAAAACCCTCTGGGTAACCTATTCTCAGAAACGGTGCAGTCGGCTGACGGCGTTCCAGTGTTCACGGAACTCCTCTTCCAGCGCCGTCGCGTTGGGATATCCCAAGCTGATGGCAACTTGTTCTAATCGCTCGCCTGTGGGGAGGACCTCAGGGGCAGGGTCAAACAAAAGGCTCAGTCGGTTGCGCAAGTGGTAGAAAAACTGCCACGCTGCGCGGATTGCCTCGTAGTCGCTTCGTGTGAGCCACTCGTGTTGGCAGAGCCATTCTAACATGCCGAGTGTGTGGGTGGGCAAGGGCAGATCGGTGAGCCGTGCGTGGTGGACGATCCCCCACTGAGCGATAAACTCTATGGCGTTCAGCCCCCCATGACCCAGCTTCAGGTGGCGTTCCTGCTGATCGGGGCGGATGCGTTCGGTGAGGGCACGTCGTATCATGTGGCGCATTGCCTCCGATTCGGCAGGGTTAGGGGGGGCGCCATAGCGGAAGGCATTTAGGATCTGTAAAAATTGTGGAGCGAACGGCAGCTCCAAGTTCGCCAACCTCAGCCGTGTGCTGGCTAATCGCTCCCACGGTTCCGCATAACGAGCGAAGTAGTCGGCATACCCCTGCACGGTGCGCAATAAGGCGCCAGCGCCTCCTTCTGGACGCAGACGCAAATCGATGCGATGGAACGCGCCCTCCGTATGCAACTGCTGACAGATCTGAAGCATCTGTTGGACTTCGGCGGTGCGCTTGACGGGGTCGTCGGTATCGGCGATAACAAAACCGATGTCCCAATCGCTCTGGTATCCCAGCTCGCTGGCACCGAGGGTTCCGTATAGGAGCAAGCCCACCCCTTCAGGCAAGAGGCTTGTCAGCAGGGTTTCGGCGAGTGCAGTCAGATCTTCCGCGGTCTGGGTAGGGCGTGTTTCACCCCAGAGGTCGCGTGCACCGATGCGTAGGAGTTCGCGTCGGGCGTAGGCGCGTCGGTTGGCGATGCGGGCGCGCTCGGTCTTGCATGGGGTTAGGCGAGCCTGCAGTGCTTGCGCATGTCCGGCGCGTGTCTTAGCGTAGGGTGCGACGATCTCCTCGCCGAACAGCATATCCATCAGCTCCAGATGTGCCATCAGCCTGTTCCAGAGGATAGGGGATTGTGCCAACTCTGCGAGGCGCACCAGAACTTCGGGGCTTTCGGCAAAGGTCTGATACAGGCTGGCGCGGTTGGGCAAAGCGTCGGCTAACTGCTCCAACGCGCACAAGGCTCGGTCAGGGTCGGGGGTACGGGCGCACGCTGTCAAGAGTGGAGGGAGAATCTGCAGGAATGCGCGACGCACTTCAGGGGGCGATTCGCCATACTGCGAGCCGACCGCAGGCACTTGCAGGAGCCGATACGCTTGCGATGGGTTCCGAAAGCCCCACGATTCCAGCAAGGGAAGCCATCGGCTCTCGCCTTCGGGCGTGCCGAGCAGAAGGAGCGTCTCGGTATCGAGGCTCTGTTGGGTTTCAGAGGATGCGGTAGGGGCAAGCACCTGCTCGCGAAACTGGCGCGCCACAGTGCGATGCTGGTGGAGCGTGGTTTCAAAGGCGTCTAAAGTGGCAAATCCCATGCGTACAGCCAGTTGCGTGCGTGCGTGCGGTGCTTTGGGCAGGGAATGGGTTTGGTGTCCGTAGAGCATTTGCAGGCGGTGTTCTACGGTGCGCAGGAAGCAGTAAGCCTCACGGAGGGCTTGCTCGGTGTGCGGGCTGATCAGGCGTGCCGCGCGCAAGCGTCGGAGCGCTTCTAAGGTGTTCGCCACGCGCACGCGCGGATAGCGTCCTCCGTGAATCAGTTGGAGCGCCTGCACAGAGAACTCGATGTCGCGGAGGCCGCCCCAACCGTTTTTGATATGGGTCTCCCACTCGTTGCGTGCTTGTGCTTGGGCTTCGGTCTTGAGCCGTTGTTCCGCGATCGCTTGCAGGTCTGTTTGCTCCAACTGTCGGCGATAGATCCACGGTTGGAGCCTCTCCAGAAACTGCTCTCCCAGTCGGAGGTCGCCAGCGCAGGGTCGTGCTTTAATCATCGCTTGGCGTTCCCACGGTTCTGCCCAGTTCTCATAGTAGTGCCAAGCGGACGAGAGGGTGCGTAGGATAGGACCGAACCGCCCTTCTGGGCGCAGACGCAGGTCGACTCGGAACACGATCCCGCGACGCATCGGTTCGCTAAGTGCTTTTACCAGCATCTCGCACAGGCGCGTCAGATAGACGAGTGGTTCGCGTGCCCCGCGCAGTTCAGGCTGGTCCGCACAGAGGAACACGAGGTCGATATCGGAGCTGTAGTTCAGTTCGCGCCCGCCTAATTTGCCCATCGCCAGCACCGTTAGCGGGAGTGCGCCCTCCATCGGATACTGGGTGCGCAGTTCTTGATCGCAGGCATCGAGGGCGTCTTGAATGCAGACATCTGCCAGATCGGAGAGTTGGCGTGCCACTTCGGGCAAGGTTAGTCGCTGTATCGCATCCAGAGCGGTAATGCGTATCAGCTCCTGCTGTTTAAAAAGGCGGAGCCTGTCTAAACGCATCCAGTGGCTGGAGCATGGCTTGAGCAGGCGCGTTAGCTCGCGCTGAAGTTCGGCACGGGAGCGACGACGATAGAGGAGGCGCGAGTCCAAAAGAATCTCGCTCAGTTCGGGGCTTTGGATGAGAGCGTCCGCCATGTATTGGGAGCTGTCCATCAGTGCCAACATAGGCCCCAACCGTTTCGGGGATTCCGCAAAGAGTCGATAGTAGGTTAGCCGACTGCCTGCGGCTTCCAGCCAGCGTGTGAAACTCACCAGCAGACGATCGGGTTCCGAGGCGGTACGCAGGTTTTCGTGCAAGTAGCGTGCAAACTTCTCAAAGAGGGCGGTTTCCGCCCCTGTGCCGCGAAGGCTTGCCATCAACCGCTCCGCACGCGACGGATCCGCAAACGCCACTGCCTGCTCGTTCATGCCTCTGTCAGCCAACGCGCCATGTCCCCCACCCACGGAATGCGGAACCATTTGCCGTTATGGGCTTCTATCGCTGCCCAAATGATACATACCAAGTCAGCAATACCCAACACAACAGCGAGTGGTACAACAATTACCAGCCCGATACCGCAGGTCACAACCGCAACGACGATAAGGAACGTCGTAGCGATGAGTATCAAAAGCTGGAAGAGCAGCTGCTGGATTGCATGGTAGGCAACAAATCGCGACCGCTCACGAAAAACCAAAAAGATTACTAAGATCACCATTACCGATCCCAGTAGCCCAGAGAGGTGCGCCAACATCGCCCAGAGCCGTTCCCCATGTGTCGGGATCGATTCTCCACTGTTCATCGCTATTCCCCTTTGGTAGAGTATACCCTCTTGTTGTCAACTACCCCACGGCTAAAGTAGGGGCACGGCATGCCGTGCCCCTACAGGGCCGGTTGACAGCGGCCCGCCAGCGGCAGACATGCCACCACCGGCAAGACGACGAACCATCCCTCTCCCGCACCGTTGCCGGTAAGCCGTTTACCACGCGGGTGCCTTGTCCGCGGG
>PSLB01000123.1:0-7396 GCA_040289385.1 Armatimonadota bacterium
CTGCTTGGCATCAGGTTGGAGTTTCACCATCAACGTCAGGTTCATGCCTTGAGTATACCACAGAATCATCAATGGAAGGAGGGGAGCCGCCCTTCCTCCCCACGCCTAAAGGCGGGGGCTTCCGGGCGGCGCGTCAGGTGAGCAAGCGAACCATTGCCTTCTACGGTTGTGCAGGGGACCAGCGCGGTGAGAGATGATCGCCCGATGGGGTCCGCTGTTTCAGCTCGGTGCCGTCGACGCGCACCGTGTAGATCTGGCGCGCCCCCGCTTTGCCCATCGCGAACACCAACTGTTGCCCGTCGGGTGACCAGGAGGGTTCGTACACTTCGCCTGCAACAATCTCGGTGATTGCACCGCCCTCTTCAGGGACAGTGTAAAGTCCTTTACGAACGAGGGTTCCATCAAGCTTGCGTTCACACAACACAAAGGCGATGCGCGAGCCGTCAGGCGACCATGCGACCTCTATTGCTCCCTGCTTGTCGGTAGGGTCTAACCAAAGTGGACGTACCTCCGGCTCTTTGATACCGCTGGTAAAGTCGAATCGCACCAGTGCACCCATCGGTTGGAGCTGTTGCTGTGAGGCCGGCAGGGGCACCGCAATACCACTCACCACCAACCAAGGCTTTCGGGGCGACCAGTCGATATCTACACGCTCGCCAGCGATCAGCACAGGGAGTGTGAATTGCTGCTGCCCCAACGAAAGGTCTTGGATGACCGCTTGTTCGCCTTCGTCGATACGCTGTACGGCGGCGATAAGGGTTTCGTTGTAGCGGCGTGCGTAGCGGAAGGCGACCTGCCCAAACTGTTCGCGCACTTGGGTCATCTGGGTTGCCAGGGGGATCAGCTGCGTAGCGCGGGTGGCTTTGGCGTCGACTTCGGTTACCAGCCCCTGGGCGATATGCAAGATGTACTGGCCGTCCTTATCGTAGATGGGGGCTTGCTTGGCGCCCCCGCCGATGGTCAACGGCATCAGCCCATTGCCGTCGGGGTCTATTGTCCATAGCTGATAGACCTGATCGCGTCGATTAGAGGAGAAGACAATCTTTTTGCCGTCGGGTGCCCAGTTGGGCGACTGGTCGTCATATTCATCGTGTGTCAGGAAGAAGGACCGGCCATCAGGTTGGAGCATCAACAGGTCGCCATAGCCTTGTTCGTTGAGCTGGACGCAGATAATCCAGTTGACTGTGGATGGCTTGATAGGGCGGATATCGATGCGTCCCCACGGCTGAGAACGAATAAGGGCTAAGAGCGCAATTAGGACTACAGCAACTAAAAGCCCCAACAGTGTGCGTTCTCGTCGTGTCATGGCTGTTCTGGGGAGAAGAGGATGCTCCAAGCGACGAGGGTGGCGGGCACTTCGGCGTTGGTCGCAATTCGTTCGATCACACGGTTTAGCTGGCGTTCGTCTTGTTCCGATTCCAGCGGGAGCTTCTGGAGTGCCTCCCGCACCATTTGGACGGCTTCTTGCAGATAGCGCGCACGATTGATGGCTAAACTGCGTCCTGGGGTCTCTGCGAACTTGCGTCCTACCTGCTCGTAGAGCGTCTCCCAAGTTGTGTAGGCACGCGTGGTTTGGGTCTGCTTGCGTGCGGTCTGCTCTGCCAGCTTTCTCAGTTCCTCTTGCTTACGCAGATGGAGTTGCCAATCAGCGAGGGTAGTGCCTTCGATGATTACCACATTCGGCTGGAAGCCATAGGCTTCGGCGAGATACTGCTCCATCCAGCGTCGCACATTGGGCGCGTTCAGATGCCCTGCCAGTTGATAGTCGGCATGGGGGAGCCCCAGCACGACCGTTTCGCCTTCGATGGTCACGGGCATTAGGGCGTCGAGGGCACGGTAGAGTGTACGCCCCGTTACCTGCTGTTTCACCTTCTCGCGAATCATGCTCCAGGCTTCCAGCATTTCCTTGCTCATCGGTCGGATGCCTCCTCTCAGCGGTCGCCCCACAGAAACGTGTCGAGGGGGTATCCCCATTCGCCACGCCCCAGACATCTATGCAGAAAGTATACCTGTTTGGCACAGGCATGTCCGCTGGGACGCCCCAACCAACAGCAGCGTCCGGAATTTTCGTCGCGAATTCGCCCTTTTCAAGGGGAATTTTGGTTGCTTGTTGGGAACTTAATGGGAACTGCCTGCGTATTCTTTAGTGGAAGGTACTCAGGAGACCTTCCAAATAAAAACTCATCAAGGAGGTGTAAGGCTATGCGAGCGTTGGTACGACGCGAACCGGAGCAGACGATAGTGACTTGGAGCCCGTTCCGTGAGCTGGAACGCATGCGCCGTGAGATGGATGAGCTGTTTGGTCGGCTCTTCGACCTGCGTCCGAGCTTAGATGGTGAGCGTGCTGACTTCTCGCCTGCGCTGGATGTTTACGAGACCCCTGAGGAGTTCGTGCTGTTCGTAACGGCTCCTGGGGTGAAAGAGGACGATCTGACGGTCGAGATTGTGGATGGCACGGTTACCATCTCAGGCGAGCGCAAGCCCTTGATTGAGGGCGAGCATGTAACCCCGCACTACATCAGCCGACTCGGTGGGTACGGTAAGTTTACTGTTTCCTATACAGTGCCCGCGCCGATTAGCGAGGGCAAGGTGAAGGCGGTCTACCGCAGCGGCATTTTGGAGATTCGCCTGCCGAAAGCCGAGTCGGCGAAACCGAAGACGGTGAAGGTGCAGGTCGAGAAATAGCCGACCTAAGGCTCCGAGATTGGCAGGGCAAACTGCAAATGGCCTGAGTCAAGGGGTACGAGACGAGCCTCGTACCCCTTGCGAATCATTGACGCCTCCACGGAATGAATTCCGTGGAGGCGTCAAGATGCCCTCTTTCATCAGGTATACTTTTTGAACCCATGAGACCTGAGCGTCGGCGATTCGGTTTCGAGACTCGTATGCTTCACGCAGGTCATGTGCCCGATCCTTACACAGGAGCGCGGGCAGTCCCGATCTACCAGACCACTTCGTATGTGTTTTATGACCCCGACTATGCAGCGCAACTGTTCGAGCTAAAGCAGTATGGCAACATCTACACTCGCATCAACAATCCCACAAATGCGGTTTTGGAGGAGCGTGTCGCCTCGCTTGAGGGGGGTACGGGCGCCGTCGCCACTGCCAGCGGCATGGCTGCTCAGTTTCTGACTTTTATGACCCTTTTGGAGCCGGGTGATGAAATCGTTGCCTCAAGCCATCTCTACGGCGGCACTGTGACCCAGTTCGTCCACACCTTCCGAAAGCTGGGAATCACGGTTCGCTGGGTGGATCCGCGCGATCTCTCTACGTGGGAGCGCGCCCTAACGCCCAAAACCCGTGCCCTGTACGGCGATACCATTGGCAATCCTAGCGGCAGCATTTTAGATATCGAACGACTTGCGGAGTTAGCCAACGTCCACCGTATTCCCTTGATTGTGGATAACACTTTCGCCACTCCCTACCTCTGTCGCCCTATCGAGTGGGGGGCAGCCATCGTACTGCATTCTGCTACTAAATTTCTTGGGGGGCACGGCACCTCGATTGGAGGCCTCATCGTCGAGTCGGGCACTTTCGACTACAGCCACTACCCTACCCTTGCAGAGCCCTCACCTGCTTACCACAATCTTAAGTTTTACGAAACCTTCGGGCATTACGGCTTTCTGATGAAGGTGCGTGCGGAAGCCTTGCGCGATGTAGGCGCGTGCATGTCGCCTTTTAACGCCTTCCTGATTCTGCAAGGGGTCGAGACGCTCTCGGTGCGGATGGATCGGCATGTGGCGAACGCGCTGGGGGTTGCGCGGTTCCTCCAAGAACACCCCAAAGTCGCTTGGGTTGCCTACGCCGGGTTATCCCAGCACCCCGACTATGCCTTAGCTCAAAAATATCTGCCTAAAGGTCCGGGGGCGGTCTTCTCGTTCGGCATTCGGGCGAACGGAATCGACCCTCGTGAAGCCGGCAAGCGATTCATCGAGAATCTGCAAATCTTTTCGCACCTGGCGAATGTGGGCGATGTGCGCAGTTTGGTCATTCATCCTGCCTCCACCACCCATCAGCAACTCTCCGATGAGGAACTGCGGCAGGCAGGGATCGCCCCTGAGATGATACGGCTCTCCATCGGACTGGAGACCTTAGACGACCTGCTATGGGATTTAGATCAGGCACTTTGGGCAATAGACAAGGAGAAATAGCGATGGATTCCTTAGTCTGTGAGATTACCCTCAACTCCGTGCTACCGAGCGAACTGCGGGCGAAGTATCAAGACCCCGACACTATTCGTATGGTTCTGCGGCGGGCGCGCACAATAGCGATTGTTGGATTGTCAACCGATCGGTACAAAGCCAGCAACATGGTCGCCGCCTACCTGCAGTACGAGGGCTATCGAGTCATTCCCATCAACCCGTCTGCAACCGAGATACTGGGTGAGCGATGCTATCCTGATCTGTTGAGCGTTCCAGACCCAATAGATGTGGTGGATGTGTTCCGCCCTGCACGCGAGGCGGTTGGGATTGTAGAGCAGGCAATCCAGAAAGGCGCGTGGTGTGTGTGGTTCCAATTGCGGATTGTGAACCTGCAGGCGGCGGAACTTGCGGAAAAGTCTGGGCTAACGGTCGTGATAGATCGCTGTATCAAGATGGAACACGGGCGCTACGGGGGCGGACTACACTGGCTGGGCATGAACACCGAGATTATCTCCGCACGGCGCATGCGTAGGATGTTTTGACCAAGATGCGGTTAGACGACCTTCAAGCGATTGGCGCCGTTTTACACGGGCACTTCCTGCTCACCTCTGGTCGGCATAGCGACCTCTACTTCGAGAAGTTCCGCCTTCTGGAGCGACCCGCCCTGTTAGGGCCGCTGGTGTCCGAGATGGTGACCCAGATCGGTGCGCTCACCGTGCAAGCAGTTGTGGGACCGACGCTCGGTGGAGTGGTGGTAGCCTACGAGGCCGCACGCCAGTTGGGAGTGCCTGCCCTCTATGCGGAACGCGAGGACGGAGCACGCACCTTCCGAAGAGGGAGGGTTTTGCCCCCGAATGCCCCCGTACTGGTGGTAGATGATGTGCTGACTACAGGCACTTCGCTCTATGAGCTTTTAGCGCTTCTGAAGCAGGTTCAGGCTCAGCCGGTGGCGATTGGGGTGTTGATCGACCGTTCGGAGACCCCTCCTGACTTCGGGGTGCGCCTCGTTTCGGCGGTGCGCCTACCTGCTCGCACCTACGCCCCCGCCGAATGCCCTCTCTGCCAGCAGGGTGTTCCCCTCGAAAAGCGCGGGAGTCGAGCGCAATGGTAAAAAGCACTGAGAGGGATGTAGGGGAGAGAGCGGTGAACCACTTACGGGTATAATCTCTCCGATGGTCACAGACTATGTTCCGATTGCGCTCCTGTTGCTGATTGCGCTGGTAATTGCGGGTGTGATGGTGGGCGGTTCGTGGTTATTGGGGCCGCGTCGTCCCACCCCTGCCAAAGAGTCGCCCTACGAATGCGGGATAACCCCCGTCGGCTCTGCACGCGAGCGGTTCCCCATCCACTTCTATCTGACGGCGATGCTCTTCATTATCTTCGATGTGGAAATCGCCTTTTTGTATCCCTTCTTCGTGGTGGTGCGCGATCTTTCCGACGAGACCCGTGCTTTTGCGTTGGGCGTGGTCGGTCTCTTCTCCTTCCTGTTGATTCTGAGCTTCTTATATGAGTGGAAGAAGGGGGCGTTGGAATGGGAGGACCCTGTGGAGGCGCGTCGGCTCCGTCCCTCCACCGCACCCGAATCCACATCCCAGCCCGTAGGTGAGCGTCTATGAGCCGAGTAGAAATCGAAAAAATCCGAGCGCACTTTCCCGATGCAATCGAGGAGATTTATGAGTTTCGAAACGATACATGGTTGTATATCCGAACCGAACGCTTGATAGAAGTCTGTCGTCTCCTAAGAGACGATCCGGAGTTGAGCTACCTCTACATATCGGATGTGATGGGCATCGACTGGCTTCCTTACTGGCAGAAGGGTGAGCGTCCCAAGCGGTTCGAGGTGGTCTATAATCTCTATTCGCCCGTTAGCTTTCAGCGACTGTTTTTGAAGGTTCGGGTTGATGAAAGGGAGAGTGTGCCATCGGTCACCTCGATCTGGCAAGGTGCCAACTATCCCGAACGCGAAGTGTACGACATGTTCGGAATCCACTTTGAGGGGCACCCGAACCTCAAGCGCATTCTGATGCCTGAGGATTGGGTAGGGCACCCCTTGCGCAAAGATTTCCCGCTGGGGGGCGAGGAGATTCCCTTCGCTCAGAACACGCTGGGACCTGCGATCGAGGACCTCACGCACCACCATGCGGGCCAGCAGTTCGGGTAGCCGGCCCTGCAGCACCCGGTACGTGGTGATCAGTTCCTGGTTGTAGTCGTTGAGGCAGCAGACCTTGCCCACTAGCCAGCCCTCAGAAAAGAGATAGAAGAATACGGCGCCGCCGCCGAGAAACGGTTCGAAGTAGCGCTTGAAGCGCCGGGGCGCCGGGAAGTACGGCCGGTAAGCGCCAAGGAGCTGGCCCTTGCCGCCGGCCCACTTGAGGAAGGGGCGGGCGGTGACATGGTGGGGGAGGGTAACCGCTTGCGGGGTGATGCTGCTCAAGCCATGGCAACCTCCTCGGGGCGCGCAAGGCCGGCTCCTTCTGTTGCGCTATTTGCGGTCTCCTGCCTTGACCACAACCTCAACAGCCACAGCATCGACCTCGGGTATGCGGACGCGGTTGCCGAAAATCGCCGTATATGTCCGCTCACCACGGACCACTCCCCAGAACCGAACGATATCCTTTTCGAGCACCCTGGTGCCCTCGGTAGCATTCACCCAGATCACGTCTGTCCAATACCCCTACTCATCCTCGTTCACAGCAACCCGCAACGCGGGCCGCAAGGAGGAGTCGACCGCCTGTAAGACCTCTCCCTTGTAGACGACCGGCTTGCCCTTATAATTGTCCGGGTTCCGCGCCGAGTCATCGTACCTTGGCGTTGTTGCGGCTGCCTTGATTTCCTCGACCGTGGGTTGCCGCGGCTGAGTACTACGAGTTGCTGCTTCGTCCTGTGTCTCCACAACCAAGATCAGCATAAGTCCCACTCCAAGGCTAACCAGTCCCCAGCGCCAGAGGGCTTTACGCCGCCCGAATAGCCGCATGCCCGCCCACAAGCACAACAGGACCGCGCCTGCCAGGAAAAGCAGTCCACCGAATGTCAGCATCTTCGTTGCACCTCCTGCATATTTGACCGTTTGTTTGTAGGCGCCCATCCGCCACCAGCGTTACCGCTGGTGCCCAGCCCCGCCGCGAGGAGGCCGGCGCCGTTGGGGGTCCGTGCCCCCGCTGCGTCAACTACCCCACGGCTAAAGTAGGGGGCCTGCCCCCGCCCGGCAAGCCGGGCAGGGCTTCGGGGCCGGTTGACGACGGCCCACCGCCGGC
>PSLB01000124.1:0-7349 GCA_040289385.1 Armatimonadota bacterium
GACGGACGATACGCACACGCTGGCACGCGCCATGCTAACCGGCGGTCTGCGGGCTCTGCTCACCTGTGTAGACCCAAGTCAAGTTCCCGCGTCGCTGGTCGGGTGGGAGTACGACGAGCGTCTCCTGCGCGAACTGCCCACCTGCGCCGACCCCTGTGGCGAGAATGGCGAGTTTCACACCTTCTGCTACACCGCCCCCTGCTTCCGCGCTCCCATCCCCATCCGCACTGGCGAGGTGCTAGAACGGGACGGGTTTGTGTATGTGGATGTCCTGCCTTTGCCGGCTCCTGTTGAGAAGTATGGAGGATACATGCTACAATAAGCAAGAATCTCGGAAAAAAAACCTGTAAACAGAACCCTACTCGCCCGACAGCGCCACCAAGATCAGCCCTGCGAAGGGGTCGCTCGCTCGGATCTGCACCGCACGCAAATGCTTCTCTGGATGGGGATTGCGCCATGTTAGCAATCTTAAGCGTGCCCAACGACCATCCTCCAAGCGCTGGCTCCAAAGAGGCAACCCTTCAAACGCCATCCCCGAATCATTCCACGCACGCAGATGAAACCCATAAATTAAAGGCTGTTCGACCACACTGCCGTCCTCATACTCGAACCGATAGCGCGCCACTTCAGCTTTCAGCTCCGTGGGGTAAGCACAGGTGTGCAAAAAGTAGAGAACGCGCACAGGACGGTCTATTTGTAAGCGCACCGATTCGGGAAAGGCTGGATCGGGTGCAGTGTAACCGCCCAACCTCAGAACCTTCGGTGCCCCTTGAAACCGATGCCCACTCAAGCGCACCTGCCCCACCAGCGTCTCCGAGAGATTGCCCAACCAGTCACTGAGCGCGTAGTTCCCCAACGGAGAGAGGTCGACCACAAAGCCTGCTCGCGAGCGGAGCGAGATAGGCTCTCGGTTATAGAGGCGCGCAAAAACCGATTCCATATCGTACGGTAAGTCCTTCGGAGCAGGCTGGTCGGTATCCCATGCGTAGAGCCCTGCGTAGGCGTATGCCACAAATTGGCGATACTCCGACCCACGTAGTGCGTTCTCATTCAAACTGAAACCTGCCCACGTGCTTTGTAAAAGTCCCGCAAGCCGACGCTGACGCGCGGATTGGGCAAAGGTATAGATGTTCTGTGGGTTGTGCCAGGTGGTGGCGATAATCTTTTGGAAGCCTGCCTCTTGCAGAATCGGCACACTCTTATAGCCATCAGCGGGCGCAGGCGTGTAGTGCCAATCGCAGAGGACAAGGTTCGGGAGCGACCTTAACTGCTCACGCGTCCAGTGGGCGGTCTCTGCATCGGAGGCATGGGCGGCTCCATCGTTCGCCTCGCTAGGAGCCAAAAGCATGTCCGACCACAACATCACCTTTTGGATGCCGCGCGCGCTCAGTTTCTCGTAAGCCCAGCGCACTTGCTCCACGAACAGCTCCGCAACCGAGGCGCCTGCGCTCTCAGGGCGATAAGGAAACCGTCCGCGTATCGTAATTTCGTCCATGCCGATATGGAACAGTCGCGGGCGAAAAAGTGCAAACGCCTCGTCATAGATTCGCTCCAATAGTGCACGCGCCGCAGGACGGCGTGACGCAAGTGCCCACGGTGTCTCTGGATCCTCGGCAAGCTCCTGAAATGCGCCGTTGCGGAACATCCACCCCATGTGCCCCAACGACTGAATCAAGGGGATAGGCTCGATGAAGTGGGCGCGTGCTGTCTCCACAGCAGAGCGCAAAATGGGCTTGGGCGCCGAGAATTCCACCCACGCAGGGCGTATCGTCTCCCACTGGGCATAACCACACTCTATCACCAGATGGTTAAACTTGAGCGGCGCTATCACATCTCGAATCAACTTCGGCAGAAAGTCGGGCTGAGTACTGGGAAACAGATGCACCCCTCTAAAGCGCAAATGGGGATAGTCGACTATCTGGACAGGTAAGGCTTGAAGGGCGTGCTCGGTCGGCTGAACCCACTGCAGAAGGGTCTGCACCCCATAAAAAGCCCCCTCCGCCCCATTGCCAACGATTGTAATCGAGTCGGACGCCACGCGCAGAGAGTAGGCGCCAGCAATCGCGGGCACGGGATAGCGGCGTTGAAGGGTACGGCTTCCCCCAATAAATAGAGTGTTCGGTTCTGGTTCCGTTGCGAGGGCGACCTGAACCCGAATCCCGTACCGTGCAAGCCCTTGCTGAAGGGTATGGGCACACGGTTGATAATCGGATGATTCGAGGAGCACGCGCACAGGGCGCTCAACAGAGATTCGGAACGGCTCGCCTTCACCCCACCAAAGGATTTTAGGAGGCGGTATCAGTAGGGGCGGTTCAGGGGTCGGTTTCCAGCGATCTGGCACCGCCTCTATAGGCACACTCTGATCGATTGCCTGTCCTGTGTTCGGCAGCGGCTTCGGCTCGATGCGCAGACGGAAGCGGAATGTGAGCGTTTCACCCTTCGGTAAAGGCAGATCCAGAAGACCCAGCCACAATGAGGGAATCTCTTGCGACCACCAACGATCTGGGTTGTTGCGTCCGTCCAATACTGTGAAGGGCATCGCGTTGTCCGATTCGATAGTAAGGCGTGCAAGCCGTGCATCGAGGGTCAGTTGGCTCCCACGGAATAACAAATCGTTCGCTAAAGTAATGGCTTTCTCTTGGAGGCGTTCGGTTGCCAGCGTGCCCTGCCCCGATAGGCTGGCACCCTGCAACAATATTGCATTCCACAGTCCAATACACCATTCCATGGCCGCAGGTTCATCCGAATCCCACCGAATCTGGAGGCTCCACTCTAATGTGTTCGGATCCAGTTTGCGGAGGGTCTCTTGGGCATAGCCGCTGGTTCCCAGTGAATGGGTGAGGAGGATGCGTTCCGCCTCCCCAGAGGCTTGCGGGGGTTGCCTGCTTGATGAGTAAAGTCCCGCCGACCAGTCGGGTTTTGCCACCTGCAAGGTAGAGGCATAGCCCAGCGCTCCACCTTGCACGCGTAGTTCCACACCCTGCCCCCCGCGCACGCGCACCGTCCAACCGTTGCCTTCAATCGCCACCGAATGTGCCTCCATCCGCACCAACCCGAAGCACAAAATGCTTACCACTCCCAGCATTCGAAGGAACCCAGTCATGTGGGTCTCCTCACATCTCGCGCCGTCCGCTCAGCGCGTAGCCCAGCGTGGCGGAGTCGGCATAGTCCAGCTCCCCGCCGACGGGCATGCCGGATGCAATCCGCGTCACGCGGACCCCCATCGGCTTGATGAGCCGAGCCAAGTAGAGTGCCGTCGCATCGCCTTCGACAGTAGGTGGTGTGGCGATAATCACCTCCTGCGGAGGGGTTTGCGAGATTCGCTCCATAAGTTCGCGAATTTTGAGATCCTCTGGTTGCACCCCATCCGCAGGGGAGATCAGCCCGTGAAGCACATGGTACAGCCCTCGATATTGCTCTAAGCGTTCCAGTGAGACCACATCACGCGGGTCGGCAACCACACAGATTTGTTGCGGACCGCGCGTCGGGTCTTGACATACTTCACACCGTGCCTGTTCGCTGAAAAAGAAGCACTGCTCGCAGAGCCGTATCGCTCGGCGAGCGTTCAGTAAGGCATCGGCGAGTCGTTCGACCTCCTGTTCTGGGCGACGCAAGAGATAAAGCGCCAGACGCTGTGCGGAGCGCGGTCCGATCGAGGGCAGACGCTCCAGCTGTGCAATCAGCTGACGCAGAGAAGGTGGGAAGACCATAGGGTCTAAAACGGCAAGCTGAGGTTGCCCAGCCCACCGGTCATGGCGTGCATGCGCTCGGCACGAATGTTCTCGGCTTGGTTTTGGGCTTCGCGTACGGCGCTGACAACCAAATCTTGAATCATCTCCACATCGCTTGGGTCGACCGCTTCTGGTGCGATTTCCAGTTGGATCAAGACGCCTTTACCGTTGACGGTGGCTTTGACCACGCCGCCACCCGCACTGGCTTGCACCTGAAGTTGTTCCATCTCTTCCTCAAATCGCTGGGCTTCTTCCATCATCTTCTGCGCCTGCTCGACCAACTGGCGCATTTGTCCATCCGGTATCTTCGGTAGCTTCATCGTTCGGTAGCCTCCAAGACTCTATTGTACCCGCTGGGTGGGGTACAATTGGCGCAGCATAGAAGGAGGAGAACACGGATGAAGGTTTCTTGCGAGCGGAAGTTGCTGGACGAGGCGCTCGGCGTGGTCGCAGGCGCCGCCTCAAGCCGATCGTCCCTGCCCATCTTGAGTCATGTCTATCTGGAAGCTACAGGCGATACTTTGCGCCTCATCGGGAGCGATTTAGAACAGTGGGTCGAAAACCGAATCCCTGCGATTGTGGGAGAAGAGGGCGCCACCACCACCAGCGCACGGCTTTTCTCAGAGTTGGTGGGCTCCCTTAGCGGAGACACGATTGCCCTTGAAACAGGCGACCGCCACCAGCTGATTGTCACAGCAGGCGACTCGCGCTATCAACTGGTCGGATTGCCCGCCGAGGAGTATCCGCCCATCCCCGAGTTGGGCACTGCCAGTGAGTTGGTCCTGCCCACGAAGACCTTTTTGGAGATGGTGGAATCGGTGGAATTTGCGGTTTCCAAAGAAGAAGCGCGCCCTGTGCTGACGGGCATTCGCATGGAGTTCAACGGCTCCAATCTGCGCTTAGTGGCGACCGACACGCACCGCCTCGCAATCCGAGATGCCCAGATCGATAGCGCCGCCGGAGAACCTGCGAACGCCATCGTCCCGCTGAAGGCAATCCAGCTGCTGCGGAAACTGCCTGCAGGCGATACCATCACGATGCGCTTAGGTGAACATCGCGCTGCATTTGTGGGCGAGAACGCCAGCGTTGTTACCCAGCTGATCGAGGGACAGTACCCCAATTACGAGCGAGTCATCCCCAAAGAATATGCCCGCCGATGGACGCTGATGGTAACCGAATTTCGGAGCGCCCTCCGACGCGCCTACCTGGTCGCGCGAAGCGACTCGAACAAGGTCATTCTCCGTACTGAAGGCGAAAAACTGGTCATCACCGCGCACGGCGATGTCGGAGAAGCAACCGAGCGAGTCGATGCCATCCGCGAAGGCGATGACTTGGAGGTCGCCTTCAACGCCCGATACCTTTTGGATGTGCTGGATGTGCTGGACACCGAAGGCGTGGTCATCGAGCTGACCGAAGCCCTTCGCCCCGCTGTCTTCAAACCAGCTCAGATGGACGACTACCTGTGCGTAATTATGCCCATGTCGCTATGACGCCCGTTGTAGACCTGAATCGGGTCGAACGTCTGCTGATTCTAAAGGTCTCCTCGATGGGCGATATCGTGCACGCTTCACCGGTGGCGCTCGCGCTGAAGCGTGCATTTCCTCACCTAAGGATCGGCTGGGCCGCTGAAGATCGGCACGCAGGCGTGATTGAAGGCTCCCCGTGTATCGATAAACTGCACACGATTCCCTACAAAGCCCTTGAGCAGGGCTGGCGAAGCCGAACTGCCTGGCATGCGGTGCGTCAGGTAGCACGCGAAATCCGAGCGGAGCGGTATCAGGTGGCTTTAGACCTGCAGGGCTTGCTCAAAAGCGCTGTATGGAGCGTGCTGGGAGCAATCCCTGTGCGATTGGGGGGACACCGCTTGCGCGAACTGACCCCTCTGATTTTGCACCGATTGCCCGTGTGCGCGCAGCCAAAGCGTCATGTAGTTCAGCAGTATTTGGATGCAGTACGCC
This sequence comes from Armatimonadota bacterium, assembly GCA_040289385.1. Taxonomy (GTDB): domain Bacteria; phylum Armatimonadota; class Fimbriimonadia; order Fimbriimonadales; family GBS-DC; genus LDYB01. The sequence continues at coordinate 5,690 of PSLB01000124.1, forward strand.
TCTTGGGAGCCCCTGCCACCTTCCCCGAACTGTATCGCACCCCTGAAGACGCCCTCATATCAGAACCGCCCGTCGTGTTCCCTCTTTCCGTCCCAGAGTCCGCTGCGGTCAGCGCACGCCAGAAGCTCGAATCGCTAGGTGCCCTCCCCCGCTTCATCAGCCTAAACCCCTCTGCAGGACGCCTCTGGAAGCGGTGGGACATTGCCCGCTTCGCCGAACTTTCCGACCGAATCGAGGACGAGTGGAGGGTTCCTGCAGTGTTTGTGGGCGGGCCAGGCGACAAACCCTTGGAAACACGGCTCGCCGAACTCAAGCGGAAGCCCATCCGAAGCCTTATCGGACAAACCAGCATCAAGGAAGTGATGGCGGTCGTGCGCGATTCTTGGGTGCATGTGTGTGGCGACACGGGTACTGCCCACATCGCCGCTGCGTTCGGTGTGCCATGCGTGGCGCTGTTCGGTCCCACCGATCCTGACCGCACGGGTCCGTACGGGCAACGCACACGCGTGATCTCACTACGCGATCAATGCCCTACTTGCCCCCAGGATCGCTGTGTGCGCTACGAGTGCCTGCAGTGGATTACCGTCGATCAAGTAATGAACCAGATTCAGCGCACTGTCGCCGACTCCAGCACGGAAACAGTGCCCCGATCGGCATCCAGTTCTGCCAACACCCCATAGGGCAGGGTCAAAGGATCCTTGATATGTCCAAACGGGAACCCTGCGAACGCAGGCTTGCCTTCGGGTTTGAAGTAGTCATCTAAGATTTCGTCGGGCGTTAGGCTCGATTCTCCCTCCTTGACATGCTGTTCCCAGCGAGTGTCTTCTCCGAAAGCCACTCCCTTGCAAACTGCCCATTTGCCTGCCAACTTGAGATGGTTCAACATTGCGTCCAGTCGGTAGGGCGCTTCGTCCACATCTTCAATAAAGACGATAGCCTCGCGTGTGTCGATCTCATAGGGCGTGCCGACCGAATCCGCCATTAGGCAGAGGCATCCGCCTGTCAACCTGCCCTGCGCCTTGCCCGAAACGAGGGGGTGATACGGCACCTGCCAAGTGGGGAGTTCGCCAAGCGGTTCGGGCTGTTCCAAAGCACGCCAGAACACCTCCATCGCATGGGCAGGGATCTCGCGTGTCATCGTGATCGGCATCGGCGCATAGAAGGTGACCAACCCCACATGACGCTGAAGCCAGAGATGTAGGACCGTAATATCACTATAGCCTGCAAAAATCTTCGGATTGTTGCGAAACAGCGATGGCTCCAAGTACGGGATAATCCGAGCGGCTCCGTAGCCCCCACGCGAGCATAGGACCATGTCTACATCTTCGCGTGCAAACATCGCCATTAGATCGTGGGCGCGCTGTTCGTCTGTGCCTGCCAAATGGCCCCGACGCGCCAGCACATGCGTCCCCAGCACAATCCGATAACCACGCGCGCGCAAAGGCTGAAGCCCTTTTTCCAAATCCTCTTCGCTCATCGGTCCCGATGGCGACACAATTCCAATCGTGTCGCCAGGTGCAATCGCTCTCGGTTTAATCAGTAGCATACATCACCGATTCGCCGTACAGTAGGAGTATCCTATGGTGTCAACTGCCCCACGGCTAAAGCCGGGGGCTTGCCCTCGCCCGGCAAGCCGGGCAGGGCTTCGGGGCCGGTTGAC
>PSLB01000125.1:0-7298 GCA_040289385.1 Armatimonadota bacterium
CAAAGCCGCCGAGACCGCCACCAAAGCCGCCGAGACCGCCACCAAAGCCACCGAAGCCTCCCATACCACCTATAGACATCTCGTATTGAGCGTAGCTAACGAGAGTCGCGCCAAGCAGGCTCGCGATGAGAGTTGGATTGGCGTAATTGAGCTGAATCTTCTCTGGGAGGTTCGTGGTTTGAGGCTCCTCTTGGGGGGTCTCGCCACCTTGTTGCATGGGGACCGCTTCAGGCTGGCGGACGGTGATGTAGTAGACACCGCTCTCCACGCGGTAGGTCAGGTTCTGCTGGCGGAGGACAGCGTCCAACGCCACGCTAAAAGGCACATCGGTCAGCGAAACTGTTACAGTTCCCTGGACCTCAGGGGCAAGCGAGTAGTTCGCGCCCACACTGTCGAACAGCTGCTTCAGCACATAGCGGATATCCGCTTGGTCGTACTTGACCGTGACACGCTTCTGCGAAACATCTTCTTGTGCAGAAGCGACGGCAACACTCAACACAAGCCCGCACATGACCAGCCACATCAGTTTCTTGCTCATGGTTTTCCCTCCACGAAATTATACGCTTGAAGACGGTAGGCGTTTCCCTAAATACCCACCCCTCCCCCGCGACCGGGGCCTCTGCCAGGGCGACCGGGGCCTCTGCCAGGTCCGAGTCCAGGGGTGCCAGGGGCAGTTGGGACTCCGGGAGCGCCCGGGGCGCCGGGGGCACCTGGGGCAAATCCACCGCCACCTGTTGCAGCTCCCCCAGAGAAGGGAGGCTCGTAAGGCACACGCACCTCACGAGGGTTGCCTTTAGGGCGACGCAGGATAACACCCTCAGCGGTGATCGCTGCAACTCGGAAGTCGCCGACCCGATCCCCAGGCTGAACGATCATCGGGATCGGCTCACCTTCCTGCTCGATAATGGCGGAGACGGTGGAGCCGATAACGAGACCCGCCACTCGCCGGCGCGGTTGCGGCTCGAAAGGTTCGGGCAGTTCCACCTTAGGAGGGGGTGTGGGGGACGCCAGCACAAAGTAGAGGTTTGGCTGGAAGGCATCGCCCTGAAGTGCCTCTTCCTCTTCGGGCAGCGGCGCAAACGGGTCTTTGCGGGGTCGCAGAGCGACGCTTGGAGGGAGGCTGGGGGCTGGTGCACTGGTCGGAGGAAGAGCAAAGCCTCCAGTAGGGTTCGCAGGCGGAATCCCGCCGGGCGTGCCGCCAGCAATATCGCTGGGACCAGGTTGAGTCGCTGTCGGAGGCGGGGGCTTTTCACCACCGCTTGTCAACAAAAAGATCGCCGCAATGGCAATAACCACCAACAGAACGACCGCCACCGCTATCGCTATTTGGGTTTCCCTCTTCATCGCTCTTCACATCCTTTTTCGACGCTCTGTTGCTATTTCCTGCTTAAGGACCGCTGGCACCCGGTCCGCCTGTGAATCCCCCTGCCATAGGAGGAGCCGCTCCGAACCCGCCTGGTGCTCCCATTCCGCCTGTGCTTGGTGCAGAAGGCACTGGGGGCCCCATATTGTCGCCGTTGCGAGGGTACACAAACACCGTGAGTGTATAGCTCCCCACAAGATTCGGGCTCATACCCTGAATGGAAAGCCCATCAACCAGCACCAGCAGGTTAGGAAGCTCGTTCCATTTTCGGACATGGTTCAGCAAATTCTCAAAGGAGGAGGCGCGCACTTGCACCGTGCCGAGCGAATAGACCAGCACGATGGGGTTGATGGCGTTCGGGTCGGTCGGCGGCCCTGGCAACGCCACGCCATATAGGCGCTCCACCCCAGTTTTAGCGGGCCACGCTTCCAGTTTCTTGCCAATCTCGCGCACCATATCGGGCCAGCTCATCCATGCTTTTAGACGATCAGAAAGATCGATAGTGTTTCTGGGCATTTTGGTTCGGTCGATGATCGCAAGCTGTTGTTTGGCTTCTTCTACTTTCTGTTGGGCGCGCTGGACTAAACGCTCCGCCTGGGGGATCATGGCAACCTTGTTTTCCAGCTGCTGAATGTTTTCCTCATGGTAGGTGATATTTTGGAGCGTGGGACGAATGCCCAACAGATAGATAGCTGCTGCCACATCGATAGTCAGCACCAGTCCGATAGCAACCTTCGCGAACATGCTGAGGTTCATTTTGGCCTCCTTAGATTCCTAACCCGCGTCCGCCCAACCGTGGCGGTGCGCTCGTGCCACCACCAAACCCACCGGGCATCCCAAATCCGCCTCCAGCCCCTGTGCCGCCCCCAATATTAAGTAAGCCAGGGGGCGCAGGGGGTGTCATCGGCTCTTTGAGAGTTGCGACAACCTGAAAGTTCATCAAGCCTGCAGGGGAACCGCCGTCCTGTCCCTTACCTCCAGCGGGGGCACCCAATCCAAAGCCCCCCGAAGGGCCGCCCGATGCTGCAGTGAGTCCGCCAGCCATAGGGCCAAGAGGGGCGCCACCGCCCAAGCCGCCCAGCATTCCTCCCACTTGCCCTCCTGTAGCACCAGCAGGGTAGCCCGGCATCTGGGTGGTGAGGCTCACAGCAGTAAATAGAGGACATTGGTACATCGTCTGGAGATAGACCCCTATCTCGCGAATTCCCTTCGCATAAGCACTAATCTGGAGCTGGTTAGCCTGTTGAATCTGCAACGAAGCGTAGCGCACCCGCGGGGATGTATACTGGTTCAACTTGCTATAGAACTCAGGATACTTCAGATTATGCTGTTCCACTACCTTCTTCCATTCGGATTTAGCTAAGGTTAAGGCAGCTTGGTTGACCAGTGCCTCGGCTTGCGAGTTCAGCGTGTCCACACGGTTGGCTTGTGCTTCCAGCTCCGTTTTGCGCTCCTGAAGCTCGCTCAAACGGGTGCGCGTGGTGACCATCCAGAACACCATCGCCGCATTTACCACAAAGAAGAGCACCACTAGCAAGGCGATAATCTGTTTGTTGACCTTCCGCTGGCGGACATAATCGGGTACAAGGTTCAGTTTCATCGTGTCCTAAGCCTCCTTAGAAGCTGGCATGGAGCCCCATCCCGATAGCGACGGCTAACAGGTGGGCGTTTGCTGCGAGATATTCGGGTCCGTGCCGCTTGACCTGAAGGGACAGGCCCCGTACAGGGTTCGCCACTGCTGTCGGGATCCCTATCGAGTTGGCTAAGAACTGGTCCAAATTCGGCAACACTGCGCCGCCTCCACACAGCAGGATCTGGGTGATCTCGATGTCGCCGTGCCGACTGCGGAAATACTCCACCGAGCGCCGAACTTCGCTGGCTAACTCCTCCAAAAGCGGATAGATAGCGTGGAAGACCTCGATTTTTCGGCTATCGGTGGGCGATTGGGCAGGCAGGCTCGGTTCTGGCTCTGTGCTGGGTGCAGGCTCAGGCTGAGCAAATGGAGAGGGGGGCATGTCTCCTGCAGGAGGCGAAGGCTCCTCATCGAGTTGAGGCACGCTAAACGGCGAAGGCGACGCAGGCGAATAGGGCACTCCGGGCGTGTAGGTTGGTTCAGACCCCAAGCCGGCGGTATAAAAGCCACCTGTGGGCGCTCCCGGCACACCGAAAGGCGAGCCACCAACGGGGATCTGATCCATCAGCACCTCTGCAAGCTGAACTTTAAGCTGTTCCGCCTCTCCTTCGGAAATCATTAGCCGTTCCGCCACGGCGCGCGTCTGCATGTCGCCTCCCGTCGGCAGGATACGCGGGAAGCTCAAAAGCCCTCGATCATAAATGTCGATCGAAGTGGCGCTCGCCCCCAGATTGATCACCACCACCGACTTGGTCTGCATCTCGCTCTGGGTAAGCAGGAGGCTCCGCCCTAATGCTAACGGCTCTACATCGATCGCATAAGGCTCCAAGCCCACCTTGTCTGCTACATCGACCAAACCGTTGACCGCATCCTGCTGGGCAACCGCAAGGATGACCTCCATGTTGGGGTCGTTGGGGTCGGTGTTAGGACGGTGGATGACCTCGTAAGCAGACTGCACGCGTGTATCGGCAAATGGGATGTTGCGCTGGATCTCCCAGTCCATGTGTTGGCGCAGTTCTGCAGGGTTCATGCGGGGAACCTCCAGAATGCGCACGACCACCGCGTTCTGACCTGCCAGTGCAAAAGCGGCATGCTTAGCCGAAATCCCACTGTCTGCCAAGAGCTTCTTGATCGCCGCAGCGACCGCGCTTTTGTCGACAATCCCCGCCGAGTCCACCGCCCCCTCCGGTGTGGGAGCGATGCCCACATTGGTCAGCACTGGGGGACGCTCTGAGCGTACCTCCGCGACCTTAATCAGGCGGGTTCCAATGTCGATCCCAACGACGCTACCCGGTTGTTTCGCCATACGCTTCGTCTCCTATCTGCTATGATACGCGAATTCGCCACAACGCTTCGGCTTCCTGCCAAAGTGTACCTTAATTTGGGTTCCTTGCAAGGCGCAAGGTTCCTGCCGATCTAGGACGGTATGGACACCAAAAAGTCCCGATAGATCGCCTCCGTGCGCTGAACATCGTGTGCCATCTGGTGTTGTAAGGCTTCCAGGGTGTCGAACACCTGTTGATCCCGAAGTCGTTCGAGAAACTCCACTGTCAGCACGCGTCCGTAAAGCGATTCCGATTGAAAGTTAATCAGATACGCTTCCAAAGTCGCCTGGGTGTTGGCAAACATTGGGGGAACGCCCACGCTGACCGCCGCTGGGTAGCTGGTGCCGTCCACAATTACCCGACATGCATACACTCCAGAGGGTGGACATGCGAGTGTGGTGAGCGGCACCATGTTGGCAGTAGGATAGCCCAGCGTGCGCCCGCGCTGCGCTCCCCGCACCACTACTCCCTCCCAGTGGAACGGCTCCCCAAGCGCCTCGCGTACACGCCCCAGTTCGGCTAACTGAACCCACTGGCGCACGCGTGTGGAGGCAATCCGCTCGCCCCGCGCATCCAACACAGGGGGTATAGGCAGAACCTCAAACCCACCATGCGCCTGCAAAAGCGCCACATCGCCCGACCGCCCCGCACCAAATCGAAAGTCTTCGCCGATCACCACCAGACGCGCCCCCAACCCACGAACCAGCACCTGTTCGATGAACGAATCGGCAGACAGCGCCGCAAAGACGGGCGTGAACGGCTGAACGACAACATAGTCGACCCCCAACGTGTGGAGGCGTTCCACGCGATGCGCAAGGGTACACAGAAGCGGGGGCGACTCGTCAGGCGATAGAACTCGAGCAGGATGGGGATCAAAGGTCAAAGCGACGGCGGGTAGATCGCAATAGCGCGCCTGATTCACCGCCTGCTGAATGAGGGCTTGATGCCCTCGATGCACCCCATCAAAAACCCCTATCGCCACGACGCATCCATCAGGGAAAGGATGTTTTAAGGAACGCACATCGATGGTCCAACTCATGCGCGGATCACGCGCACTGGGCGCAGTAGCGGTGGGAGCCAGCGCGCAATCAAGGCAATATGCTCGTCATCTTCGGTCACGATCACGAACCCGCCCGGCGTCCACAGAGGATGCTCTACCTGCACGAAGTTGCCATGGAGCAGCCGTTCCAGCGCGGGCGGAGTAGGCTTCCAACGGGGCAAGTGAGGAAGCGCATCCATCGGGGTGATGAGCGCTTTCCGAACAGCGTCCGCATCGCTCACAGCCTCTAAGGGGTGGGCATCGTCCAAGTGGAAGTGCCCTACCGCCACACGTGTCAACTGTGTCAGGTGGGCTCCTACGCCCAGCACCTGTCCCAGATCGTGCGCCAAGGTGCGCACATAGGTTCCGGACGAGCATTCCACCTCGAACCGTGCAGTAGGAAACTCACCCGGAGTGAACTCGGTGATTTCGAATCGGTAGACAGTGATGGGGCGCGGTTCCCGCTCGACCTCTTTGCCTTCCCGTACCAACTCGTGCAGTTTGCGTCCGCCCACCCTAACCGCAGAATACATCGGGGGAACCTGCCAAAGGCGCCCTGTGAACTGTGCGAGTGCCGCACGTAGGTGTTCGAGACGCAAGTGCGGAGCAGGATGCACCTCCAGAACTTGCCCATCCGCATCCTGCGTGTCGGTGGTTTTGCCGAACAGAATGGTGCCGCGATAGTGCTTGGTCAAGGGTTGGATATAGGGCACCAATCGGCTGGCGCGCCCCAGACAACACACCAACACTCCTTCCGCCAAAGGGTCGAGAGTACCCGCATGCCCCACGTGCGCCTGCGCACTGACCTGCCGAAGGTGATCGATCACATCGTGCGAGGTGATCCCAGACGGTTTGTAGACATTCACGACCCCATCCATCGTTGAACCTCTTGCACAAGGGTGCGTTCTGCTTCGGAAAGGCTCATTTCAAGCGTGCAACCCGCTGCATTCTCGTGCCCTCCACCCCCAAAGCGGCTTGCGATTTCAGCCACATTGATGGTGCCCCGACTGCGCAGGCTGACGCGCACCTTGTGATGAGGGGTTTCACGCAGAAGCATTGCCACGCGCACCCCGCGTATGGAGCGTACAAAGTTGACGATACCTTCGGTCTCTTCATCGGTGGCGCCGGCTTCCTCGAACATCTTGCGTGAGATGGCTCCCCATGCGATACTGCCATCGGGAGTGCGCTGGAGCGTCGCCAGTGCGAGCCCCAGCAGTTTCACCGACGAGAACGAACGCGTTTCGAACACCTGTTCATTGATCGCGCTGATGTCAGCGCCCGCTGCTTGCAGGTGGCTGGCAATCCGCAGGGTACGCGGAGTCGTGTTCGGAAACTTAAACGAGAAGGTATCGGTCACGATGCCGGTCATCAGGCATGTCGCAATATCGGGCGTCAGCGGGTGGCGCATGGCGCGCAATAGGCGATAGGCGACCTCTGCCGTGGCAGACGCCGAGGTGTCTACTAATCGAACATCCGCAAACGGCTCTTGAGGCACATGATGATCTATTTGCAGAATTTTGCGCGCAGAACGTACTAACGGCTCATGGCACCCCGTCCGACTCAGCTGGCTCATATCGCAGACAATCGCCACATCGTAGGTCGTACGCGCCTCCAGTTCGGTTCGAACCCACTCGCTGGCAGGCAGAAACCGATAAATCTCTGGCACAGGGTCGTGGCAGACCACATCGACGGTGGGCTTGCCCAACTGGCACAGGGTCAGGGCAAGGGCTAAAGCACTCCCCAAAGCATCGCCGTCGGGATGAAGATGGGGCACCACCAGAAACGATTCCGCTGCGTCAATAAGTGATCGCGCCTGCCACAAGTGGCTCGTTCGAACCATCGTACGCCTATTGTACCGTGACATCCTCCCCTCCATCAATTGAGGAGCATCCTTATTCCGGATGCACGCAGGACTTTCTCCCTGCGCTTCGGTTCAGC
>PSLB01000126.1:0-2500 GCA_040289385.1 Armatimonadota bacterium
GTCAACCGGCCCCGAAGCCCTGCCCGGCTTGCCGGGCGAGGGCAAGCCCCCGGCTTTAGCCGTGGGGTAGTTGACGGAGTCTTCACAGTTGGGCTGGTGTCCAACGGGCAACGGACCCACACACGCACTTTGACAATTGGACTGGAGTCACCGAGAAGCGCGCCCATAGAGGCAAGCTACTAAGGGCGCACGGTGGATGCCTAGGAGCAAGGAGCCGATGAAGGGCGTGGCCAGCTGCGATAAGCCACGGGGAGCCGCAAGCAGGCGTTGATCCGTGGATGCCCGAATGGGGAAACCCGGCCACCGAATGGGTGGTCACCCACCGCTGAACCCATAGGCGGTGTGGAGGGAACCTGGGGAACTGAAACATCTCAGTACCCAGAGGAAAAGAAATCGAACGAGATTCCCTTAGTAGTGGCGAGCGAACGGGGAAGAGCCTAAACCGACCGTGCATGCACGGTCGGGGTCGTGGGACCGACACCAGAGAGCGTCTCCACTTAGCAGAAGTTGCCTGGAACGGCACGCCACAGCGGGTGAGAGCCCCGTATGCGAAAAGTGGGACGCCTCGTCGGGATCCCGAGTAGCACGGGATAAGTGGAGCCCTGTGCGAATCTGCCCGGACCACCGGGTAAGGCTAAATACTCCTTGCTACCGATAGCGCAACCAGTACCGTGAGGGAAAGGTGAAAAGCACCCCGGAAGGGGAGTGAAAGAGAACCTGAAACCGTGCGCTTACAAGCAGTCGGAGGGCTATGCCCCGCAAGGGGAACAGCCTGACGGCGTGCCTTTTGCAGAATGAGCCGGCGAGTTACGCTCCGTGGCAAGGTTAAGTGCCTCAGGCACGAAGCCGTAGCGAAAGCGAGTCCTTACAGGGCGACTGAGTCACGGGGCGTAGACCCGAAACTGCGCGATCTATCCCTGGTCAGGCTGAAGCCGTGGTAACACACGGTGGAGGGCCGAACCGGTGTCCGTTGAAAAGGGCTCGGAGGAACTGGGGATAGTGTGGTGAAATGCCAATCGAGCGCAGAGATAGCTGGTTCTCCCCGAAATGCATTGAGGTGCAGCGTCACGCGCTATGCTATGCAGGTAGAGCCACTGGATGGGCTAGGGGCCCTACCAGGTTACCGAACCCAACCAAACTCCGAATGGCATAGCAGGAAGCGTGGCAGTGAGACAGCGACGGATGAGCGCCGTTGTCAAAAGGGAAACAGCCCAGACCGCCCGCTAAGGTCCCTAAGCACGAGCTAAGTGTGAAAGGATGTAAGCCCGCGTAGACAACCAGGAGGTTGGCTTAGAAGCAGCCATCCTTTAAACAGTGCGTAACAGCTGACTGGTCGAATGCGAGCTTGCGCCGACAATGTAAGGGGGCTTAAGCTCGTCACCGAAGCGGCGGGCTCCTGAAAAGGAGCGGTAGGGGAGCGTTCGGTACGCAGGGAAGGTGGAGCGGAAGCACCGCTGGAGCGTACCGAAGTGAGAATGCCGGCACGAGTAGCGAGAAGACGGGTAAGAATCCCGTCCGCCGAAAGCCTAAGGGTTCTTCAGGCAGGTTCGTCCGCTGAAGGTTAGGCGGTCCTAAGCCGAGGGCGAAACGCCGTAGGCGAAGGGCAGTGGGTCAATATTCCCACCCCAGGGCGTGGAGCGAGAACGGAGACGCTTTAGAATCGGTTGGGCGCAGGGCTGTAAGGCTGCGCGCGCCCTACGGGCAACCTTAGGGCGCCGAAGGGATCCCTCGGGTGAACGAAGCAACCGTGACTAAAGCCGAGAAAAGCTGTTCCGCGTTGAAACGTCCTGACCGTACCGCAAACCGACACAGGTAGGCGAGGCGAGGAGCCTCAGGCGCGCGAGAGAAGTCCCGCTAAGGAACTCGGCAAATTGACCCCGTAACTTCGGGAGAAGGGGTGCCTCCGCAAGGAGGTCGCAGCAAAGCGGGCCTGGCGACTGTTTACCAAAAACACAGCTCTCTGCGAAGGGGTAACCCGATGTATAGGGGGCGACGCTTGGCCAATGCCCGTAGGTTAAGGGGAGGGGTCAGCCGCAAGGTGCAGCCCCAAACTGAAGCCCGGGTGAATGCCGGCCGTAACTCTAACGGTTCGTCACAGGGCCGTTGTAAAATCCGGCTATATGCTGGAACGCTCGTGTATCCCACGTTACCGAGGAGGTGAAAACACGATGGGTGGAGCCAATCAGCAGGAAAGACTCACCCGCACCGAAGCTGCCAAATGGTTCCTTGCCGGCTTCATCGAAGGAGAAGGCACACTGCTTGTCAGTATCAAACAGCACGATACCAGCCAATTCGGGTTTTTCGTAGACCCCGAATTCCACCTCGTCCAACACAAAAGCGGACGCAACGTGCTGGAACTGGCAAAGCAGATCTTTCAAACAGGGAGCATCTCCTCAAAGCCCGGCAGTCCTGACTGCCTTATCTATGCCATCCACTGCCGACGCAGTCTTTGGGAAAAGCTTGTGCCCTTCTTTGAAAAGTATGTGCTTCCCTTCTCTGC
>PSLB01000126.1:3986-7283 GCA_040289385.1 Armatimonadota bacterium
GCTGGCGGTGGCATGTCTGCCGCTGGCGGGCCGTTGTCAACCGGCCTATCGTGCCGGCCCGCGCAAGCGGGCTAGGCGCAATCCCCTAGCTTTAGCTATGGGGTAGTTGACAGAACAGGGTATACTTTTCCGATGAGCAACGATGGTTTTGCGGATACTGGCGTTTTTGGCATTTCGGACCCTGATTAACAGCTTCCGTCGTGCATTTGCGAACCCCGTGCGTGCCGTTTTGACGGTAGTGGTGATAATGTTCGTTTTATTAGGATGGGGTGCGGGGTTCCTCGCGGGTGTTATGGAAGGCGGGCGCCAGATGTCGGTTCCTCAAACAGCAGGGGATCCTGCGTTGATCCTGACGCGCTCGTTGGTGATTGCGGTGCTTATCCACTGGCTTTATGTGCTTTCGCTGGGAGTATCGGCGCTGTTTCGCCCAGTTCACTTGTTGTTTCGGGAGAGCGATGTGCATTATCTCTTCACGAGCCCGTTGTGTCCTTTGAGCCTATTTCGAGGGCTTTTGCTGATACGGGGGCTTTTGGGTGCACTGGTGCTGATGGCGATGCTGTTAGCCTATATGATCCTCTTCGGCGGGCGTTCGATGGCTCGTTTGATTATCACTGCGGAACCGATAATGAGCAGTTGGGCATTTTTAATCTACCCGATTCTGTATCTACTGGCGTTTGTCGGGTTCTTGTTTGTCAGTGTCGCGATTGCTTTGCGCGAGCTTCAGGGGCGCTCGGTGCGGCGTGCGTGGATTGTGGGCTTCGTGGGGTGGTCGATTCTGTCCGTTCTGGTGGTGGGGGGGAAGCTCTATCAGGAGTACGGCTCCACAGGCAGTTTTTTGACAGCGCTCAGATATGCTTTAGAGTGGCTTCCTGCCAAGATCCTGCTGGTCCCTGTGCGTGGGTTGGCAGATGGGACGTTCATCCTATACCAGGGCTGGACCCATGCGATAACTGCCAGCTTTTTGTTCTGGGGTTTGCTGGTGCTGTGGGGCAACGGTCAGCTGGTGCAGAATCGAGGTTGGCTGTACGAGTTGGGCACGGAACTGGCACGGCTTGGGGGCAAGATAAACCAAGCACGCCAAGACCCCATGCGTGCCTATATGGAGCGTGCGCTGGAACGCGCACAGAAGAAGCCGCTCCGTACCCTCGGCTGGCTCGAACGCTGGACACCTTCAGGAGTTCTCGCCCTCCTCTGGCGCGACCTGCTCATCGCATGGCGAGCCAGTGGCTGGACGAATGTGTTGGGAATTGTTGTTATGGCACTGGTTCCCTTCGGCGTGATAGCGCTGGTGGTTTACCGAGCCTACAGCCAACCTCCACCCTCACCGCAAGTGCTTCAATTGCTCTACATCAGTGTTCAGTCTGTTATCGCCTTCCTTTATGCGTTGGGAAGCTACTACGGGATGACCGAGCTGTTAAGGCGCATTGAGTGGCAGAAGCCGATGCCCTTCACAAGTTGGCAGGTAGTGGTGGTGGAATCGCTTCCGACCGTAATCTTTTTTATGCTGGGTCAGGCACTGACCATTTGCCTTGCTGTAGGGCTATTTCCCCATCTCTGGCTTTACTGGCTTGTAGGTGGGCTGGTGGTTACGGGGTCGCTGTGGGTGCTTCAAATGGCGATGTTCACGGTGGCGCTGGTCAATCCCGACCCCAGCGATTACGCCCAACGCCTCCTGACCAGTTTCATTATGGTGCCGTTACTTTGCTTAGTCGGTGCCCCTAGCGCCGTCGTCTGGATTGTGGGCTCCGTGCTGAAATGGCATGTGGTGCTAACTGGTCTGAGCGCGTTGGGAGTTCAAGGACTGGTGGGCATGGTTTGGGTCGCGATTAATGCGACCCTTTATGAGCGGTTCAGCCCTAACGATTAGGCTTGCACCAATCGGAACTCGCGCTCGCCTTTCGGGGGACGCGTCATGAGCGACTGGAGCGCATCGGGTACAGAACGCACCCCCTTGAGAATGTCTGCAACCGCGTCCAGCACAGGAGTCTCAATACCATGGCTCTGTGCCAAGCTTTGCGCGACCAACGCCGTCGGATAGCCTTCTGCAACCTGTCCTATCTCTTGAAGGGCTTGATCGGGAGATTTGCCGCGTGCGACCGCATAGCCCAGTCGGTAGTTTCGGCTCAGCGGGCTCACCGAGGTGGCAAACAGGTCCCCCACCCCTGTCAAGCCGATAAAGGTCTCAGCACAAGCGCCAAGAGCGGTGCCCAACCGCATCATCTCTGCCAGCCCGCGCGTCAGCAGGGTGCCCTTTGTGTTGTTGCCGAAACCCAGTCCATCACTCATCCCAGCCCCGATGGCGTACACATTCTTGAGGGCCCCTCCCAGCTCCACACCGACCACATCGTCATTTGTGTAGACGCGCAAGGTGGGGGTCATAAACAGTTCCTGCACGCACTCGGCACTCTCAAGCGCATACGCTGCAGCAACCGTTGCTGTAGGGATGCCCCGCACCAGCTCCACTGCCAAGTTCGGTCCTGAGAGAACGCCAACCTGTGTGGGATGCCACCGCCCCGATTCCAGCACCACCTCACTGAGGCGCTTCCCCGTGCCCGGCTCTAATCCTTTCGCCGCAATCACACAGAGCGGCGCCGCGTCAGGGAGTTGGGCAACGACAGCACGAATTGCTGACGAGGGAACCGCCAGCACCCAGATCCAGCACTCCTGAAGCACAGAGAGTTCGGTTGTGGGGCAGACAGTATCAGGAAGAATGGCTTCAGGCAGATACTGGCGATTGATATGCTCTTGTTGGAGCCGTGCGATACGCTCGGTATTGCGTCCCCACAGCCAGACGCGTTTCTGCTTCTGCCCCAACAGGCAGGCAAGTGCCGTACCCCACGAGCCTGCCCCAATCACGCCCACACACTCAGGCATTTTCCTCCTCTCCAAACGCTCGATTTTCGGCTAATGTCCTCAGCACCATGATCGCCTCTTCCCGCTTGCGCCGCGGCACCCAAATGGAAATATCCTGCCGAACACGCGGATAAAGGGGCACTTCGTGTAGTTCGGGGGCAAACGCCATGATGCGATGGTCTATCAAGTAGCTTTGCACCAATTTGGCAGTCACCTCGTCGTACGCTACCGCCACGGCAACCAGATTGTCCAACACTTTTTGCCGATCTTCAGGCAAGATATGCCAGCTCATGGCATGAGCATACCCCAAAGCCAGCCCGTTGTTGGGCATTCTCTATGCAGAGTCATGAACCCCATGGCTAAAGCCAGGGGCTTGCAGCGAGGCCGGTTGGCCCGCCGCGTACGACCGCATACGGGCGGCCCTGCGGATATTCTCCGCAGCGA
>PSLB01000127.1:0-7117 GCA_040289385.1 Armatimonadota bacterium
TCCCGCTCCACCAGCGCTCTTGGAGCCAGCGGGCGCGGTCGTCGGTGGCCGCCGCCACGAGCAGGTAGGCCGTGAGCTCTAAGAATCCGGACCGGCGGAGTAGCAGCGCGGGCGACGGGGCAGGGCGCTCGACGAGCGGCACGCTGAACGAATTGGTGCCCAGCGTCAGTCCGTACAGCACCCAGTAGGCCGCTGCGGGAACGAAGCCCAGGGGCAGGCGCCGCACGCGCCACAGGTTGGCGCCGGCCACGAAGACGGTCGCGACCAGCGCGTTCCAGGCCAGCACGGCCAGAACCCGCGGCACCAGATGCAAGTGTTCGAGCGGCAGGAGGCCGGCTCCCGTGCGCCCCTGCAGGGCGCCTTCCGGGAGGAGGCGGTATCCAACCCACCAGGCCACCCAGAACAGGACCTGGGCGACGCCGAACAGGCCCGCGAACGATACCAGCGGGCCCGCAATCCCCTCCGGCCCGCGCTGGGTTGCCCCCGCTTCCCCAGGGATGCCATGGTCACGGATCGCCCGTATACTGCCCCGGCTCGGCATCTGCTTGCCGTTCATGGCCTACCCCCACGCCTGTCAGAATCTGCGAAGGACCCGTGTGAGGTGGATTACTGCCCCCTCGCGCTCCCCCACTTTTCTAAGGTTCGACGACAATCGGGAAGAGGTCGTCACGCAGGGGCTGCCCCACCTCGAAGCCGTGCCCGTCAGTGGCCCCATGCCCTTTGCCGGTGTAAGCCGTGCCGTCGGGCATAACGGATAGGTCGCCATCGTCACACCGCGTCGGGATTATACCTCCACCGCTCCCTCTTGGCGAAACGCAGGGTAAAATTCTCCATCGACGGAGGCGTGCATGACAGAACTGAACCGATTTATCGAATCGCTCCGCGAACTGATATTCAACGCCGAGCCGTTGGATGAATCTCTGCGTCAAGCGGGATTGGCTCTGCGCATGCTGATTGAGGGCTGGGCGCACCTTTCTGATGAGACCCGTAAGCGTCTTAGCGCCAACTTGGATCCGTCTGCGCCCGCAGATTCGCTGGAACAGGTATTTCGCATAGAGGGTAAAGCGATTGCCCGTGCATCGGCGCAGGCAGCAAGCTACCGCTATCCGACCTCACGCGATGCGCTCCATGCTTATGCCTTGCTTTATGGGGTGTCGGCGGTATTGCGTGGCGATTGCCTGGAACGTGCGTGTCTGCTTGCACCGCTGGTGGTACCAGAAGCCGAACTTGGCGCCCGTGCCAGCCACTTGCTGGAGGTGTTTCTGAGGCTTCAACCGTTTGCTCAAGACCAATCGGGGAGTGCGCTCCTGCTCACGCTGGCGTTCCTTCATGCGCACGGCGCCGACTATCCCGCCGATGTCGCGAGCCTCCACGCTCTGGTAGAGAACCCCTCACGCCTCCAAAGTGTCGCCGCGCCAGCTTCCCCCAGCCCGCTTACTTACCCAGAACTCATCGAGAGGGTGGTTGCTGATAGCAAGGCAACCCTAATCGCTGTTGAGAACAGTCTCCGTCGGCAAGCGTTGGTTCCCCTGTCCAACTTGCCTGCTACCCTGCGTACCGCACTCCAACCTGTGCCTGGTCCCAGTTCTGAGTGGCGCTACCTAACCTTGCAAGATCTGATCTGGATTAACACCGAAATTATGGGGCGTCCTCAGCCGTATTCGTACGAACGGTTGGAAGAGGCGACCTATTACCAGTATAGTTACCGTCAAAGTCGCGATGTGTTGCTGAACTGTGCGCGGTTCCTGTGGGGCTACCTCAAGTATCGCCCGTTCGCCCAAGGTAACTATGCGACTGCCCTGATTGCCACACTCACCTTGCTCCACATAAACGGCTACGAGGCGTTCCTCGCTCCCGAACACGCCGCTGATTGGCTCCTACAGATAGCCCAGCGTCAGAAGCACCCGCTGGATGCCATCCGCCAAATCGCACGCCTCACCCACCCCAGCAAACAGCCTATTCCCCTGCGCGAGCATGTCCACCACCTGCTGGAGCAATATGAGCCCGCTCTTCACGCGTTGAACACGCATGAAACCCCGCTTCCCGTATAAACCGATGGTACGCAACGGCATCGATATGTTGGTTCAGAAGCGTCCGCCTCTGGGCGAGCGAATCGGAATCATCACCAACCACACAGGGCTCACCACCGACCTGACTCCGACCCCAGATGCGCTTCGGAACGCAGGATATCGTTTGACGGCTCTGTTTAGCCCCGAACACGGGCTACGAGGACAGCGGGACGATACAGTGCCCGACGGGGTCGATGAGCGTACTGGGCTCCCTGTCTACAGCCTCTACGGCGATCGCAAGAAGCCGACACCTGCCCAGCTCGCCGATCTGGATGCACTCCGGTTCGATATTCAGGACATCGGCACGTGGTTTGATACCTACATCTCCACAATGGGATTGGCGATGGAGGCGTGCGCGGAAACGGGACTGCCCTTCTATGTGCTGGATCGGATGAACCCCATCAACGGCGTCGATGTGGAGGGCGCACTCGCCGACTCGGACCGCCTCAGTTTCACTGCTTATCACACGCTTCCCCTACGGCATGGGATGACCTACGGCGAGTTGGCGCAGATGTTCCGAACGGAACGCATCCCTACCGTGGACCTAACTGTAATCCCTTGTGAGGGCTGGCTTCGCTCGATGTGGTGGGACGAGTGTGGACTTTACTGGGTCAATCCCTTGCCGAATATGCGTCGGCTCCAACAGGCGCTGCTTTATCCAGGAGTGGGGCTTTGGGAGGGCACGAACCTTTCGGTAGGGCGCGGCACCGACACGCCTTTCGAACTGATTGGAGCGCCTTGGATTCATGGGCGTACACTTGCAGGCTTCCTCAACGAGTTGCCCACCTCCGCAGGCGTGCGGTTTGTCCCCATCACCTTCACTCCTCCTGCCAGTGCGTATCAGGGTGTGGCATGCGAGGGAGTGGCGCTGATGATTACAGATCGGGCACGGCTCCGCCCCGTATCGATGGGCATCGGAATCGGCTATGCGCTACGCAAACTGTACCCGAAGCACTGGGAAGCCCACAAGGCACTCGGACTACTTGCCAATCGCGAGGTTCATACCATGCTGATGGAAGGTGCCGAACCGGAACGTATCGTCCAACGCATGGAGCGTGAGGTGCAGGCGTTCCTTAAGCGACGCAAGCCGTTTCTATTCTACTCATAGCGATGCATCCCCAGCGTCTGATTGTCGGATTAGGTAACCCTGGCGAGCAATATGCAGGCACGCGCCATAATGTGGGGTTCTGGGTGGTCTCCCTGCTGGCGCGTCGGCACTCTGTTGCGCTTCGGTCTCATCGATACCACAGTCGGTTCGGGATGGGAACTATCGCAGGGGTTCCACTGGTGCTGGCGCAGCCGATGACCTATATGAACCGTTCGGGTGAGGCGGTGCGCGCCCTTTTGAGGGCGTATGCCCTTGCGCCCGACCAGATGCTGGTGGTCTACGATGATGGGGCGCTCCCGTTAGGCACTTTGCGAATGCGTCCGTCAGGCTCTGCGGGGGGGCATAACGGTATGCGCTCGATTATCGAGGCGCTTGGAACCCAGCAGTTCCCCCGCCTACGGTTTGGAATCGGGATTGCGCCCGAAGATGCCGACCTGGCAGAGTTCGTCCTGTCGCCGTTTGAGCCGCATGAGAAGCCGTTGGTACAGTCCTTATTGGAGGTTGCTTGCGATGCGTGTGAGGCGTGGCTGACCGAGCCGATTGAGAAGGTGATGGCGCGCTATAATAGAGCCTATACGGTTTCTGAGGGGTCGTCGGCAAACGCAACGCCTCCTTAGGCGTCTAATTAAATGATGCGCAATTGGCACGGGTTCACCTTGATAGAACTGCTCGCCGTGATCGCGATTGTGGCGATTTTGGTGGCGATTTTGTTTCCTGTCTACACGCTGGCGCGTCGTGCGGGTCAGCGCACGGTCTGCATCTCAAACTTACGCCAGATTGGGCTGGCGGTGCGCATGTATCGCGATGATTACGACGAGTTGCCCCCCTACCTTTCTAAGGTTTACCCCTATGTGCACGAGGGGCGTCTCTTTGTCTGCCCTGTAGACCCCTTAGCGGGACAGCACTCGGTTGAGGCGAACCTGGGGGATGCGTTTCGGCTAGAGGGCAACTATTATTTGCCCAGCGGGGTAAGTTATACCTATGTCCCCAACTGGGCGATTGCGCGTCGGTTGGGCTGGTGGCAGGCGGGACCGCCCTATGGCGAGGGCAAGTGGGGTGAGCTAACGCCCCTCTCAGAGTGCCACTGGCACTGGGCACGGGTGTTCCAGCCGACATGGCAAACCGATCGGCTGACACAGGCGCGCGGATGGGTTCTCGTTCTCACTTTGGGTGGCTCTGTGCACAAGTTCCGCGCAGAAACCCCACCCGAACAGTTCAGTCCTGGTCTGTATCGATAAGGTTCAGGTGGGTTCTCCTCCGATCCTCCAGTAGGGCAATGTTCTGCCGAAGTTTTGCCGTCTAAGGCAGGAAACGCGGGCGTTGGCTTTGGTGTCTGCAGGAGATTCGTCGGGTGGGTGGAATCTGCGTAGACGCTATGAGCGAACGGAAGACGACACGGCGTGAATTTCTGAAGCAGGCGTTAGGTACGGGAGCGGGACTGCTGTTTCTTAAGTCGGGTTGGGCAAAGGGCACCTCACCCAACGATAAGCTCAACATCGCCGTTATCGGCGTTGGAGGGCGCGGCTGGGATAATTTGATGGGGGTCGCCAATACCGAAAATATCGTAGCGCTCTGCGATGTGGATTTGAACAATCTGGCACGCGGGGCTCAAGCGTTCCCTCGGGCGATGCTTTTTGCCGACTACCGTGCGCTGTTTGACCGCTATCACACGCTGTTCGATGCCGTGGTGATCAGCACTCCAGACCACCACCATGCGCTGCCTACGATGCGTGCCTTGCAGTTAGGCAAGCATGTTTACTGCGAGAAACCGCTGATGCACTCGGTGTGGGAATGTCGCCAGGTGCGTGAGCAGGCACGCCGAACCAAAGTGGCGACTCAGATGGGTAATCAAGCGCATTCCAGCGATGCACTGCGTCAGGCGGTCGAAGTCATCCGTTCGGGGATAGTGGGTCCCATTCGGGAGGTTCATGCATGGAGCGATCGCCCCATCTGGCCGCAAGGGATGGCGCGTCCTGACGGCGAGAAGCCCCTACCGCCAACCCTGATGTGGGATCTTTGGCTCGGTCCAGCCCCGTCGCGCCCGTACAACGATGGCTACCATCCCTTCGCCTGGCGTGGGTGGTGGGACTTCGGCACGGGTGCGCTTGGGGATATGGGATGCCATATCATCGACACGGCTTACTGGGCATTAGAGTTGGGGCTTCCAGTAAGTGTGGAGGCGGAAGGCGAACCGCGCATGCCAGAGACAGGGCCCAAGTGGAGCATCGTGCGCTACGAGTTCCCCGCTCGGCATGGCATGCCCCCAGTCAAGTTGACGTGGTACGATGGCGGACGCAAGCCCCCTGCGGAGCTTATCGAGAACAGTCCGATGGCGCCGAATGGGGTCCTTTGTGTTGGGGAGAGGGGCGTGATCTACTTCCCGCATGCTGTTGGGGTTCAGCTCTTCCCTAAAAATCGGTTTGCCGATTTTCAGCCCCCAGCCCCTACCTTGCCGCGCTCGCCTGGTCACTACGAGGAGTGGATTTTGGCGTGCAAGACAGGAAGTCCTACCTACAGCAACTTCGAGTATGCGACGACTCTGACCGAAGCGGTCTTGCTGGGCAATGTGGCGTTTCGTGCCAATCAAAAAATCTATTGGGATGCCAAAGCGGGGCGTATTACTAATACGCGCGCAGGAGATGAGTTCGTCCAGCGTCCCTATCGGCGTGGTTGGCAGTGGCGGTAAATGTGTGGTGCGTGGCATGGTATACTTCTCCTATGCCACGCAATCGCATGATTTATGTGGGCGTTCTGGTGGTGGCGGCGTCTGCTCTGCTCTATCTGGGCGGGATGCTCATCAAGCTGATTGAGTGGTTCCTGCCATGGTCTGCGGGGGTAGGGGTGGCGCTTATCTTGATAGGATTGTGGGCAGAACTGCAGAAGAATAAAAAACCCAAGTCCCTCACAGACAAATTGTCTGCTCCGAGTCAGCAGGATCCCGACCAAACTGGGGGCTCGCGATGAACCAGTGGGTTCGGCTGGGGCTGGCTGTGCTGATCGTGGTGCTTCTGGTAGCCACTGGGTTCCGCATTCTGCTACTGGCGATTGGTTTGGTACGGCTCTTTTTCCCTCTGCTGATTTTGGTGGGAGTAGGTCTGATTGCCTACGGACTGGTTCGTCACTTTCGGGCACGCGCTCTCAACCACAGGAACGGCTACCCCCCGCTGGAGGATTGAAAGCTTAAGGTATCCTATCCTGCAGGACGGCAAAATGGGGTTCGCAACTGCTGGACATCCTATAGATAACGGTGGTTGCTTGTGGTAATATATCAGCTTCCGGCGCGCCAGCTGCCTTCGGGCACCATTCTGATCGACGTTCTGGCGAGCTTCTGCGCACGGCTCTACGGCCGCCGGTCGGCCCGGCGGCGGGCGGAAAAGGCGATCAAGGCGGCTGCGGAGCCATGATGGTGCTTCAAGCGTACCGGTTCGCCCTCGACCCTTCTCCCCGCGCCGAGCGGGCGCTGGCCTCGCACGCGGGCGCCCGGCGCTTCGCCTTCAACTGGGTCCTGGCGCTGGTGAAGGAGCGCCTGGAGGCCTGGAGGCGGGGGGAGGACGTCGAGGTGCCCTGGACGCTTCCCGCGCTCAGGCGGGAGTGGAACCGAGCCAAGGGGACGGCTGCCCCGTGGTGGCGTGAAAACTCCAAGGAGGCGTACTCCTCCGGACTGGAGGGTCTAGCCAGCGCCCTGAAGGCGTGGTCCGACAGCAGGAAGGGCCGGCGCAAGGGGAAGAAGATGGGCTTTCCCCGGTTCAAGAAGAAGGGGCGGTGCCGGGAGTCGGTGAGCTTCACGACCGGGGCGATCCGGGTGGACGGCAAGAGCCACGTCGTCCTTCCCAGGATCGGCCGGGTGCGGACGCACGAGCCGACGGCGGCGCTGCTGGAGAGGCTGGAGGCTGGGAAGGCCCGCATCCTGCGCGCCACGGTGTCTTCGTGAGCTTCACCA
>PSLB01000128.1:0-7100 GCA_040289385.1 Armatimonadota bacterium
GGCTCAAGTTCGCCGTTTCGGGCTTCTGCGTAGGAAGTCAGCTTTCACCTCCTGTGGGGAGATATTCGCTACAGGTGTGGCGATTCCGGCTTCTTCCTCTGAGATATCGCGAAGCAGACGCCTCTTCTCATCGCCCCTCCCAGATCTCCTGTGTGGGTACACTTTGGGGCGTGCGCTGGCTCATCTGGCTTCTGGTGCTGGTCGCAGTGGTGGACATAGCGGTTTTCGGTCTGACCGATTTAGACGAGGGTTTTTATGCTTCGGTGGCTTGGGAGATGCGTCAGCGTGGTGACCTGCTGACACCGACTTTTCAATCGGAGCCGTGGTTTGAGAAGCCGCCCCTCCTCTACTGGCTGATGGTCGCCAGCATGCGCTTGTTCGGGGAGAACGAGTTCGCTTTGCGGTTGCCTTCGGTGCTGATGTATGCGCTCACGCTGGTGGCTTTGGGCGTGTGGGGCAACCTTCGTTTTGGGCATGGGATGGGCACGCTTGCAGGGGCGTTGTTTGGGGTTGCGCCGTTGAGCCTGTTGCTGGCACGCATGGCGATCACCGATATGGCGCTTTGCTTTTTTCTTTTATTAGCGGTGATTGCGCTTTGGGAGGCTCGGGAGCGTCCCTTGTTATGGAGCGTGATGGGCGGGGTTGCGCTGGGGCTGGCGGTGCTGACTAAAGGTCCGTTCGGGCTGGGGCTGGTCGGACTGCTCTACGTGTGGCATGCGCGGATGTTGAGATTTCGTTGGGCTTTGGGGGCGTTGGGGGTTGCCTTGCTGGTGGCGATGCCGTGGTATGTGGGAGTTTATTGGCAGCACGGTACGGAGTTTTTTATGGAGTTTGTGGTGCGCCAGAATCTCCTGCGCTTTGCAGGTGGGGATACCGCCCACTCGGTGGGGACGCTGATGGGTGCAGGTGGAATCGTCAATCTGGTGGGTGGGGTGGCGGCGTACCTGCTATTTTATGTGGTGGTCTTGTGGCTTGGAGGGTTCCCGATGGGGGCATTTGCGCAGGGGCTATGGCGTCGGGATCCGAATCCGTTGGTTGGCTACCTTCAGCGTTGGTGCTGGCTGGTTCTTGGTTTGTTCACGCTGAGCTTCACGAAGCTTCCCACCTATATCTTTCCGATGTTTCCGGTGCTGGCGTTGCTGGTTGCGCGATACATGGTCGAGCGGGATGCGTTAGGGCTTTCGCAGGGTGGGTTTCGTTGGCTGGGGTTGGCTCCGTCGATTGTATGGGGTGGGGTAGGGGGGATTCTTGGCGCGTGGAGTGGAGTATGGTGGGCGTATGGACTTGTGCTGGGGATGGGCTTGGTCGCGTTTGCTTCTGTTCGTGGAGGGCATGCGCGTGGGTTATGGGCGGTTGGGGTGCTGCTGCTTTTGGTGGGGTGGAACGGGGCATTAGTGGGTTATGATCGGTTGGCGTTACGCCCGATACGGGAGCTGGCGCAGTCGGTGCCGACCTATCGGCTTCTGGTGGTGTATCGGGTTCATCCAGGCTATCCGAGCCTACAGTTTTATCGCAAGGGGCGTTATGCGACCGCGCCGGAATGGGACACGGTCGAACAGCGGATGCGCAAGGATGGCGCATACTGCCTCACTACGGATCGGACGCGGATCAGTTCGCCGACGGTTCTCTTGCTGGAGAGCCGAGCGGTGTTGGGGCGTGTCTACTACCTCTTGGCGCCGCGTTATCAGTAGGGCACTTCGGCGACCAGTCCGTCGTAAGCGAGTTCGATCTGTGGGGGCAGTTGGGCGTTGACGGTTTCGTAATCGAAGTCGTGGGTCATGTGCGTAAAGAGGGTGCGCTTGGCTTGCAGTTTCAGGGCGATTTCGATGGCTTGCTCCAAATGGTAGTGGGTGGGGTGGGGTTCGTAGCGTAGCGCATCCAGAATCAGCAGGTCTAAGCCATGGAGGCGCGCCCATGTATCGTGTGGGATGTGGCTCACATCGGTTACATAGGCGAAGTTGCCGACTCGGAACGCCAAGATGGGCATCTCCCCGTGAAAGACCCGTAAGGGTTCGATGGTCATCTCTCCGATGGTCAGTGTGCCTGTGATTTCGCGGAACTCGATTTGCGGGATAGTGACTCCCGGGGGGTAGGGGAAGAAGATATAGCGGTAGACGCGTTTGAGGTCATCCAGCGCGCTGGGTTCGGCGTAGACAGGCATTGGTTGCTGGGTGCGTAGGGTGAACCCGCGCACATCGTCCAATCCCATGATGTGGTCGGCATGGGTGTGGGTGATGAGCACGGCGTCGAGGTGGGTATCCAGTCCTGTGCGAATGAGTTGTAATCGGAGTTCGGGAGGGGCGTCGATCAGCACGGCGGTTGTAGGGGTTTGGAGATGGACAGCGGGGCGGGTGCGGTGGTTGCGCGGGTCGCTGGAGGTGCAGACGGCGCATCGGCATCCGAGCATGGGCACGCCCATAGAGGTTCCGCATCCGAGAACGGTGATGGTGAGCGCCATCAGCCTTCCTTGCTTTCGTGGAGTAGCATGAGGGCGTGGCGGAGGGTGGGCACCAGTCGGTTGGTGACGGCTTGGGCGGCGACGGCGATGGCTTGGCGCACGGCGTAGCGGTCGGATCGCCCGTGCCCGATAATGCAGACCCCATCCACGCCCAGCAATGGGGCGCCCCCATACTCGCGATAGTCCAGCCTTCGCTTGATACGCTCAAAGGCGGGCTTCAGAAGGGCAAGGGGTAAAAGATTGAGCCGACTGCGCGTCATCTCTTCTTTGATAATTTTGAGCACCGTCTCGGCGACGCCTTCACCCGTTTTGAGGAACACATTGCCCACGAACCCGTCGCAGACAACGACATCGGCGACGCCTTCAAAGAAGGTCTTGCCCTCCACATTGCCCACAAAGTCGTCTTTCAGATAGGTTTTGAGCAGATGATAGGCTTCTTTGGTGACGCTGTTGCCTTTGGTGGCTTCCTCGCCGATGTTGAGCAGTCCGACTCGTGGATTGGGGATTTCGAGGACTTGGACGGCGTAGATTTGCCCCATCAGTGCGAAATCGAGCAGTTGGCGTGGGGAGCAATCGACGGTAGCGCCGCTATCGAGGAGCACACAGCGTCCTTTGTAGGTAGGCAGTATGGTGGCGATAGCGGAACGGTCCACATGCGGGAGTCCGCCCCATAGCAGTTTGGCGACGACGCCGACGGCGCCGGTGTTGCCCATTGAGACGAGGGCGTCGGCTTTGCCCTCTTTGGTCAGTTTGGCGGCGACCACCAGCGACGAGTCGCGTTTGCGTCGGATTGCCATAACGGGGGAGTCATCCATCGTGATGACCTGCGAGGCGTGGTGGAGATGCAGGTTTGGGGGGCGTCCGCGCTTGGGCAGATGTTTTTCGATCTGTTCGGTATCGCCGACCAGCACGATATCGAAGCTGACCTGTCGGGCGGATTCGTACGCCCCCCACACAATCTCTTGGGGAGCATAGTCGCCCCCCATCGCATCGACTGCAATTCGCATCGCTTAGGCGTTTTGGTCTTGGTCTTTGTCGGTGATTAGGAGCGCGTGTTCGTATTTGCGCCCGCGATAATAGCCGCAGGTGGAGCAGGCGCGATGAGGCAGGATGATGGCGCCGCAGTGCTTACAGCGGCTCAAGCCTGGTATTTCCAGCTTGTAGTGGGTGCGTCGTTTCGCTCCGCGTGCGTGCGAGTGTCGTCGTTTCGGGTTCGCCATAGTTGGCCTCCTTATTCTTCTTCAGCATACCATGCGCGTGCAAGTGCTTCGAAGGCGGGATGCCCTTTTGGGGCAGGGCAAGCGCACGCGCGCGCGTTGCGGTTCTGCCCGCAGACGGGGCAGAGCCCTTGACAATCGGGTTGGCAAACAGGCGCAATCGGCAACTGCAAGAGCAGATATTGCCGAAGCAACTCGTCTGCGTTGAGCCAGTTGCCCTCAAATACAGGGAACGAGTCCCGATCTTCCACTGTAGCAAACCCCTGCGGGTTCAGCCCGGCAGGGGTGCCCACGAGGGGGAACTCCTCGTGAACCTCGAACTCGGTATGCATCTGGTAATACTCCAGACAGCGTCCGCATTCGAGCCAGACGACAGTGTGGAACTGACCCGACAGGCGCACGATGCGGCCGCCGCTCTCGGCGATTAGCACGCCACGAATCGGTTCCGATAGCGGGGGAGCCTCTTCCCGCTCTAACCATACTTCCATCGGGTACTCGACTCGTCGTCCAGGATGCTGGACAACATCGTTCAAATCCAAGCGATATGCTCTCATGATGCTCCCCCTGTAGCCAACGGCTACGAAAAGGAATTGTACCCCAAAGCCCCTGCAAATTCGGTATCGCCTCTGAATCGAGGTTGGGGTATAATCGCACTGCCATGTCAACGACGGAGCCAGCGGGTATCGTGCTTGCGGCCGGTAAGGGCACACGCATGAAATCGGAGCGCCCCAAAGCGTTAATGCCGCTCTTAGGATTGCCTCTGGTCGCCCATGGGCTACGGGCGATGGAGCAAGCGGGCATCGATCCGATTGTGGTCGTGATCGGGCACGGAGCGGAAGCCGTTCAGTCGGCTCTTGGCGAACGCTATCGGTATGCCATGCAAGCAGAACAGCTCGGTACGGGACACGCCTGTATGCAGGCACTCCCGCATCTGCCTCCAGAGAGGCAGACGGTCGTGGTGGCTGCGGGCGACTCCCCGCTGGTAACGCCTGAAGCGTTTCGATCGCTCCTTGAGCATCACCGCCAGACTCAAGCCGATGCGACGGTTGCCACTGCCGTCCTTGAGGATCCAACTGGCTACGGGCGAATCGTGCGCGAGGCGCAAGGGCGGGTGCAAGCAATCGTAGAGGAGAAGGAGGCCACTCCCGAACAGAAAGCGATTCGCGAGGTCTGTACCTCATTTTACTGCTTTCAGGTTGCGGTTCTGCGAGAGATGCTCCCGCGCCTGAGTAATCGGAACGCTCAGGGCGAGTATTACCTGACGGATGTGATCGGCTTGATTGCCCAATCTGGTGGCAAGGTCGAGGGATGGCAGTCTCCCGATCCCACCTTGCTGATAGGGGTCAACAACCGTTGGGAGTTGGCGCAGGCAGGACAGGTTTTGCGCTTGCGTCTACTCAAAGCGCTCGCCATAAGCGGAGTGACGATTGTAGACCCCAACACAACCTATGTTGAGCCGACCGTCGAGATAGGGCACGATACCGTCATAGAGCCTAATACCCACCTAAGAGGCGCGACGCGTGTGGGTAACCACTGTATTCTGGGACCCGACTTGGTTCTGCAAGATAGTTGGGTGAGCGATTCATGCCACCTGTTCCGCTCGCATATCGTGGGCGCTCGGATTGGCTCTGATGTGAGGGTGGGTCCGTTTGCCCATCTGCGTGCGGGAACGGTGTTGAGCGACGGAGTGCGAATTGGGGATTTTGTGGAAATTAAAAATGCGGAGATTGGGGCAGGTACCAAAGTGCTTCACCTAACCTATTTAGGCGATGCGACTGTTGGCAAGGGCACGAATATCGGTGCGGGCACAATTACTTGCAACTTCGACGGGGTTCGCAAGCACCGCACTGTGATAGGCGATGGCGTGTTTGTGGGTTCCCATGCAACGCTGATTGCGCCTGTGAACATCCACGATGGAGCCTACATCGCGGCGGGCAGTCCGATTACCGACGATGTCCCGCCTGAGTCGCTGGCGATTGCTCGTAGTGTTCAGACGGTGAAGGCAGGATGGGTGCGGAAACGGCTCGAATCTTTAAAAGCGCAGGGCGCAGGAGGCAGCTCGCATGAATAACGGACCCGAGATTCTCTTATTCGGTGGAAATGCCAATCCTGAACTGGCGGAACGCATCGCCCAGTATCTTAAGCGTCCGCTGGGGCAGATGATTTGTACGCGGTTTGCTGACGGCGAGGTGCGCGTGCAGGTGCTGGAGAGCGCACGCGGGATGGATGTGTTCGTCGTGCAACCTACTTGTGCGCCGGTTAACGATAACTTGATGGAACTGCTGGTTCTGCTGGATGCGTTCCGGCGTGCGTCCGCACGCCGCATCACAGCGGTCATCCCCTACTATGGCTATGCACGCCAAGATAAGAAGATAAAGCCGCGCGAGCCGATTACGGCGCGCTTAGTTGCCGACCTGATTACGGTTGCAGGCGCGACACGCGTGATCGCCGTAGACCTCCATGCCGAGCAGATTCAGGGCTTTTTTGATATTCCCATGGATCATCTTTATGCCGGACCGATAGTTGCGGACTACCTCATCAAGGAGGGTTATCGCGATCAGAACATCGTGGTGGTTTCGCCAGATGTGGCGGGGGTTCCCCGTGCGCGCGCCCTTGCGGAGGTGTTGGACGCACCTTTGGCGATTATTGCCAAGCGCCGCCCTGAGCCTAATAAGGTGGAGGTCATGGAGATTATCGGGGATGTGCAGGGACGGATTGCAATCATGATTGATGACATGATCGATACGGGCGGCTCGATGGTGCAAGGAGCTGAGGCACTGCTTCGGCGGGGTGCGGAACGGGTGCTTGCAGCGTGTACGCATCCTGTGTTTTCAGGGAACGCTTGCCAGCGTCTTGCCGAATCGCCGATCGAGAAGGTCATCTGTACCGACACAATCCCCGTTCCACCCCATAAGCGATTCGATAAGCTGGTTCAGCTTTCGGTTGCCCCCCTATTAGGGGAGGCAATCTCCCGCATTCACCGCGATGAGTCGGTCAGCGAACTGTTTCGTGACTATCGATAGGGCGACTTGGGAGCCTATCGAGGTCAGAGCCCCAGCTTGTCTGCAATCTCGGACATGGCGCGGATGACATTCTGCACATGTTCGTCGAACGGGATTCCCAGCGCCTCGGCGCCTTTCAGTAGATCCTCACGGTTGACGGCTCGCGCAAAGGCTTTGTCCTTCATCAGACTGCGGCGGCGCGGAGACCCCGGGCTTCAGCCCTGGGGAGGAGCGCCGCCTTCCCTCCTTCCGCAAAATGCGGTAGCATATGAACATGCAGCGAACGGTCAGGCTTCGGCTGAATCCAACCCCTGAGCAGTCGGGCGTGCTCCTGGAGACACTGCGTCAGCACGCCGAGTGCTTCAACGCCATCGCGGCCTATGGTTGGGCAGAGCGTGAGAAGAATGGCGTCCGGTTGCACCA
>PSLB01000129.1:0-7008 GCA_040289385.1 Armatimonadota bacterium
TCGTAGCTGAACTGTTCGGCAATAGGCTGAAGCGTGACCTTACCCTGCACGATGTTCAGCCCCTGTTTCAGGGCAGGGTCTTGTCGGCACGCTTCACGCCACCCCTCCTCGGCTAATCGGAGCACATATGAAGTGGTGATGTTGGTGAGTGCGTAAGTGGAGGTACGCGCCACGGCGCCGGGCATGTTGCTTACAGCGTAGTGCAGAACGCCATCCACCACATAGGTCGGCTCGCGGTGGGTAGTGGGGCGCGTGGTCTCTGCCAATCCGCCTTGGTCTACCGACACATCCACCAACACGGCACCCGTTTTCATCGTGGGGAGCATGTCGCGCTTGATCAGCACAGGGGTGCGCCCGCCTGTGACATAGACGGCACCGACCACAATATCTGCCATGCAGATCGCTTCGCGCAAGTTGGCCGGGTTGGAATAGAGGGTATCCACATTAGCGGGTAAGGTCTCTTCTAAGGCGCGCAGGCGGCTCACATTGATATCGAGGATAATCACATGGGCTCCGAAGCCTGCGGCAATCCGCGCGGCGTTCGCCCCAACAATGCCCGCACCAATCACCACGACCACGCCCGGCAGGACGCCTGGCGCCCCCGACAATAGTACCCCACGCCCCCCCCTCGGACGCTCCAGACACCACGCCCCCACTTGGACCGCCATGCGCCCTGCTATCTCGCTCATCGGCAACAACACAGGATGGCTCCCATCAGCAGTCTGAATCGTCTCATAGGCAATACAGACCGCGCTGCTGTCGACCATAGCGCGCGTGAGCGACTCGCTCGCTGCAAAGTGAAAGAAGGTGAAAATCGTCTGCCCCGACCGTATAAGCGGGTACTCGCTCGGCAGGGGTTCCTTGACCTTTACGATGAGCTCCGCATCGCGCCAGACCGCCTCTGCCGAGTCGACCAGAGTGGCTCCGGCACAGGCATACTCCTCATCGGAGATTCCCGTGCCGTCGCCTGCACCACGCTCTACCAAAACCGTATGCCCATGTTGGGTCAAGATCTCGACCCCAGAGGGCACCATCGCCACGCGATATTCGTCAGGCTTTATCTCCTTCGGCACGCCAATAACCATTGCACCTAAAGTGTACCTGAAGAGGGTCTCCAGCGAGGGTCATCGAACCGCTGAATCGATTAAGATAGCCGTTCGGGTCGCGAGCAAACAGATGGTGGATGCGGTCCTTATAGGTAGGCGGTTTGACAACAGGCACGCCATACGCTTGGAGGTGGTGATCCCATGCATCCACCTGAGACGAGACAAGGGTCAGCACCACGCGTTCGGACGGATCGGGAACCCCACCGCGCTGGCAGAATCCGACATAGCCTGTGCCCGCCACGCGATAGATTCGACAGTCACCTTGATCCAACACGCATGGAAGTCCTAACACCTGCTCGTAGAAGTGGTGCGTGGGCGCAGGGGTCGCATCGCCTACATGGTTCCGCACCACGCCCCCTGTTCATGCTTGCAAGGTATACTTAACACAATGCGCTTCACCTTCTTTTTGGCACACATGGGCGAGGGCGGTGCAGAGCGGGTGATGGTAACCTTAGCCAATGCCTTCGCTCGCCGCAACCTTGTGCCGACAGTAGTGCTGGCACAAGCGGAAGGGCCTCTGCTAAAGGAGCTCCTCGAAGACATTCCGGTGGTCGATTTGCGTGCAGGTCACATGAGGCTTGTTTTGCCCCGACTGACGAGCTATCTCCGACGCCACCGTCCAGAGGTTCTGTTGAGTACCCTCTCACAGCCCAACTTGGTGGCGCTTCTGGCTCGACGGTGGAGCCAGACAAGCACCCGAATCGTTGTGCGCGAAGCTAACACCCCAACGCTGGAGTTCGGAGAGGCCTCTTCGTGGAAGGATCGTATCGTGCCCCAGCTGATAGGGCTCCTATACCCACAGGCGGATGCGGTCGTAGCGGTCTCCCATGGAGTAGCTTCCGCCTTGCAGCAATTAGGTGTGCCAAAGCCGGTTGTCATCTACAACCCTGTGATTACCCCGCAAATGCTCACTTTGAGCCACGAGCCTGAAGTGCATGCGTGGTTTCATGGAGATGAACCCGTCGTGTTGGGAGTTGGGCGTCTGGAACCCCAGAAAGACTTTGCAACGCTGATTCGCGCCTTTGCTCAGGTGGTGCGTGTGCGCCCTGCAAGGCTGTTGATCTTGGGGGAGGGAAGCCAGCGTCCTGTGCTCCAACAGCTGATACAGTCTTTAGGGATCGGCGATCGGGTTGCGCTCCCGGGCTATGTGTCGAACCCCTTTGCCTCGATGCGGCGTGCCGCTGTGTTCGTGCTGTCCTCTCGGTTCGAGGGACTTCCGAATGTGCTGATTCAAGCGATGGCATGCGGGTGTCCTGTGGTTAGCACCGATTGCCCCAGCGGTCCGGCGGAGATTCTCGACGGGGGGCGTTATGGACACCTTGTGCCAGTGGGGGATGTGGAGGCACTGGCTGCTGCGATCCTGGAGGTATTGGCAGGCGGGGGCAAATCGGTGCCTTCCGAGTGGCTTCAGCAGTTTGAGGAATCGCATGGGGTGGCGCAATATTTACAGGTGCTTACAGGCGAACGCTATCGTGCTCCAGCAGGAAAACAGGATTCGCCCACGAATCTCTAACCTATGCAGAAGTGGCTACGGTTCGGAGGACTTTGTGTGGTGATGTGGGGTCTGCTTATCCCGCTCTGGGCTCAGGCGGGTGTGCGCAGTTATGTCGTGCGCCGATTGTTCGAGCCGGGAGTGAAGCAGAAGTTCAATGTGGTCTACAGCTTACGGGGAGATATACACTCCTCCACCTTCGAGCAGAGTCTCCCCATTACTTTGGATGCTCAGCTGGAGATTCGCACTGAGGTGCTTAAAGTGTTCGACAACGGGCAAGCGCGCATCCGTTACTCGTTCCGCTATGTGAAGCAAGAGGTGGATCTATTCGCCGCCAAAGATTTGCCTCCACCCTTCACCGAAACGGTGCGGATTACCCCTGGCGGGTTCCCTGCCGAAGATGAGACGACGGCAAAGTTCCGTCGCGCCCAGAAGAAGAACCAGCAAGAGACCGATAAGGAGACTTCGGAAGAACCGAGCTTTCCAGGGCTGGACTTTGTGCCCGATGCGAGCACTTTCCTGTTGTGGATTGGGTTAGATGTGGTGCCGGGTCCGTTCTACCCGCTTCCGATAGGGGCGGTGCGCGAGGGCGACGAGTGGCAGATTCGCTACCCAACCCCCTTTTTAGACACTCGCGGGGGTAAGCTCAGCCTCGAACAGGCGACGGTCTATACTTACCCAGCCACCGTCAAGGTGATCGGCGTCAAGGAGGTTCGGGGGCGTCCCACCCTTCATGTTCAGCAGGTGACGAAAGCGGAGATCGATTTTCGGCTGGATGATACCCTCATTGAGCTGGTGCGTCTGGGCGACCGCAACATCCCACGCGGACGCCTCAAAGGCACTATTCAGGGCACGATAGATTACTATCTGGCTCTTTCGGATGGGGCATTGGTTCAAGCATCGGGTTCGGAGAGGCTCAAGTTGCGCGCTGAGTACGACGCGCAGACCGTACGCGAGTGGCAACCCGACGAGCCGTGGGCAGAGTGGGAGGTGCAAGCCACCTTCCGTCAGGTGCTGGCAGAAGAGCAACAGAGCCCGCCCCCTCCAAAGCCCAAAACATCCCCCCGCCGGCGCTAATCGGTCAGCACAACCTGACGCCAGTCCGCAAGCACCCAGTAGAGCCGATTGGCACAGGCTAACAGGTTCAAGCGGTTCGTCCGAAGCGCCAAATCGTCTGCCATCACCATCACATGATCAAACAGCGGATTGACCGCCTCGTCCAGTTCAGCCAGCATCGCTTCCATCGTCTCGTACTGATGGGCGGTGTAGAGCGACTCGAACTGAGGTGTCAAGCGCATCACGACGGCGTAGAGGGTCTGCTCGCTTTCGTGCTCGAAGAGGGTGGGGTCTACCTGAGTGGGGTCGGCGACAGGCCGAACCGAGTGCTTCGGTGCAGACTGCAAGATATTGGCAGGACGGATAGCGGTCATCACGCGTGCCGAGAAGTCGGGCGATTGGGAGCGGTTTTGCAGCAGTAAGGCGCGCTGGATAAAACTGTAGACCGAGTCGTCCCAGCCGCCCCCCAACACGGCGCGAATCAGGTCGTAGCGCACCCCTTTCTCTTCCAGCAGTGCCTCGATTCGGCTGTAGAACAGAGTACGGAGGTCAGGCTGAACCGCCACTAAGGGCTTCAGCGGTGCTTTCTGCTCGCGATACCGTTCATGGGCGTGTTGAACCAGCTCGGAGAGGGTCGGGTAGTCAGGTTCCTCTGATAAGATTTCCACCACCGCCGAGGCGGAACGCCGAAGCCCAAACGGGTCGGACGAGCCTTTTGGCAGATAGCCCAGCCCGACATAGCCCACCAAAGTGTCGATACGGTCTAACACAGCTAAGGCGCGCCCCACGGGGTCGGTAGGTGGCGGGTCGCCCGCATGGCGGGGTGCGTAGTGTTGGGCAATCGCCTCAGCGACGCACGCCGACTCGCCAGCATGCAGGGCATACTCTCGACCAATCACCCCCTGCAGATCGGGAAATTCCATCACCATCTGGGTTGCCAGATCGGCTTTACACAGGTGGGCGGCACGGTGTAGACATGTTGTGCGCTCCGCATCCCAGTCCAGTGCACGCGCCAACTGTTCCGCAAGCTGTTCTAAACGATGCGTCTTATCTAGCAGCGTCCCCAGTTTCTGCTGGAACAGCATGCGCCCCAGCATCGGCACAAACTGCTCCAGAGGGCGCTTGAGGTCCTCATCGTAGAAGAAGCCCGCGTCGTTAAAGCGTGCGCTCAGAACCCACTCGTTGCCCTCGCGTACTTTGTCGGCATCCCCACTGTTGTAGACCGAGATAAAGCCCGGCACCAACTTGCCTTGGGAATCGGTCATCGGGAAGAATTTCTCGTGTTTTTTCATTGCCGACATGAGTACGGGTGCAGGTAGGCGCAAGTTGCTCTCCGAGAAGCTACCGCGCAGGAGATGGGGCATCTCCACCAGAAAGGTGTTCTCCTCCAGCAGGTCCGCCTCAAGCTCAGGCTTGGCACCGATTGCCTGAGCCAGTTGGGTGGCGCCCTCTACAATCAACGCCTTGCGCTCTTCTGGGTCGGCAATCACATGGGCGCGACGCAGAGCCTCAAGCAGTTCAGCAGGTGAAGCGACCTCAAACGGCTCGGGCGCCAAAAACCGATGTCCCCGACTGGTGCGTCCAGAACGGATCCCCTCGATTTCAAAAGGAACCACTTCGGTATCGAGGAGCGCCAGAATCCAGCGGATAGGACGCCCAAAACGGAGCTTGCGCATCCCCCAGCGCAAAGTCTTTGGGAAGGTCAAATCCGTGATCAGAGCGGGAAGCATCTCCGCCAACACCTCTCGCGCCGGGCGTCCTGCGTCGTACTCCTGCACGAACGCATACTCGCCTTGAGGGGTTTCTACAAACTGCACCTGCTGAGGTTCGACCCCGCGTGCGCGCGTAAACCCCAACAGTGCGGGGGTGGGATTGCCCTGTTCATCGAAGCAGGCGCGTCGAGCGGGGCCGCGTACGGTGCGCTCCTCTGGGGCTTGATGGGTGGCTAACTCGTCCACGAAAGCAATGAGCCGTCGCGGGGTACCCAGCGTGCGGACACGGGCGAAGCTCAAGCGGTGTTCGGTCAACATTTGGCTCAATCGGTCAGAAAGCTGGTGCAGAGCGCCGCGCATAAAGCTGGCAGGCATCTCTTCGCAGCCAATTTCCAGCACAAAGATCGCTCGCTCACTCACACAGGCTATTATACCTGCCCATGCCCACTCAAGCCCCTGATCTCTCAAAATCTGGGAAACATCTGGTATAATCCTGTAGTCTAACACTAGTCTAACACCTTGGAGGTGGTAGCTGGAATGGCTCAATGCGCTCATTGTAGGCAGGCTCTACCAGATAATGCGCGGTTCTGTTGGGGGTGTGGTCAACCAATATCCGCTAAAAGCTCAGGCATTGTCAGCAGGCGTGCCCCCAACAACGCCAAATGGATTGGGGCAGGAGTGGCACTCTTGGCTTTGCTCTTGCTGGGGTTCGTGGTGGGAATGCAGACAGGACTACTGACACAGGCACGCGTCAAAAAGCCTGAAGCCCCCAGCGTTCTGGAGGCGCAAGCCCCCAAAGTGCAAGCCCCCAGCGTTCTGGAGGCGCAAGCCCCCAAAGTGCAAGCCCCCAGCATGCTCGAAACGCAAGCACCGACCCCACAGCAACCCCCCAAGCATGTTCTCGATTGGTTAGAACACCTTAAACGCATCGAAATGCGTCGGCAAGCGATGGAACGCAACTTCAACCCTGCCCTAAATATGCTCAAAGATGCCCTCGCCCTGAAGTTCGAAATGGAAGAAGAAGGACAGCAACAGAAGATGCAAAACCTAGAAAAAGGCTATCAAACCTATCGTCAAGACTGGGCGGGGCTTCTACGCGATTACCAGTCCGTTCCACCCCCTCCAGAGTGCCGCGTGTTGGCGGATACCTACTTCGTCGCCTTGAGCAACTATGTCAATCTGATGATGCAAATTGAGCAATCCCTCGAAACACAAGACCTCAGTACGCTGATGAACATGCGGGGCAGTGCCCAGGCACAGGTCGACCAAAAGCTCAGCAACTCGGATGTAGAGTTGGCACGCGTGTGCCAGCAATACGGGATCCGTAAGGACTTCAAAATCGGCTCTTCGGTACCAGAAACGCTTTTTGGATTCTGAGATAACAGATGGACCTCTACCACCCGCAACTCATACCGTGGTCGCTAGCCCGTACCTTGAAGGGGAGTAGGGGCCGTGTGGTGTGGAAGGCTCGGTTGGCCGGTGTCCCGGTGGTGTGCGTTGATCCCCGGAACCGTGCCTGTCCGGCCTGCGGGCATGTGTCGAAGGCCAACCGGCCTACCCCGGCAGAGTTTCGTTGCGTCGGGTGCGGCTTCGCTGGGCCGGCCGACGCTATCGCTGCGGAGAATATCCGCAGGGCCGCCCG
>PSLB01000130.1:0-6840 GCA_040289385.1 Armatimonadota bacterium
CACCCGAGAGTAGTCAAGGCGGCGCTCCTCCCCGGGCCTAAAGGCCGGTGTCTCCGCGCCGCAGTACACGGATGATCGTAGCAAAACAAGCTGAACAGTTTGCACGATGATCGCTGCATGTTGCACGCTCCATAACATAAAGTGCGTGCTATACTATAATAGAGGTGGTGATCCGATTGGATGTGCAAAACGGCAATCAAGCAAATGCGCCTCGCAAAGAACCTGTCTTCGAAGACAAGCCTATAGAAGAGAGTAGTTGGGGTGGGCTGGTTTCGCTCCTGAAGCAGGTGAACCGTCTCAAGGCGGAGTTGTTGGTTAGTCTCTACGGGGAGACTCGTGTCGCCTATCGCAAATATCACGAGCGGCGCGATGAGGCTATTGCACGCTACACCCAGCAACGCCAGCAACGCCAGGTGGACGCGGCCTACAATCAGTGGCTCGAGGCGGAGATAGAGCCTCTCCGTCAGGAGCTGCGGGAGCTTATGCAGCGCCAGTTGGACGAGATGGATGCCCTTCGTCGAGAATGGGAGACGGCTTACCTTCAGGCGCGTATCGAAGCAGGCAGGTACGGACTGAACCTGCGTGGCGACCCACTCTTCGGCTTCGAAGAAGACAACCCTACGCCTCCACCTCCCAATTCTTTGGAACCACAGCCCTCGCGTGGCAATTTGCTGACCCGTTGGCTTGCCAATCGTGCAACACGATCTGACGCTTCGCCGCCCAATGACACACAGAACCAATCGGTCGATCGTGAAGCACTCCGCCAAGAGATACGGCAGGTCCTCCGTGAGGAGTTGGGCACAGACCCTAAAGTCCGCCAACATGCGCAAGCAAGAACGCCCGAATTTCTGCCCCCTCTTTCTGAGTCCGAAGTAGTGGCGAAAGACCACCTCCCGACGGTAAATCCGCCGATTCTCCCTCTATGGTTGTGGTGGGTACTGGTGGTGCTCACTGGGGGGTTCGTCGGCTTGTTGAGTCTGATTGCGTTGGGTGTGGATCCCAGTGATTGGCGATCTCCCATCTTGTGGCTGGCGGTTGGGGCGGGAGCGGCGACGAGCCTTTTGTTCGTTTCGGCTCTGTGGGGGGCGGCGGCGGTCGTCGGGGAGCTGTATCATCTCTTTAGCTGGGAGGAACATAAGTCTACGAAAGCCTCTAAGCTGATTGGAGGGCTATGGCTCCTATTTCTTGTGTTGATGTTCGGCATGCTGATTTCCCTTGCTCTCACCGTGTGGGTAGCCAGTACGGTTTCGCCTGTTCGTGGGGCGGTGCTCACCTTCGTTGGGCTGATGGTGCTATCGATGGTCAGTGTGGCGATGGTTAAGGGCTTTTTGTACGGGCGTCGGAAATGGACAAAGCATCGGATAGCGGCCCAGCTCATAGCGGCAGAGCGCGAGCGTTGCCAGCACCCACGCATGGTACCCGACGAGGTTCGGGCGCTTGTCACAGAAGCGCGCGCCCGACGCCAGGTATGGACCGAACGCCAGAATTTCTTTGAGCAACGGAAGCAGGAACTCCAAGAGCAAATAGATCGTTTGGAACAGCAGAAGCGCCCCATCTACGACGAGATGCCTCCCGAAGAGGCAAGCGCACTCCAGCGGATGGTAGGCGTGTGGGCGCAGCGCTATACCTACTTCCTTGAAGCATTGGCAGATGCCCTCAAAGAGTGCAAAGATGGGGATTCGTTGGCTGAAGAGGTGCAACGCCACAAGCAGGAAATTATTCGCACCTATCTCCTATAGCGGATACCAGCGGGTATACTTTGTGTCGTCTTAGTAATGGCGAACCAGCTAAAGGCGGAACCGAAACGGATTGCAGTGCTGACACGCGCAGGCTTAGGCGATGCTGTTTATGTGATTCCCGCTTTGCGCGTGTTGCGCCGACATTATCCGAAAGCACATATTACGGCGATCACAGGTGAGCGCGGCTACCCTCTGCTGCTGCGCTGTCCTTACATCGACCACCTTGCTCTGCGCCATCTGGGCAACGGCATTCGGGGCAAATTGCAAGAGATAATACGCCTGCGCCGAGGATGCTTCGACCTCGCGGTTATCCTCGATACCAGCGATGAGAAGACTCTGCACACCTTTTTGGCTGGAATTCGCTACCGTGCGGGAGGCGTCAAGCGGCGGTTTGGCAGGCTTCTGACCCATCCCTTCTGCCTGCCTGAGGACGCCCATCAGATTAATGACCTCTGTCGGGGCGTTGTCGCCGCGCTGGGATGCGATGTATCGGACTGGCAACTGGAGCTGTTTCCCCAGACCGAAGCGCATATGCGCATGCTGGAGAAACTGCACGATACGGGTTGGTGTGGACAGCGTCCCTTGGTGGGGATCAATCCGGGCGCCAGTGCCCCCAATAAGCGGTGGTTTCCCGACCGATTTGCCCAGGTCATCGATGCGCTGATAAATGGAGGTGCTGAGGTGGTGCTTCTTGGTGCGCAATCGGATAGGGAGCAGGTGGATTCCATCCTCAAAGCGGTTCGGTTTACCCCACGCGTGCTGGCAGGTCAGCTCGATCTGGACGAGCTGATTTTCTGCCTGAAGACGCTGGATGTGCTGATCAGTGGAGACACGGGACCAAGCCATTTAGCAGGGGCAGTAGGCACGTCAGTGGTGGCGATTTTTGGTCCCAGTCGTGCAGAGCATTACGCCCCTCAAGGCGCGCCGCATGTGGTGATTGACCGTTCGCACCTGTGCGCGCCCACTTGTAGCTTCTGGACATGTCGGGGCGATAATCGGGCGTGTATGCGAGACATCTCCCCAGAACAAGTGTTAAGTGTATTACATTACTTGTTGTGCAAAATAGAGCGAACAAGATGATTTTAGTCCATGTTGGACATGTGCTGTATAGACCCGAAAGCGGTACGCCATATCATTTATCCCGCGCGCTTTCAAAGTATTTCCCAGTCGTCTATATTAATCCGATGGTGGGCTTATGGGATTGGTATCGTTGGTACAATGCACTACGCACCACTGATGCATTTGGCAGTCATGTCAAAGTAATTACTCCCATAGCTCCAGGAGGGTTACGATTTATTCCGCGTCCATATCGTCACACACTAACCACTATACTAACCACTATTCAGATGTGGTCCCTATTTCAAGATCTTCGCAAGCAAAAAGTTATCCTTTGGGTGTCGAACAGTGGGTTAGCTATTAAGCTCCACTCTCTTTTACGTCCCACAGTCACCTGCTACCATCGCCTGGATGATTTTGGAGCAATGGATCCCAGACTTACCGATCTGGAATTGGCTTTAGAACAGATTGCCGACATTATCTTTGTCGTTTCACCACATTTAATTCCACAGCATCAAGCGCGTGGTAGAGAGGCTGTCTTGCTTCCGAACGCTGTCTCTGCGGACATTTTCGCAAAAGCACTTGAACCGCGTACTCCCGTTCCGACCGATCTGCTTGCTATTCCCCAGCCGCGTGTTGGATTTATAGGCGCCATAACACCAGAGTGGATTGATATTGAGTTAGTTCTAGTTACCGCTCAAAAGAATCCTCAGTGGCATTTTGTGCTTATTGGACCGCGCTGGCCGCGCAGGAAGTGGAAGCATTTGCATTTTCCGAAAAACGTACATTTTCTTGGGATGCGCCCATATCACCTCCTGCCCAACTATCTAAAAGGCATTGATGTTTGCCTACTTCCGTTCAAGCAGAACGCGATTACTTTCGGCGCAAGTCCGCTCAAGCTCTATGAGTATCTGGCTGCAGGACGCGCCGTAGTCAGTACATATGTACCTGATGTGAACTATTTCGAAAATCTCGCTTGGGTAGCGAATGATGCCAGTGATTTTAGTAAAGCAATCCATCAAGCACTAAAAACTGCTCATGACCCTGCTGCACAACAGGCACGCTTAAGAGCAGTTCAACCTCATACATGGGATTCACGAGCGCAAAAGGTTTATCACCACGTCAGCCAATTTCTTCGTGGCGAGATATAAAACTATCCCTAACATCCGCCTACTAACTGTGGGTTATTCCGCTGGGAATCATCGCGATATTCTTGTTGATGTTCTTGTTCGTGGGACTATTCGGATCGCTCACCTCACTCGCAGAGGCACTCACGAAAAAACGCTCGGAGGGCTCTCGAAGGGAAGGAAAAGCGCTCTCCATCATTCCCGAACAGTACCGAAAAGGGGTTCGCAACTGCTGGACTTCCGATAGATAACGGGGGTTGCTTGGGGTATAATCTATCAACGTGGCCCTGGCAGCCGCCGTCGCCGGGAGTGGGCCAGAGACGGAAAACGCCCGCGGACGGGACGGAAGACCGGCTTTAGGGTCAGCGGTCCAAGCGGGAAGCCGGCGGTGCGCAAGACCGGCCGCCCCCGCCTGGGCGGGTGTCGGGAACAGGTTTCTATGTTCTCGGCAACGGTATGATCTGGGTACAGGAGCTCAAGGATGAAACTGCACGAGTACCAAGCGAAGCAGATTTTGCGCGATTTTGGACTGCCTGTGCCTCAAGGAGAAGTGGCGTCCTCGCCTGAAGCGGTTCGAGTGATTGCAGAGCGGCTCGGCAAGCGCGTGGTGGTCAAGGCTCAAGTGCATATGGGCGGGCGCGGGAAGGCAGGCGGGATACAGCTTGCAGACACGCCTGACCAAGCCTACACCGCAGCGAAGGCGATAATCGGCAAGCGTCTCATCTCACCGCAGAACCCACAAGGGATAGTGGCGGAGTCCGTACTGGTGGAGGAGGCAGTTGAGATTGCTGAAGAGTATTACATCGGGATTACTGTAGATCGTACGACCCAGCGTAATGTGCTGATGGTGAGTCGGCAGGGGGGGGTGGACATTGAAGAGGTTGCGGCTTCCAGTCCCGATGCGATTGCTACCTTTGCAATTGACCCGCTGTTGGGGTTGACCGACTATGCCACGCGCGAGGTGTTGTTCGGTGCGGGCTTTGGGATGGAGAGCGTCAAGGCGTTGGCTCCGATTTTGCAAGGGCTGTATCACGCCTACTTGGCGTGCGATGCCAATCTGGCGGAGATTAACCCGTGCGCTGTCACACGGGAGGGGCAGGTGATTTGCGCCGACGCCAAAATGACCATCGACGAGAATGCCCTTTTCCGTCAGAAGCGCCTGGCACGATACCACGAAGAGAGTATCGAGGACCCCATCGAAGCAGAAGCGCAGCGCCGTGGGCTGGCATATGTGCGACTGGGAGGCAACATCGGGATTATCGGCAACGGGGCTGGTTTGGTGATGTGTACCGTAGATGAGGTTGCTCGCGCTGGGGGGCGCCCCGCGAACTTTTTGGATATTGGAGGCGGTGCCAAGGCCGATCGGGTACGCAACGCTGTCGAGCTGGTCATGAGGGATCCGAATGTGAAGGGGTTGCTCTTCAACATTTTCGGAGGGATTACGCGTGGCGACGAGGTGGCACGCGGCATTTTAGAGGCTCTTCAGACCCTTGAGGTGGGGGTGCCGATTGTGGTGCGTTTGGCGGGCACCCATGCCGAAGAGGGGCGCGCCTTGTTGAAGGAAACTCCACTGATCCCTGCGGATACGATGCAAGAGGCAGCGCACCGTATCGTCGAACTTGCCCAGCAGGCCCGCTAAATAGGCACAATTCGTAAGATGCGATCGTCGTCGGGGTGAGGATGCCCTCGTCCATCCCGATTCGAGGTCGACACATAAAGCAACCCATCGGGACCCGAAACGACAGCACGCAAGCGACCACATTCATTCACCAGTAGCGGCTCCGTCTTGACGACTTCGCGCCCCTTCAGCACCACGCGAATCAACCGTTCTCCCCTCAGGCAAGCCACAAATAGGTTATGGCGCCATGTGGGAATCTTGTTGCCTCGATAAAATGCGCATCCGCTGGGTGCCAATGCAGGTGTAAACTCTATTAGGGGGGCGACCATCCCTTCGCGCGTCTGGCGGTGGTGGATGACGGGCCAGCCATAGTTTTTCCCGCGCTCTACGATGTTGATCTCATCGCCACCCCCTGGTCCGTCGAATCCCGAGGGACCGTGTTCGGTTTGGAACATTAGCCCTGTGCCAGGTTGCCAGTCGATTCCCTGCGCGTTGCGGTGTCCGTAGGACCAGATTTCTGGGCGTGCATTCGTGGTGTTCACGAAGGGATTATCGCGAGGGATGGTGCCGTCGTCGTTGAGGCGAAGGGTTTTCCCTTCGAGACGATCCAGTCGTTGTGCCAGTTCGCGCTGGGCTGCGTCACCAGTGGTGATGTAAAGCTTACTATCGGGTCCGAACCCTAACGCCGTGCCATTATGCACAAAGTTGCCCTGAATCCCCTCAATAATCGTTTTTGGTTCCACGAGGCTTTGACCTGCATCACGGTAGCGCACGACGCGCACCTTTAGCCCGTTCTGCTCATACAGGTAGGCGAGGTAGAGCCAGCGGGTACGCGCAAAGTTAGGGTGGATCGCCAGCCCCATCAATCCGCCTTCGCCACGATGCGCGCAGTCTTCGATGACAGCCAGCGGTTTATCACGCAACTTGTCTTTCTCGATAACGCGGACTCGCCCTGGTCGCTCGGTGAACAGGAGCCTGCCGTCGGGTGTGAAGGCGATTGCCCATGGCACCTGAAGCGCTTTCGCCACCACTTCCACCTTGAAAGATACTTGCATCGTAGGGTTATGATACCCCATGCTACTCGTCCAGCGCGTTGCCTGCGCCACAAGGGATACGGATCTCGGCGACCAGCCGCTGGATAGACTCGGGAGGCGGGGGCACGAGGCGCGAGACGATCAGCGCAGTGAACAGGTTCAAGAGCATCCCCACAATGCCAACTCCCTCGGCAGTCAACTACCCCATGGCTAAAGTAGGGGCACGGCATGCCGTGCCCCTACAGGGCCGGTTGACAGCGGCCCGC
>PSLB01000131.1:0-6733 GCA_040289385.1 Armatimonadota bacterium
TTGGAGTTTTACAAGCAGTGTCAGGTTCATGCCTTTATTATAGCACAGAACGTTCAGTTGGTTCAATGGAAGGATGGAAGCCGCCCTTCCTCCCCACGCCTGAAGGCGGGGGCTTCCGGGCGGCATAAGGAGGTGAGCGGCACCGTCCCTGCGCTTGGTAGGCGTACATTACTGCGCCGACGTACGCCATCCTGAACGATTTCAAACATTTAGCGCATACATCGCGGCGATGGGGCTATCCGTAGGGGGGAGCTGAATTAGGGTCTGTCCGCTAAGGGGATCGAACAGAAGCACCTGATCTGATATCCCCGCAAAGAAGAGGCGCACCTCATCAGAAACGGGGGACAGGTTCGTGCGCACAGGGAAAGGCAGGCCCAGGGTTCGATTGAGAAACGCTCTTCCATGCACCGTCGAACACCACCGCGTGGAGTCGTAGGGTCGTCCCTGCCCATAATTCACCATTAGGCGTGCGGGGCGCTTGCGGGGTCCTCGTCGCCACAACGCACACGAGCCATCCTGCCAATACTCAATATCGCATAGCCTTCCTCTGCCAGTGACAAATTTTGGGGTCTGTTATACAACATCTGCGTGGCATTCCCTGCAACTTTGGGGGGTGATTTCGGCAAATCACCCGATTTTCGGTATACTCATGGGTGCATGGAAGCGATGGTTCGTCCGGAGATCGATTGGAACGCCCTTTTGCCGTTGCTGGTACTCATCGCGACGGCGGTGGCAGTGTTGGTGGCAGAGATGTTTTTACCCAAAGGGGTGCATGCGCCTAGGGTGCTGATCGGGTTGATTGGGGTGGCGATTGCAGGCGGGTTTCAGATTGTGCTGTGGCAGACAACCCTCACGACTTTCGACGGGCTGTGGCGCACCGATGCTCTGGGCACCTTGCTGAACCTGACCATCTTGGGAGCGACGGGGCTCGTTCTGCTGTTTGCAGATGACTACATGCGGGTACGCAACCTGCGCTACGGCGAGTTTTATCCCCTTCTGCTGTTTGCGAGCACAGGGGCGATGGTGATG
Source organism: Armatimonadota bacterium (assembly GCA_040289385.1). GTDB lineage: Bacteria > Armatimonadota > Fimbriimonadia > Fimbriimonadales > GBS-DC > LDYB01. The sequence goes on from PSLB01000131.1 coordinate 1,030, forward strand.
GTCTCCAGCACGAACTGGATGGTCATCTTTTTAGGGTTGGAGGTGCTGTCGTTGGCGCTCTATGTGCTGGCAGGGTTGGCGCGATACGAGGTGCGCTCGGAGGAGTCGGCACTGAAATACTTCTTGCTGGGGGCGTTCGCTTCGGCGTTTTTGCTGTACGGAATTGCCATGCTCTACGGGGCAACGGGGAGCGTGGACATGTTCGCGCTATCGCGCAGCTGGGGCAGTTCGGCACCTGGTTCCGCCACCGATGCCCTGTTGATGGCGAGCTTGGCGCTGGTGCTGGTGGGGCTGGGCTTCAAGGCGTCGCTGGTGCCGTTCCATATGTGGACACCGGATGTGTATCAAGGCGCACCGACAGTCGCTACCGCTTACATGGCTGCGGTGGTCAAAGTGGCTGTGTTTGGCGTGCTGATTCGTCTCACGATTGGCGCGGGGGCACTGGCAGGCATCTGGGCGCCTGTGTTCTGGTGGTTCGCTGTTCTCTCGATGGGCATGGGCAACCTGTTGGCGTTAGTTCAGCGCGACGCGAAGCGTATGCTAGCTTACTCCAGCATCGCGCACGCAGGCTATATGGTGGTGGGGTTGGTGAGCCAGAATCCGACAGGCTACAGTGGGGTTCTGTATTATCTGGTGGCGTACCCCTTGATGTCGGTCGGTGCCTTTGCGGTACTGGCGTTGATGGCGCGCGCAGGCGATACCACCACCGTCGATGCGCTCAGAGGGCTATACTACCGCCAGCCGTTCGCTGCGCACGCGTTGACCATCCTGCTGGTCTCGCTGGCTGGCATTCCCCCTACGGCAGGGTTCTGGGGCAAGTGGTATCTGTTTGTGGCGTCGCTGGAGGCGGGGCAGACGGTTCTGGCAATCGTATTAGCACTGACCAGCGTGATCGGTGCCGGTTACTACCTGAGCCTTATCTTTGCGCTCTACACTCCCTTGCGTGAGCCTGTGGCGCGCTGGAATATGCCTGCCCCGATGGTGGTGTGTCTGCTTGCATGCATGCTGGGGCTGGTCGGACTGGGCGTTGTGCCTTCCCTGCTCACATCGCCTGCACGTCAGGCGGTAATCGCCGGCACCCACACGCCTCCCCTCCAGCAGTCGACCGCCCCCACTGTGTCTAATCGCTGACCTTGAGAACGCTCAAGAACGCCTCTTGGGGCACCTCCACCGAGCCGACCTGTTTCATGCGCTTTTTGCCCTCTTTCTGGCGTTCCAGCAGCTTGCGCTTGCGGGTCACGTCGCCCCCGTAGCACTTGGCAATCACATTTTTACGGAACGGTTTGATGGTCTCTGAAGCAATCACGCGCGAGCCGACGGCTGCTTGGAGACGCACCTCGAACTGCTGGCGAGGAATCACCTCTTTGAGCCGTTCCACTAACACTTTGGCACGTGGGTAAGCCCGTTCTCGTGGGGCGATGAAACTGAGCGCATCCACCGAATCACCGTTAATTAGCACATCGATCTTGACGGCGTCCCCTTCGCGATAGCCTGCAGGCTCGTAATCGAACGAGGCATAGCCCCGCGTGCGCGTTTTAAGTTGGTCATAGAAATCGAGCAAGATCTCGCTTAGGGGCAGCCGGTAGTAGAGGATGACGCGCTGAGGAGTGGGATACTCCATCTTCACGAACTCGCCACGACGCCCCATACAGAGCTCCATGACAGCCCCCACATAATCGTTGGGCACCATCACCGTTGCGAACACCACTGGCTCCTCCACCTTCTCGATAACGCCCTGATTCGGCCAGCGGGTCGGATTGTCGATCTCCAGCGCGGTTCCGTCCTCCAGATAGACCTTGTAAGCGACGCTGGGCGCCGTGGCAACCAGCTGAAGCCCGAACTCGCGCTCCAGTCGTTCCTGTACAATCTCCATATGCAAAAGTCCCAAGAACCCGCAACGGAATCCGAACCCAAGCGCTGCACTGTTCTCCGGCTCAAAGGTGATGGCTGCATCGTTGAGACTCAGCTTCTCTAAGGCGTCCCGCAGGTCGGGATACCGATCCCCCTCGACAGGATACAGCCCACAGAAGATCATCGGCTTGACTTTGCGGAAGCCAGGGAGCGGTGTCTTGGCAGGGCGATCTGCAGAAGTAATCGTATCGCCCACCTGCGCATCTTTGACCGACTTAATAGATGCCGTGAGGTAGCCGACTTCGCCTGTGCCTAATGCATCGGCAGGCTGGAGCCGCGGCGTAAAGTAGCCCACCTGAGCCACCTCAAAGACCTTGCCGTTCGACATCAACATAATCCGATCGCCGGGCTCGATGCACCCATCTACCACGCGTACATAAGCCACCACCCCCACATAGGGGTCGTAATGCGAGTCGTACACTAAGGCGCGCAGGGGCGCGTTCGGATCGCCCTGTGGCGGGGGCACGCGCTGGACAATCGCCTCCAGAATCTCTTCGATGCCGATGCCCTCTTTAGCACTGGCGCAAATCACCTCATCAGGGTCAATCAGCAGAGCATGCTCCATCTCCTCCTTGACGCGATCGGGCTCCGCCGCTGGCAAATCCACTTTGTTGATGACAGGAATGATCGCTAACCCCTGATTATAGGCAAGGTTCGTGTTGGCGATGGTTTGCGCCTCCACCCCCTGCACCGCATCCACCACCAGTATCGCCCCCTCACACGCCGCCAAGCTCCGCGACACCTCGTAAGTAAAATCCACATGCCCTGGCGTATCAATCAAATTCAACTGGTAGGTCTGACCATCGCGAGCGGTGTAGTAGAGCCGAACCGCCGTCATCTTGATGGTAATCCCGCGCTCGCGCTCCAGATCCATCGTGTCCAGCACCTGCTCTACGGGCGTGCCAAGCTCGATAGCGCCGGTCGCTTCCAACAGCCGACCTGCCAGAGTCGACTTGCCGTGATCCACATGGGCAATAATACAGAAGTTCCGAATGTGCGATTGCATGCCTTAGAAATTGTACCCGCTCCCCTTGCCCTCAACACGCACGCAGGAATCTTCGCTTCTATGGGGTTCGCAACTGCTGGACGTCTATAGATAACGGGGGTTGCTTGGGGTAATATATTAGCGTGGCCCTGGCGGCCGCCGTCGCCGGGAGTGGACCAAAGACGCAAAACGCCCGTGGAGGGGACGTAAGACCGGCTTGAGGGTCGGCGGTCCAAGCGGGAAGCCGGCAGTGCGCAAGCGCACCGGCGCCCCCGCCTGGGCGGGTGTCGGGAACAGGTTTCTATGTTCTCGGCAACGGTACAATACCTTCTGGAGGTGATTCAAGCGTGCCAGATAGACTGGCACACCCTCCGTGGGAGGAGTGGCTTGCAGGCTTCCCGCCAGCGACTCCTCCCGAATGGGTGATCGAAACCGCGCTGGAGTGGCTACGCACACAGACGGGCGCTCAGGCCGCATTCCTACTTTTGCCCGACCCAACGGGCGAGTGGGTGGATGTCGCTTACGCTACGGGACAATCCGCCGAGGCGCTGGTGCATCTGCGTCTCCGCCCCGCAGAAACCCTTTTGGAACCCACCCTCACCCTCGGCACCGAATGGTGGTACACCTCCCGTACGCCTTCATCCGCCCCGCTCACCCTCCACAAAACTGCAAGCGGAATCCACAACGGGCTCGCAGTACCCCTCCCCGGTCTCATATTCACTGCGCTTGGTTTGCTAAATCGCTCTGAGCCCTTCACCGAGGCGCACCGCAACCTCCTGCTCGATGTGGCGCCCGTGTTTATTGCACTTGTTCACTGGCAACACGCCCATGCGCGCAACCGCCTGCAGGCCCGAATGCTCGATTGGTTCGCTCAACTTCCCCACCAAATCGGGATCGACCTCAGTCTGCAAAATGCTCTGAACACCCTCACCACTGCCTTGCGTGAGCTGGGCGGCGTCGGCGGCGGCGTCTGGCTCTACAACGAGGAGCGCACCCTCCTGCTGAACGCAAGCCGATACGGTGCCTGCCCCCTGCCCGACACTCTGTTAGGCGTCGAACTCCCCCACGAATGGGACACACGCCCCTCTACTCTTACTGTCGACGGACGCCTGCTGGCGCTGACCCCACTCCGCCTCTCTCAGCAAAAGGTGCTCGGCTTCGTCGCACTCACCCTCCCGCTCCAAGAACCCAAACTGGCAGAATGGCTCTCCGCTATAGCAGGACACTTCGCCATCACCCTCCACCATGCCCTCCTGTACGAACAGATGGGACGCAAAGCAGAACAGTTGACCACTCTCTACGATCTCTCGCTCAAACTCGGAGAAACCTACACCCCCCTGGAAGTGCTGAACCAAATTGCCTTGACCGCACGCACTTTGGTGCCCCACGATGTCGCCGTCGTCTATGTGCCCGACCCTCAACAGCCAGAACGGCTCCTGCCCGTGCTGGTCATGCCCGCTAACGACGCTCTCTGGAACCATTTCCCACACCGCCAGTATAGCTTGCCCGGCTATGTCTATAGCTATGGTACCCCCCTCACCGCTCCCGACCTCACCGAAAACCCCCACAACCGCAAAGACCCCCTGCCCAGCCGATTCATCTCCGCACTCGCCGTACCGCTACAGGTAGCCAACCAGACCTACGGCGCCCTGATGCTCCTGACCGAAACGCCCCGCGAGTTCAGCCTGGCAGAGGTGCAACTGCTGTTTACCCTCGCTAATACCGGCACCCTCCGCTGGCACGACCTGCTCCAACGACTCCATGCGTAAGCCCACCCTCAGCCCCACGAAAATCAACACCTACCTCACCTGCAAGGTGAAATACTACTGGAGCTACCTCAGCCCCTACCGCAAACTGCGCCGTCCCAACCCCATGATGGCGTTCGGGGCTAACCTCCACCGCGTGCTCCAAGCCTTCCACGAACACGGCGGCGCCCAACACCTCTCCCCACAGCAAACCCAACACCTGTTGGAACAACTCTGGAACGACTCCATCTTCCCTAACTCCGAACTTAGCCAGCACCATAAACAGGTCGGACAAACCCTCCTCCAACAATACCACCAACTACAATCTGCCCAAGCTGAACACGCCCGAACCCTCTTCACCGAACGGCTCCTCCGCAAGGACCTGGGCGAATTCGTGCTTATCGGACGCTTAGACCGAGTCGACGAGTACCCCGACGGCACGCTGGAAATCGTGGACTACAAAAGCGGACGCATCCACCTTACCCCCGAACAGGTCGAATCGGATTTGGCGCTTCACTGCTACGCCTTGCTCCTGCGCGCCCTCTACCCCGAACGCCCCCTGTGTACAGCTCTCTACGCTCTCCAAATCCACCAAAAAATCAGCCTGCCCGTCGAACCCCACGCACTCGACGCCTTCGAAGCCTCTATCCGCCAACTGGGCATCCAAATCTTAAATGAAGATTACTCTCACCTAACCCCCGAACCTTTCCATGCCTGCGTCGAGTGCGACTTCTTGCCCCTCTGCAAAAAACACTTCTGGAGCACAGGAGATACGGCAGATACATTGTAGAGGCACGCCGTGCCCCTACAGAGATTCGGGGCGGGGTTTCAACACCCCCTGCCGAAGTTGGACAACACGATCAGCAGATCGGCATCGTCTACCGTGCTGTCGCAGTTCACATCCGCTCGCGCAACAGTTCACCCAGCACAACCCACCGCCCACCCAAAAACGCCCAAGACCCCCACAAAGCCCAGAACCCCTCATCCTCGCCCTGCTCATCGCCCAACAACAACGCAACGCCTCTTTGCGCACCCTCCTCGCTTGGGCGCGCGACGACTGGCG
>PSLB01000132.1:0-6554 GCA_040289385.1 Armatimonadota bacterium
CACACGAGAGTAGTCAAGGCGGCGCTCCTCCCCAGGCCTAAAGGCCGGGGTCTCCGCACCGCAGTACACGGATGAAACGGCAGCTGACGACCCCCTCTAAGCTAACCGGGCTTTTCGTCTCTCGGTTTCCTGAAACGCACTGGCAGGAGCGGGTGGAGGTCTTTCGCAAAGTGTGGGACGACTATCGCCCTACAGAGTGTGATGCCGACGGGCGTGTTGTCCGTCCTGCATTTGTAAAAGTTCCTCGCCCCCTCCAGCGCCTCACGAAGGTGCCCTTACCGTGGTAAGCGCATGCGCAGGAGAGGAGTCCCTTCCCTACTCCAGTACGGTTCGAATCGCCTGCAACACGCGCGGGAGGTCCGGCAGAACGGCAGACTCCAGCTCAGGGCAGAATGGAATATGCACATCATAACGTGCTACCAGCTGCGGCGGTGATAGCAGAAGGTTGAACCGATCGGGCACGCTGGTCATCTCGGTAATAATCGCCTGACCGAACCCACAGGTACGATTATCCTCGTGAATGACTACCAATCGTCCTGTCTTCGCCAGCGACTCCTCGACCGTTTGCCAGTCGAATGGCACAAGAGTGCGCGGGTCGATAATTTCGAGCGAGATGCCCTCCGAGGACAAAGTATCCCCTGCATGCTCTGCTAGCTCCAGTGTGTTGCCCCATGCGACCACCGTCACGTGCTTCCCCTCACGCCGAACGACCGCCTTCCCAAACGGCACGGGCTCATAGCGTGAGACATGGCGACGCACTCGAAAGATGTGTTTCGGAATCAGGATGAGCGAGGGATCCTCGTCTTGGACAGCGCACCAGAACAAGCCCGCCACATCTTCAGGCGTGCTGGGGATCGCAACGCGAAGACCAGGCGTGTGGGCCCACCAGCCGTCGTTGCTTTGGCTGTGCCACATGCCCCCAGCAGGCAGGTAAGCGCCATAGGGAGCATAGATGATCAGCGGACATTTCCACTCGCCCTTACTGCGCCAACGCAAGGTAGCAATCTGCGAAACCAACTGGTGGAAGCCTGGGGTGATAAAGTCGATGAACTGAATCTCGAACACAGGACGGTAGCCCATCGCCGCAAGCCCGACCGCTGTGCCCACGATGGTGGCTTCTGCTAACGGCGAGTTGACCACCCTACCTGCAAAGCGCGTACTCAAGCCCTTCGTAAAGCCGAACACCCCTCCCTTGGGGTCCTCGATATCTTCACCGAACATCACCACTTCGGGAAAGGTCTCCAGCATTGCGTGGAAGGTGCGGTTGATTGCAGCAACCATCGTGGTGGGTTCAGGCTCGGGTTCGAACGGTATCGGACGGTATTGGGCAGGGGGATCCCCGAAGAGATGGTCTAACACGAACGCTGGGTTCGGTAGGGGCACGCGCTCAACTTCCTGATAGATAGGATCGACTTCTTGGACCACAGCCGCCTGCATTTGTTCCCACTCGGCACGGGTCAGCTCATTGGTGCTGATGAGATGTTCCGCAAAGAGCTTGATGGGGTCGCGCGCCTGCATCGCTTCGATCTCTTCCGCCGGGCGGTAGACGCGGTGATCGTCTGCGCTGGTATGCGAACTCAAGCGGTCGATCTCACACCATAGAATCGTCGGACCGCCCCCACTGCGCGCCTTGCGAATCGCTTCCCCACTCTTTTCGTACACTTCTAATGCATCTCGCCCATTCACGAACACCACCCACCGCTCGTCGAAGACGCCCAAACGCATCGGAAGCATTCGACGCGTGGGGGTGCTGATACCGTACTGGTTATCCTCTACCATAAAGACGATGGGCAGGTTTTCCTGAATCGCAAAGCAGACCGCCTCATAAAATTCACCCTGCCGTGTTGCGGCGTCGCCAATATTACAGAGAACCACGCGGTCGTCGCCTGCCATCTTGATTCCCCACGCCGTCCCTACTGCAGGCAAGCACTGGGAACCTGTCGGCGTGGCGACCGAGAACACATTCAGTGGGCGCGAAGAGTAGTGAGCGGGCATGTTGCGCCCATCGGAGCTAGAGCCTGCACGCGCCAGAAAATCGAGCGCAATCTCGCGCGTGGTCATCCCGCGTGCCAGCATCAGCGCACGATCGCGATAGGTCGGATAGAGATAGTCATCGGGGCGCAGGTGATAAGCCACCGCCGCCAGTGCCTCATGCCCCATGCCGGGCACTTGGAACCAGCCCTTGCCTTGACGCATGAGAATGCCTTCGCGTCGGTCACCTTCGCGTGAGAGCATCATCAACCGGAGAAACTCAACCTTCGGTAGTCCTGCACGTTCCATCGTTGCGGGCTTCATCGCCTTACCTCCAACGGGATTATACCCGACGGGTATACTCTGAGTCGATATGGCGGTTCAGGCGGTCATCGGGGTCGATTTAGGTGGCACGAATGTGCGTGCAGGGGTGCTCACCCGTGCGGGTGAGCTGATGGCGCCTCCTGTGCAGAACCCTTCGCGTGCCCAAGAAGGGTTCCAAGCCACTCTGGAACAGATCGTGCTGACCCTGAATCAAGCGATTGAACGCTCTGGCGTACCCCCCCAATCGCTGGGCGCCATCGGCATGGCGGTGCCAGGACATATCGATTCGGAGCACGGAACGGTCCGATGGGCACCCAACTTCGGTGCGTTTCGCGAGGGGTTATTTGAGGCATGGCAAAACATCCCCCTGGCAGAAGCAGTTCAGGAGCGGCTGGGCATCCCTGTGGTCATGGGCAACGATGCGAACCTCGCTGCTCTGGGCGAATATTACTACGGCTCTGGGCGCGGCACTGCAAAAGGGTTGGTAATGCTCACCTTGGGAACGGGCATTGGGGGGGGGGTCGTGCTCACGCGCGCGCAAGTGCAAGGTTCTGCCGAATGGGATGGCGGGGTTCTGTTGGTGGGGGTGAGCGGTGGGGCGGGCGAATTGGGGCATGTGATCATCGATCCCAACGGACCGCGATGCGGCTGCGGGGCACGAGGCTGTATCGAGGCGTATACCCGACGCGATGCGATTGTCGAGCTGGCACGCGAAATGGCACGGCGCCACCCAGAAAGCAAACTGAACGCTCTCACAAACGGCGACCCCGCGCGGATCACGCCCGCTCTGGTCAGCCGCGCCTACGAACAGGGTGACCCCATCGCTGAAGCCGTTTGGGAGCAAATCGGAACCTATCTGGGCATCGCCATCACTTCGTATATCCATATCTTCAACCCCGAAGTGGTCGCCATCGGAGGGCAAATCTCCAAAGCTGGGGAACCGCTCTTCCGTGCCATTCACCGTACCGTGCGAACCTACACAATCCCCACCTTGCTGGAAAACTGCCGAATCGTGCCCGCAGAACGCACCGACGACGCGGGCATTCTCGGCGGAGGAGCGCTGGCATGGCAGGGAACCAGCAGATAGTCGGGCGGTGGCGCATGCACAAGCGCACCGAAGTCAAGCCCGATGGGCGACGAATCGTCTACTACACCTTCCAGCCTGCCGATGCGACCGATTCAGGTATCCTAATTGCTCCAGATTCTACGAAGGAGGTTTACCATCGATGCGAATGCGCGACCGAGAACTGCGCCAACGGCGACACCGACGCCTAAAGCGTCTTAAAGCACGCCGACGCGCAGCGCGACTCAAAACCAAAAAAACGGAGAACAAGGCATGAGACGGTGGCTTCTCACGCTTAGCCTGCTGGGGCTGAGTCTCCATCTGAGTGCTGCCCTCAGCCCTGACGGGCGATGGCTCCGAATCACGATTCTGCATACCAACGACACGCACGGACACTTGCTCCCTTTCAGCTACCCCGAAGGAATTGACCCCAACTCGCCCAGCGCCGCGCTCCCCTCCAAACGAGACATTGGTGGCGTTGCCCGACGCGCCACGCTCATCCACACCTTGCGCCAATCCCTTCACGGACAGACCCTGCTCATCGATGCAGGCGACTATATGGACGGCACGCCCTTCTCGTTGGAGTTCAAAGGCGAGGCGGATGTCGCATGTATGAACGCACTCGGATACGAGTTCGCCACACTGGGCAACCACGAGTTCAGCAACACGCTCCCGCAAATCCAAAAGCTGCTGGCGATGAGCCATTTTACCACCGTGTTAGCCAACGCGCGCCTGCGCGCCACAGGGCAACCGCTCTGCCCCCCGTATGTGATTGTGGAACGGTTCGGACTCAAAATTGCACTCTTTGGGCTTGTCGTGCGCGACACGCAGAACTATCGAGGCGCACGCGACGGAGTCGACATCTTAGACCCCTTCGAAACCGCACGCGAACTGGTGCCCCAACTGCGGTCTCAAGCAGATCTGGTGATTCTTATTTCGCATCTGGGCTATGAGGAGGACCAACGGTTGGCACGCGCGGTGCCCGGCATCGATGTGATTGTCGGCGGGCATTCCCACACTCGACTGGAGCGCCCCACCCTCATCGAATGGGGCAAAAAGGACGCACCGAACCTGGGCGCAACCCTCATCGTGCAAGCCCACCAATGGGGTGGCGAACTGGGACGGCTCGACCTCAACTTCTGGCGCAACCCCGAAACCAATCGCTGGGAGCTGGTCGCTTATCAGGGACAGCTCATTCCCATCACCGCTGCGATCCCAGAAGACCCTACCACGCGTAAGGTGTTAGACCGCTACTGGAAACGCATCGCCCGAAAGTACGGGCAGGTGGTGGGAACTGCTCAAGACGATTTCGTTCAGCGAGGCGATGACTACGCCCACTACAATCTGGTTAGCGATGCGTTGCGGGCAACCTTTGGCGTGGACTTCGATGTGCAGAATATGTTTGGGGTACGCATCGAGCTGGCAAAGGGTCCCATTACCTACTACGATCTTGTGCGGATGCTTCCCTTCGGCAACACGGTGGTACGCTTCGAGATTCGCGGGCGCGACCTGAAGGCACTTCTCGAACGCCATCGCCCTGCGGTCAGTGGGATCCGCTATCGCGTGGAAGGAGGGCGACTGGTGGAAGCCACCATCAACGGCAAACCCATCCAAGACGAAAAACTCTATAAGGGAACGACCAACTCGTACTTTGCGGATCGCGCCCTCAAAGAGATGGGGATCCCCTATACAGATACAGGACGCAAAAGGCTTGATGTGGTAGATGTGGTAGCGGACTACCTTCGTAAGCTGAAGCGGGTTGCGCCGGTGTACGATGGGCGTAGAGTTGTACGCTGACCTGACTTTATACCTCTGGTGCTGACCCTGAAGTCTCCGGCGTGAAGCCATCGTAAAGCGGCAGAAAGTCGCGCCACGCTTCGCGAGAGATCGCCTTCACATACTGAGTTAAGCTGAGGTAGGGCACGAAGTTCGGACGGCGCGGCTTGCGCAGCAGCTTCATTCCCGCCTGACCAGGCGTGCGGTCGCCCTTAATTAAGTTGCACTTGCGGCAGCACGCCACCAGATTCTCCCAACTGTCGCCCCCACCCATACTGCGCGGCACGACATGGTCCACCGTTAGCTCTTTGGAGACATGCCCGCAATACTGGCAGGTATAGCTGTCGCGTGCGAGAATGGCGCGACGGCTGACCCGCACCTGAGTCAGAGGTCGCTTAATCATGTAGCGCAAACGCACCACAGAGGGCGCCTCAAAGCCTCCGTTTACCGTGCGTACATAGTGCCCGTTCGTGCGCACCACCTCCGCCTTGCCCGTCAACAGCATGTTGACGGCACGGCGCATGGTGCAGATATTCAACGGCTCATAGTTCTGATTTAGCACTAAGACCTCTGGCATCGATAGGCGACCTCCTGAATTAAAAATGGGGAGCCAGACGCACACACCCGTGCAGGCTCCCCGTTCCGAACACGCCGCTGGAGACGGCAACGGTACCGCCCACGCGTGCCGAACCAGGAGCCTGTGCTCCATCGTTCTGAACTGAACCGAACTGAGTAGTGCGTCTGCATCACCCTATATTATAGCCTATCTGAGGATCAAAAATCAAGGGGGAGCGCGCCTCAACACCTCAGAGCGCTCTTGCAGGGGTCAGATAGAGACCACATTTTGGGGCTGACCTTCAAGATAGGCTCGCAGGTTGTGCAAAGTGGTGTCGAGGATGCGCTGAACCGCTTCGCGACTGTTGAAAGCGATATGGGGAGTAAACACCACATTCTCGCGTCGCATCAGCAGATAGGCTTGTACCACTTGGCGCAGCGTCTGTTCCGCAATCGGGGTGTGTAGCATGGCACTCTCCTCTTTGATATACTCCTCACCCTCAATCACATCGATCCCTGCCCCAGAAAGAATGCCCTCATCGAGTGCCCAGAGCAACGCTTCAGTATCCACCACACTGCCACGCGCCGTGTTAATCAGTAAGGCACCGCGCTTCATCCGTGTACTGCGGCGCGGAGACCCAGGCCTTTAGGCATGGGGAGGAGCGCCGCCTCACCTCCTTTCGCAAAAGGTGGTAGTGTATGAACATGCAGCGAACGATCCGGCTTCGGCCAAATCCAACCCCTGAGCAGGTGGGTGTGCTCCTGGAGACACTGCGTCAGCACGCCGAGTGCTTCAACACCGTCGCTGCTTATGGTTGGGCGCATCGGGAGAAGAATGGCGTCCGGCTGCACCACGCCACCTACC
>PSLB01000133.1:0-6536 GCA_040289385.1 Armatimonadota bacterium
CGCGGGCGGTCGCTGACACTGCTCCGGCCGAGCTCCGGAGGATGCTGGCGTACAAGTGCGTCTGGTATGGCTCGCGCCTCGTGGAGGCGGACCGGTTCTGGCCGAGCAGCAGGACCTGCTCCGGTTGCGGGGCGGTCAAGCCGGACCTCCCCCTGTGGGAGCGCACCTTCCGGTGCGACGCGTGCGGCCTTGTCCTGGACCGGGACGAGAACGCGGCGCGGAACCTTGCGGCCCTTGCGGCCGCCGTCGCCGGGAGTGGACAGGAGACGCAAAACGCCCGCGGACGGGACGTAAGACCGACCCTGGCGTCGGCAGTCCCGGACGAAACGGGAAGCCGGCGGCGCGCAAGCGCGTAAGACCGGCGCCCCCGCCTGGGCGGGTGTCGGGAACAGATTTCTATGTTTTCGGCAACGGTGTTGGATACACTAAGAAACGGTTTGTATACGTCAGGCGTCTAAGGACTGAACGATGAAAGCACGGATGTTGCTTTGCTGGGCTTTGCTGGGCACGCTCGTGGTGAGTGCGTGCGGGCAGATCTATCGGAATGTGGTTAATAAGCCGTTTGCGGCGGTCAGTAACGGTCCTCAGAACTTGGTGATCGTAGATATAGACCGTGTGGGGCGTTCGGCGGAGGCGATTGACAGGCTGGTTCGCCAGCGGGTGGAGCAGGTGGCGCGCGCCCAGATTCAAGGCGTTCGCACGCTGATCCGACTTTACAAGCAGTATGGTCTTTTGCCCAACGACTATCGGGTTCCTCTGATTCATACGGTGGTTTTGCGGAGGAACGGGCAGTTGCTTTTGCCCACTCGCTCGCGCGATGGGGGGCTGGGTAATGGAACCCTGTCATTTGAGGTTGTGGACGGCGAGAACCCTTTTCCAGGGCATTACAAGAACTTGCTTCAGCGTGTGCTGGATATCGTACCTCCTCTGGTTGAGGCAGAATACGGCAAGCCTGCTCGCACCCTCACCATTCAGGTTGTCAACTACGATGACTCAATTGGCGATCGCGATGCGGTTATCGGCGGGATTTACGATGTTTCCAACAATCGCTTCCTATTTCCGGTTTACAGATCCGCCGAAGCGGCGGCGGTGAACCTGCTCCATTTGGTGGTGCTGGCATTCCATGCGGATGTCGGCTTCGCATTCGATGCGTGGGAGGAGGGGTTTGCGCGTGCCGTCACGGCGCGGGTGGCTCGGAAGCCCCTTTTTGCGACACAAATTGGGCTGGACGCCAAATCTATTGCACTCACGCTGGAGAACACCTACGATGCGCGATCCTACTACGACGCGTGGAATCAACCCGTGCTGGGTAGTCCCAGCTTTATTGCGCCCTCTCTGCGCCAGACGGGGATTCAAGGGGGGACTACAGGAGGGATTTGGCTGGTGCGCTACCTGATGGCGGGGAGCGTATGGCTTAAGGTGGCGATGGAGTACCCCACATTCTTCCGGGAGTTTAACCGCCTCTATTATCAGAACTACCATGAAGCCCTACGCAACGATACCAGCGCGCTATTGAATCTGGCTCGTCAAGCCCTGACCCAGATCTCAGGCAACCGGAACCCTACGGTAGAGGGGATTGCTTTCGAGCAGTGGGTTCGCCATCAGTGGATTTTGGACACCAGCGTTACCTACGGGCGCAAACTCCACGCTCAGATGTTTCCCTATGTCTCAAGTGTGCAACCTGACGAGGAGGCGGTCTTTACCGTGTTCCTGACCTATTTTCAAACCACCCGCAGCGGTGGTGGCTGGGACGAGGCCATGCTGAACGGCACAAGCTATCCCATCTATTGGGATTACGCCCTCCGGCGACTGACCCTTTCGCCTCAGTATGAGCGTGTCGATATTCGTGTAGGCACGGGCGCAGTAGTGCCCAGCTTCGTTGGAGCGGAGACCGCCAATCAGCGCCTTACGGTCGACTTCTCAGTGGGCACGGAGAATGCCCAAGTGGCATATCCCAGTAGCAAGGTTCAAACAGCGACGAGGCGCAACAACCTGTTTGGGGTGGTGTATGGGTTGGACGATGGTAGTGTGGAAATCACGATGGAGGTAGCACAGCCGAATGGGGGCACGGAAACTATTCGTCAGGCGGTGGAGGTGACCAAAGGCGCTTTCGGCATGCAGATGCCCGAATCGGCGATGAACCAAGAAGCCGTGGTGCGGATGGTGTTCTACCGTCAGGGGGTGGAGGTGGGGCGTGTTCAGGTCAACAAGGGGCTGGGCTTTCAGTACGTGTTGGCACGGTTGAACGCGCCAGCAGGCAGTTTTCGGCTTCAGCGCTCTGCATGGCTACAGATGATCAGTCTCCCTTTGCGTCCGTACGAGACCGACATGGCGAAGGTATTGGGTATTCCTGCCGATTCGCTTCGTCTGGCTCACTGGCGTCAGGAGCGTTTTGCCTATACTTACTACCCCGAGACGCCTGCTCCTGCACCGGGGGTTGGCTACTTTTTGCGCGTGCCTGATGGAGGGCTCGATCGCACCATTACAGGCGAACCGCCCCCTGCCGACCGACCCTTTGCAATTGCGCTCCAGCCAGGTTGGAACCTTATCGGGATGCCCTTCAACGCTCCTGTAGCAGTGCAAGATCTTCAGGTGGTGTGGCGGCTCGATTCCCCTGTCTCGTGGGAAACGGCCACCGAATCGATAGGAGGTCAGCCGCCTTTGGTAGGGAACAAAATCTTCACGCTGGGGAGTGTTGGAGGCTATGTGCAGGCAACCCAATTGGAGCCGGGCAAAGCCTACTGGGTGCGTGTCTTACGTTCTGAGGGGGTCACTTTGCTGATCCCAACGCCCACACCGTCTACTTCGTCACGCTCTCGTAGCCGAGACTCGTCGTGGCAACCTGCGTGGATAATGGAGCTCACCCTCCAATCAAGAGCCGGGGGGAGCGTGTTGAGAGTGGGTTTAGACCCGAACGCCCGCACGCACGCAGGGCTGTGGGATACCGAAATGCCACCGCTTCTGCCCGGCATGATGGGCTTCGGAATCGCAGAGGACGCGGGAACCTTGCGCATGCAAGCTATGCGTCCCCCTGTGGGACGGCAGGTATGGGCGTTGCAAATCACCCCAGCAGAACCGAACACGGAACATACCCTCACATGGCAGCTGCCTGCGACTACGGCCCGGCGCTGGCGGCTTTGGTTAGAAGACCCC
The DNA here is from genome assembly GCA_040289385.1 of Armatimonadota bacterium. Lineage (GTDB taxonomy): Bacteria > Armatimonadota > Fimbriimonadia > Fimbriimonadales > GBS-DC > LDYB01. The sequence continues at coordinate 3,154 of PSLB01000133.1, forward strand.
GTCACGGGCAATCGGGTCGATATGCGCCAGCAGAGCTTCTACCGCTTCACCCCAGGGGAATTGCACAGTTTGCGAGTGGTGGTCGAGCCCTCGTTGACTACGCCTGTGCGCATCGCGCAGGTACGGGTGGCTCCCACGCGTGGAGGAGGGTTCACCATCGAGTACCAGCTCACAGGCGATGCAAGCGTAAAGGCGGAGATCCGCTCGGCGCGTGGCGAAACCTTACGCCTGCTCCAACCGACGCGAGCGACTCGTGCAGGGACGCAGAGCCTGCACTGGGACGGACGCGATACTCAGGAGCGTGTGCTGCCTCCGGGCACTTATCAGCTTCACATCGAGGCGGTCGATGCTGAAGGGCGCACGGCACGATACGCCACCCCTATCCTTCTGGTGAGGTAAAAAACGATGCGCAAGCGACTTTTTTGGCTCTTATGTGCTTTATGGGTTTGGCTTCTAACGGGCTGCGGAGGCGGCGGTGGCTTCGGGGAAGTGGTCATTAAGGGGAGGGTGGCTCTGGTAGGCACAGGCAACCCTCCGAACCCACCTGCGGTTGTGGAGGCGGGTGGGGCGACCACGCAGACCGATACGCAAGATGGCAGTTTCACCCTCCGCGTGCCACCTAACACGAGTCAACTGACTGTAAAAGCCAATTCCTACCCTGAATACACATTCGCTCTCCCTCCCTTGCGCACCGATCAGGTCAACGATTTGGGCGTTTTCTATGTGAGCCCCAAAAAGGTTGCCGTGCAGGGACGGATTATCAACGCGCTCAATCAATCCCCCGTCGGGGGAGCGACCGTCAGCCTCTTGGGACAACGCACGACCAGTAATGAGACCGACGGCAAGTTCACTCTCAACGATGTACCCTTTGACCCTAATGGTGTATTAGATCCTGAGGGACTTGTCGAGAAAGAGGGGTTTGTACCGCAGAGCTTTCGGGTAGATGTCTCTCCTATCGACGACATCATTACACTGGAAGATATCGCAATCGCCCCTCAAAGCGACGATAACCCGCCAAATGCCCCAGGCAATGTACGAGGTACTGTGCAAATTGCAGACGGTGACCCCAGAGGGACGCTGGTGCGTATCTATAGCCCGCCCGATGCAGAAACCCCGAGAGAGACCGAGGTGATCAATAACACTTCGGGGCAGTTTGCCTTGTGGTTGCTTCCAGGTAATTATCGGTTGGTGTTTTCTAAAGCGGAGCTTCGGGCGGAGCGGACTGTCACGGTGGTGAACCTCAGCACGCCGATCGATTTAGGCACGGTTGTGCTGAAGTGAAGCCCCTCGTGCTGTCGGTCTTCTTCCTCGCGACAAGCGAGTAGAGGGGCCACGCGCTTGCAGGATTCTCGGTGTGGACAACGAAACCGAGGGTTACTTATGGTTGTGGCCGACGAACTTCAGAAGGCACGCCAGACTGCGGCGGAGATCTCTGCGGAGGCGCATCAGTTCGAGGACGGCTTCACCTTTCGAACCGTTCTCGGACTGTTGTTTGTGGCGTTTGTGATGCTTCCGGGCAGTATCTACATGGGTCTGGTGGCGGGTGTGGGCTTAGGTGCGGCGGCGGAGTGGGTCACCATTGTGCTGTTTGCGGAGGTGATGCGTCGTTCGCTTCAGCCCCTTAAGCGTCAGGAGATTTATATGCTTTACTACATCGCTGCGTCTTTGACGGCGATGGGTGCTGGGGCATACGGGCTTTCGGGGGGACCTCTCCAGTGGAAGATATGGGATCAGTTTTTCGTGCAGTCGGCGCCTGCTGCTCCGATTGCGAAGGAGATTCCGCACTGGGCCGTGCCTGCCCCTGATTCGGAAGCGTTGCGGTTGCGCACCTTTTTCCGTCTGGAATGGATGCTTCCGTTGTTCGTTTTGCTGTTGACGGAGATTTTAGGGCGTGCCAGTTGGTTGAGCATGGGCTACATGATGTTTCGTGCCACTTCAGATGTGGAGCGGTTGCCGTTTCCGTTGGCGCCTGTGGCGGCTTCTGGAGCATTAGCGCTGGCGGAGGCGGGGCATCGCGAGGAATCGTGGCGCTGGGGCGTGTTCTCCACCGGGGCGGTAATCGGGATGGGCTTCGGACTGTTCTATGTAGGCGTGCCCGTGTTCACAGGCGTGCTGTTCGGGAATGCGGTGACCCTGATCCCCATTCCATTTTTGGATTTGACCCCCAGCGTGGAGAGTTCTCTCCCCACAGCGATTGTGGGAATCTCGATTAATTTAGGCGAGGTGCTGGTGGGGTTCGTGTTGCCTTATCAGATTCTGATTGGCTCGGCAATCAGTTCGGTGTTGACCTATATCGTGGCGAACCCGATTTTGTATCGTGCGGGGCTAATTCCGAGTTGGCAACCCAATTCGCCTGCCTTGCAGACGAAGCTCTCGGCAGATTTGGATTTTTGGTTAGCGATTATAGTGGGGCTTCAGCTGGCAGTAGCGGTGATTGGCGTATCGATGGTGGTCAAGACGGTGCGCGAGTATCGGCATGCCCGCCGTCTGCGTGAGCGTGGGGCGATCCCGCCTGCGGGTCGAGGCGACCCGCCCCTGTGGATCCCGATTGCCGTGTGGTTCGTCTCGGTGATTTCGTACATTCTGCTCTGTCGCTGGCTTGTGCCCGACTTCCCGCTGTGGATTGTGGGCGTGTTCGGTTTACTCTGGAGCCCGCTCAACAGCTATGTTTCGGCGCGAATGATCGGGATTACGGGTCAGGGGGTCTCGGTGCCGTTTTTGAAAGAGGTGGCGGTTATCAGCAGTCGCTACCCGAAGGTAGACATTTGGTACGCGCCGCTTCCGCTGTACGATCATGGCTGGGCAGCGCAACGGTTCCGCGAGGTGGAGCTAACCGGCACGAAGTTCACGAGCATCTTCAAAGCGGAGGCGGCGATGTTCTTCGTGATTCTGATCGCCAGCTTCCTGTTCTGGTCGTTCTTCTGGAGTGCCAGCCCGATTCCGTCCACTCTGTTCCCTTATGCTCAAAAAATGTGGCCGTACTACGCCCAGATGGAGGCGGTCTGGAAGCAGATTAACCGTCCCGACAGTGCGATGCGCGATCTGGTGCTGGGTGCGCTCAATATCCCCCGAATCGGGATCGGGTTCGTGTCGGGATTAGCGCTGTTTTGGATGTTCAACAGTTTTAAGCTGCCCATTCTGCTGTTTTACGGTTTGGTGGGGGGTGTCGGTCAACTGCCGCACTTCACGCTGCCGCGTCTGTTGGGGGCATGGCTAGGGCGTCGCTACTTCAAGAAGCGGTTTGGTGAGGAGAACTGGTTCCGCTACGCGCCCGTGCTGTTGGCTGGGTTCTTCTGCGGCATGGGGCTGGTCGGCATGCTGGGGATTGCGTTGGCGCTCGTGGTGAAGTCGGTCTCCGTTCTCCCCTTTTGAAGTCCTCCCCT
>PSLB01000134.1:0-6487 GCA_040289385.1 Armatimonadota bacterium
CCTCCTGAACTCTTGCTTGTCAAGGTTCTGAGGAGATGATACCACCCGAGAGGAGTCAAGGCGGTGCTCCTCCCCGGGCCTAAAGGCCGGGGTCTCCGCGCCGCAGTACACGGATGAAACGCCAATGTCTCCGACAACCGCCTCGAGGGAACTGTACAGCCATCTCTCTAAATAGGGGCACGGCATTCCGTGTCCCTAACTATCTTTCAGTGGAAACACCACTATAATACCAATACATCTATCAAAAGATATGGTAGCGTGAGACGATTCCGCGTGCGTGGAACAAGAGAGTATACCAGATACCGCCCACAAAACAGGTACCCTTAACATGGGAGGCGTTCCATGGGGCTACCCTTTAAGAAGATACTGGCACCGACGGACTTCGGCGAGCCGTCCTACCATGCGCTGGATATGGCGATTGAGCTGGCAGACCATTTTCAGGCAGAGCTGCACCTTCTGCATGTGGTGCCCCCTCTGCATGGGGTTCCTGTACCGGTGAACGTGGAGATTCCGCTCTACGAGATGGAACTGAAAGAGGCAGCGGAACGCTCGATGCAGGAGTTGATCGAACAGCGCATTCCGAAGCACCTGACCACCTTTGCAACGGTGGTATGGGGCGAGCCTGCCGACGAGATTATCGCCTACCACAAAGAGAAGGGGATCGATCTGATTGTGATTGCCACTCACGGGCGCAGTGGCTGGAAACGGTTCGTGTTCGGCTCGGTCACGGAGAAGATTGTGCGCCATCCTACCTGTCCTGTGCTGACCATTAACGCCCCAGAGTCGGAATAACCGCTCTGTTGGGGCATGGTTAGGCAGGAAGGTGCACCATCCGCTTAGTAGACGCGTGGTGCCGAGGGCTCCCAGTAAAAGCATCGTTAAGATGAGCCCCATCACCAGCCAACCGATTAGTGTGGCAACACGCTCCTTCTCACTGCGACGGTCGAACGCAACCAAGTCGGAGCGCTGCCGCCGATCCCGACCAAACAGAAAGACAAAGTAGTAGCGTACGAAAAGAATCGGGATGATCCCCCGCACATCGATCAGGTGGCGACGATGGTACTGCCGTAGAGCCTGCTTGAGCGAGCTGTACTGTTCGGGCGTGAACGAATCGACAAGCTCTTTCGGTAGGCTCTGTAACAGATGCGCAATATAGAGGTCCTGTGGGTGTTCCAGAGGCGTCTCGTCGCTCTCAAACGCCTCCTGAATGACCCACAAGGGGGAGCGCTCTTCTTCGGGTTCGGGAAAGGGGGCAGGCTGTGCCATCCTCCCCCAATTATCGGCACAGGAGCGGCAAAACTGCACAGAGGGGTTCGCAACTACTGGACGTCCTATAGATAACAGTGATTGCTTGTGGTATAATCTATCAGTGCGGCCCTGGCAGCCGCCGTCGCCGGGAGTGGACCGGAGACGGAAAACGCCCGTGGACGGGACGGAAGACCGGCTTTAGGGTCGGCGGTCCAAGCGGGAAGCCGGCGGCGCGCAGGCGCGTAAGGCCGGCACCCCTGCCTGGGCGGGTGTCGGAAACAGTTTTCTATGTTCTCGGCAACGGTTCCTGCCTTGGGGTACTATAATCAGCGTGCGGGAGGAACTCATCTGGCTGGACGACGAGGCACCGCGTCGTCCTAGTGCCGTGCAGGCGGCGTTGGCGTTTCTGGGCGCGCTGGCGTTGCTGTTTTTAGCCACTCTGCGCGGACTGGTTTGGGGACGCAAAGAGTGGCGTGAGACGCTCCACCAGATGGCGTTTATCGGCGTCACTTCTGTCCCCATCGTGGTGCTAACCAGTGCCTTCACAGGGGCGGTCATCACCCTCTATTCTGCGTCGCTTCTGGTGCGGGTGGGCGGCGCCAGCTTTGTGGGGGGCGCCACGGGATTGGCACTGGCACGCGAGCTGGCGCCCATTCTCACAGGCATCATGGTCACGGCGCGCTGTGGCTCCGCCATCGCCGCGCAGTTGGGCACGATGAAAATTACCGAGCAAATTGATGCCCTCCGCGCGCTTGCCGTAAGCCCCATCCAGTATCTGGTCGTGCCTCGATTGATCGCCGGACTGGTGATGTTCCCCTTGTTGGGTACGGTGGCGAACCTTGCTGGAGTGCTGGGTGGAGCGGTCGTTACCAGTGCGTTCGATATTGGCTTGTCCACCTATCTGCGCTCGATTCAGCTCTTCGTGGAGCCGTTCGATTTTCTCGGCGGACTTATCAAAACGGTCGCCTTCGCGATGATTATTATCATGGTCAGTTGTCAACAGGGGCTAGGAGCGCGAGGGGGCGCTGCTGGTGTCGGGCATGCCACGATGCGCGCCGTCGTTTTGTCGATGGTGCTGGTGTTTGCCGCCAACTACTTTTTGGCAGATGCCCTCTTTGCGAAGCGATGAACACGCCCTACGCGATTCGGGTTCACGATCTGGTCTACCAAGTGGACGGCAAACCCATTCTCAAGGGGGTTCCGTTTCATGCATGTTCGGGCGAGATTGTGGGGATTATGGGCGCGTCGGGTAGCGGCAAGACCACCCTGCTGAAGTGCATCGCTGGGCTGCTGCGTCCCACATCGGGTGAAATCTGGATTGAAGAGATCAACATCGTCCCCTTAAGCGAGCGCGCCAAAATGCCCCTGCGCCTGCGACTGGGCATTGTGTTTCAATACGCAGCGCTGTTCGACTTTCTGACCGTGTACGAGAACATCGCCTTCGGGCTGGAGCGCCATCGCAAGCTTCCCCGTAGTGCAATCGACCGCGTCGTACAGGAACGACTTGCTTGGGTCGGGCTGGAGGGCACGGAATCGCTCTACCCCTCCCAGCTATCGGGCGGGATGCGCAAGCGAGTGGGGCTGGCACGCGCCCTCGCCTTAGACCCGCGCATGGTCCTTTTCGACGAGCCCACCAGCGGGTTAGACCCCGCTAACGCCTACCAGATCGACCGCCTGATTCGCCGACTCAACCGCGAGTTGGGGCTGACGGCGGTCGTCGTGTCGCACGATGTGAACAGCCTCTTCCGCACTACCGACCGAATCGTGGTTCTCGACGAGGGGCAGGTCGTTGCAGAAGGCACACCCGAAGCCATCCGCCAATCGGATCACCCCAAAATTCAAGCCTTTTTGCGAATGGCTTCCGCCGAAACACTGGACGAATAAGCAGGAATCGCCCCAACCCTCTCGAATAACCGTTCAGCAGTTGGAGGTGAACAAAAACGATGCGCATATCGATGCTATTACTGGGTTTGCTACTGTTGTTCAACGGTTGGAGCCAGGGATTGCTGGCGGGCGCTGCGGTCAATAAGATCACACCGACGAAACGGGTCTACTTAGCAGGCTATTCGTCGAACCGCCCCAATACTGGGGGCGTCCATGACGACATCTGGGTGCGCGCGCTGGTGCTGCAGGTGGGCTCCGAACGCGTGGCGATCGCCGTCTGCGACCTGTTGGGGCTCCTGCGCGACGATGTGCAAAAAATCCGTCAAAAGGTGCGTTCAGTTCCGCAAGACCGCGTCATCGTCGCTTGCACCCATGGGCATTCCGCCCCTGATACCATCGGGCTTTGGGGACCGCCAGGTCGATCCGGACGCGATGAGGAGTATGTAAACTTTGTCATCGAGACCACTGCGAAGACCATCGACGAAGCCGCCAGCAAGCTCCAACCCGCCACTATAGGGTTCGCCAAAACCAACATAGACGGCGTGGCCTACAACTATCGCGTGAAAGAGATTCTCGATACCGAAGCCACGGTGCTCCAAGTGCGCAGTAAAGCCGATGGCAAGCCCATCGCCACCCTGACTAACTTCGCATGCCATCCGGAAGTGCTCAATAGCGACAAACTCACGGCCGACTTCCCGAACTGGTATTATCAGGTGGTCGAATCGCGCGGAGGGGGTGTCGCCATCTTCGCCAACGGCGCTTTAGGCGGGATGGTCTCCCCCGCCCCGAACCCTAACTACACGGGTCCGCAGGATTGGGAGCGCGCAGAACGGTACGGCACCCTCATTGCTACCAAAGCCCTTGAAGCCATCGCTAACGCCCAGTTCACTGACACCGTTGCGTTGGAACATGCTGTTATGACCTATAGCTTGCCTTTGGAGAACGAACAGTTCCGAACAGCCCTCTCTGCAGGGATCATCCCCAAAGGGGCTTCGCTGGAAGGGGACAAAATCACCACCGAGTCGCACCTGTTGCGTGTCGGCTCTGCCGTGCTGTTCACCATGCCCGGCGAGGTGCTACCCAACATCGGGATTATGCTCAAAAAGGTGATGGCGCCATATGGCGACCCTGTGTTCCTGATTGGCCTGGCGAACGACGAGCTGGGCTACATCCTCTGCCCCGCAGACTACTATCTAGACCTGTATCGCTACGAGCGAAGTATGTCGGTCGGCCCTATGGTAGGGCAAGCGATGATCCAGTCGGCACGCGAGATGCTGGCGCGATTCACACCAAGTACAGGAGGTGGTGCCGTGGCTGAGGTCGAAAAGCAGCTCCAAGAGTATCTCAAGCGATTCCGCCCCGAACGAGCAGGGCAACTGAAGGTCACCTATCGGCTGGCACTCAGCGACGCAGGCGACTTCTATCTCAGAATTGCCGAAGGAAAAGCAACTCTCAGCCGAGACGGTTCGCCTAGTGAAGCACAGGCCACCATCAAGGCGAACGCTCAGCTCCTGCTCGATGTACTGACTGGTAAGCGGAACGCGCTGGATGCCTACAATCTGGGCGAGCTAGCAGTGGAAGGCGATATCGGACTGGCGCAATACCTACTGTATGTGTTCGAGTGATCGACTCCCCCTCATCCCCACACAGTGCGGGATTAGGGGACGCTTGCTCCATAAAGGCTACAGCCCACGCAAGATCATCTCCAAAGCCTCTTTGTGCTTCGTCTCATCGGAGATGATCTCTTCCAGATCGTTGACCAATCCGAAGTCGCCCAACTGCTCTGCTTGCTCTCGACGCTGTTTGTACCGCTCGATGGTCTCCTCTTCGGCGCGGAGCACATTCTGGAGCATCTCATGCAGATTACTGGCTTGAGGCACCGGCATGGGCATGGTCGTTGGCTGACCGCCCAAAGCGGCGATCTTGTTCGCCAAAAACTCTGCGTGGCGCAGTTCATCAGGAACCTCGCGCATAAAGAACTCCTTCATCTCCTCGCGATAGATCCCTGTTACGGTGGACGCATAGGTGATGTAGGTGATAATCGCCTGATACTCGCTGGCCAAATCGGTGTTCAGCCCTTCGATTAGCTGTTGCTTGAGCATGGTTTCGACCTCCAACAGAGAGTATACCTTCTCGATGGCTGTGGGGTATAGTTTCATGAAATGGAGACGCTGACGAACCAAGTGGCTTTAGTTACGGGCGGTGGACGCGGGATCGGTGCGGAGATTGCCAAACTGCTGGCTCAGCAGGGCGCGATTCCCTTCCTGGTCGCCCGCACAAGGGAGCAGTTGCAAGCGACCGCTGAGGGGATTGCCCAAAACGGGGGGAAAGCTTACTGGCATCCTGCCGATGTCGCCGATGAAACCGCCATGCGTGAGGCAGTTCAGGAGGCGCTCGCCATTAAAGGGTGCATTGATATCCTTGTTAATAACGCAGGCTCCATTGCTTCGGCGGGGCTTATCGAACAGAGCGACCCCCAAGCGTGGTGGCAGACCGTGGAGGTCAACCTCAAGGGCATGTACCTCACCACACGGCTCGTCCTTCCCACAATGCTGGAACAGGGGCAAGGACAGATTGTCAACATCCTTTCGATCGCTGGGGCACGGGCATTTGCTGGGCTTAGCGCCTACAGCTGTGCCAAAGCGGGTGGGTTGATGTTCACTCGTATCTTGGCGAAGGAGGTGCGCAAGCGTGGGGTCCGCGTCTCCGCCGTTCTGCTCGGCGCTGTCGACACCGCTATCTGGGGCGAGGGCGAGTGCGTGCCCGACCGTTCCAAAATGATACGCCCCGCAAGCGTGGCTCAGGCGGTGCTGAGCATCCTTACGCTCCCGCCCGATGCCCACATAGACGAGATGATCCTTCTTCCCCAAGCGGGCATCCTCTGAAACCTCTTTCCAGCGCCCTTTCTCAAAGGTAAGCCATCGGTAGCCGGAAGGGATCTCGCGCAGAGTTAGGCGATGGGGCTCTATTTGCACCACTGCCCGCCAGTTCGGATAGAGGGTACCGCCCTCCGGAAGCAGGAAGATATCGTGCGGCTGGCGCCACTGCCAGCTTCCATTCTGTGAAACCAAACTCACATAGGGGGTCAGGCGCATCGTGAAACGAGAAAGAAACCACACCCTTCCCGTCTTGTCAGGCGCATAGAGGGCTAATGCCTCCTTGAGGCTGGTGCGCCAAATGTACGCGCCCTGATAATGGCCGGGAACACTCAGAATCATCACAGGACGGTCGCTCGGCAAAGCCTGCAAATCGTGTAACATCCGAGTGCCCAACTGGCTGTGTACCCGTCCTTATCCGTGTACTGCGGCGCGGAGACCCCGGCCTTTAGGCCCGGGGAGGAGCACCGCCTTGACTC
>PSLB01000135.1:0-6486 GCA_040289385.1 Armatimonadota bacterium
AAGAGTTTTACCTGCCAGGCGATTCGCTGGCAGAACCTCCTGAACTCTTGCTTGTCAAGGTTCTGAGGAGATGACATGCGTTTCGCTGTCGTCGGATTGGGCGCGGCGGGCGCCGCAGCGCTCTATCATCTGGCACGCGCGGGCACACAGTCGTCGGCTACGAGCAATTCGAAATCGGGCACACACGCGGCAGCTCGCACGGCGCCAGCCTTTGCGCTTCGCGGTGAGCCGACCCGCTTCGATCCGGAGCGCCATACGGAATCCCGTACCCAAACACAGAACACAGGGCAGACACGCAGGTCTGTCCCGTTGGCGTACGATGGGGTATAATCGGGTGTGATGGACAGTGCAATCATTCGGCTTACTGAGCGTCCTCGCCCACCCCTGCCCGAAGAGCTGGAACTGCGCTTCTCGGAGCGTGCGGTGAAGGAACTGGAAGCCTTGCTCAGCCACTACCCTGACAAGAAATCGACGATGCTCCCCGCACTCTGGATTGCCCAACGTGAGTACGGCGGACAGCTGACCCCAGAAGCCATCGCAGAGGTCGCCTACAGACTGAAACGCTCCTACGCTGAGGTCGAAGGCGTCGCCACCTTCTATACGATGTATAACAAAACCCCCGTCGGCAAATACATGCTGGAAGTCTGCACCAATCTGACCTGCATGCTCTGCGGCGGCTACCGCATTTTGGAGTATCTCCAGCAGAAGCTGGGCATCGCGCTGGGCGAGACCACACCCGACGGCATGTTCACCCTTACCGAAGTAGAATGCCTCAACAACTGCGGGGATGCCCCTGTGATGCAAGTTGGCGACATCTACTGCCGGCGGCTGACCGTCGAAAGGGTCGATGCGCTTCTGGAGACCTTGCGCCAAAGCGACGAGCATACGGTGGTGCATTTGGCAGATGCCATTGTACAACTCCACCTCAGCCATTCAGAGCGCGAAGCGATTCAGCAGGGTTCGCAACTGCTGGACGGCCTATAGATAACGGGGGTGGCTTTCTATGTTCGTGGCTTTCTATGTTCTCGGCAACGGATAGAGGGAGAACTCGATGCATCTGCCCGACTTCCAACGGGTAATTGAAATCATTGCGGAGCGCAAGATCGAACAGGCGATGGAAGAGGGCGCCTTCGACAACCTACCCGGCGTGGGGCAACCGCTCGCGTTAGACGAGGAGTGGTTCGTCCCACCAGAGAGGCGCCCTGCCGTGCGCTTGCTCAAATCGGCAGGCGTCCTGCCTGACTGGATGGAGCGGGCGCGCGAAATCGAACGCCTACGCGAGGAATGCATCCAACTCTGGCTCATCGCCGAATGCGAGTACCACCGCATGAAGGCAACCGAACCACAACAGTTCGAACACTGGCACGCAGAAACCTGGAACCGCCTCGCACAGAAGATGCAGCGCGTCAACAGCCTCATCTTGGCACACAACTGCACCGCCCCCTCCACCGCGATGCCTCTCCTCCCTGACGCCATAGACAAAGAGTACGCCCGATTCCGCGAGCGTTTCCCCTACGCCCCCTAAACCGAGCAGGAAGAGCGCCCTCTGCCTCGAATCGGACACCCCGATGCGAGTCGATCTGCGTTCCGACACCGTAACTCAGCCGACCCCAGCGATGCGCCAAGCGATGGCCAACGCCGAGCTCGGCGACGATGTGTTCGGGGAAGACCCCACCGTGAACCGCCTCCAAGAACGGGTCGCCGAACTGCTCGGACACGAGGCAGGACTGTTCACCCCCACTGGCACGATGGCGAACGAAATTGCGATCAAGGTCTGGACCCAGCCAATGGATGCGATCTTGGTCGATGCGGAGAGCCATATCCTCCACTACGAGCTGGCGGGGCCTGCCGTGCTGTCGGGGGTACAGACCGATGTCTATCCGATTGGGCGGGGCACGATCGATCCAGAATCGGTGCGCACCTGTATTCGGGTTGCCGATGATCACACGCCCGGCACGCGCCTGCTCTGCCTCGAAAATACCCACAACCGCTGTGGGGGCACGATCCTCCCCCCGGAGCAGATGCCCCGCTTCCGCCAGATAGCCGACTTGCATCGGATGCACATCCACCTCGATGGCGCCCGCCTGTTCAACGCCAGCGTGGCACTCGGGGTCTCACCGCAGGTGTGGACGCGCGCCGTAGACTCGGTGATGGTCGCCTTCTCCAAGGGGCTTTGCTGTCCTGTCGGCTCGGTGCTGGTCGGCAGTAAAGCCTTTATTCAGGAGGCACACCGTGTGCGCAAACTGTTCGGTGGGGGCATGCGTCAGGTGGGGGTCTTGGCCGCAGCCTGCTTGGTGGCACTGGACAGCATGATAGAACGCCTTGCCGAGGACCATCGGCGTGCGCGTCGGCTGGCAGAGGCGATTGCCGAACTGCCCGGCTTCCGAGTCGATCTGGGGACGGTGCAGACCAACATGGTCTATGTCGTCACCGAGTTGCCTGCCCTGCAGATGGAGCGCGCACTAGCAGCGCAGGGGGTTCTTTGTCTGGTGATAGACCCCCACCGCCTGCGCTTGGTGACGCACCATGATGTGGACGATTGCGCGCTGGAGCATGCCATCGAGGCGTTCCGGGCCGTTGCCCAATCGTTTCGGGTACACTAATCGCCGATGACCTTTCAGGAGCTACTTTTCCGGCTGGAGCAGTTTTGGTCGGACTACGGCTGTCTCATTCTGCAACCGTACGATGTGGAGGTGGGTGCGGGCACGATGGCGCCCTATACCACCCTGCGGGCGTTGGGGCCAGAGCCGTGGTATGTGGCGTATGTTCAGCCGTCGCGTCGCCCTGCAGATGGGCGCTACGCACGCAACCCGATGCGCCTTCAGCACTACTATCAGTACCAAGTGATTCTCAAGCCCTCGCCCGATGATGTGGTCGATGTCTATCTGGAGAGCCTACGCGCCATTGGCATCGACCCCAGCATGCATGACATCCGATTCGTGGAAGACGACTGGGAAGCCCCGACGTTAGGCGCATCGGGCGTGGGCTGGGAAGTATGGCTCAACGGCACCGAAATCACTCAGTTTACCTATTTCCAGCAGGTGGGCGGAATCGAGTGCGATCCGGTCTGCGCCGAGATTACCTACGGTCCCGAGCGGCTCTGCATGCTCCTGCAGAAAAAGAGCAGCGTCTGGGAGCTGGAGTGGAGTCGGGGCATTACCTACGCCGATGTGGACTATCTGGCGGAGCTGGAGCATAACTACTACAACTTCGAAGAGGCTGACACAGAGATGCTCTTTCGGCTGTTCGAGATGTACGAGCGTGAGAGCGCCCGCATCGCGGAGAAGGGCTGGGTTCATCCCGCCTTCGATTTGGCGTTGAAATGCTCGCACATTTTCAACTTGATCGACGCGCGTGGGAGCATCTCCGTTACCGAGCGCGCCAGCTACATCCAACGGATTCGCGCCTTAGCCCGTGCCTGCTGTCTGAAATACCTTGAGAAGCGCGAGACGGAGGGGTTCCCCCTACTACACAAGCCGTGGCGCGTGAGGCTCCCCGCAGGCACGCGGTGAACGCATGCAACGGTAGAGGGTGTCCCGTAACTTCTGCGCCATGCTTGGTGTCTCTCTCGAAACCGTAGCGTTCGACGCTCAGGGGAGGGCAGAGGGGTGGGCTTCCTGTACCCCAGCGCGCAACTGCGGTTGCACTGACAACACCCCCGCCGAGAACACCACCAACAGAATCCACAGGACATCGGTCAACAGGAGATGCACCAACTGCATCCAGACAGGGGCTTTGAACCACACATTCAACGCGCCCAGCCCCAATTGGAGCAGATAGAGCGCGTTAAAGCCGATCGCCAGCCGAAGGGCAAGGGTTGACAGGCGCGCCAACGCCACTTGGGTCAGCACCACAATCATGTAGCCAGCAATCAGAATCGCCAGAGTCGGGTGGTAGATACGCAAAGCCAGTAGGGTCTCGCCGACCACAGGGTTCTTCTCGATAGCGCCCAGATGCATCAGCGTATCGCCTAATGCGGTCACTGCGCCACTGATGCCAATCAGGGTCATCAGTACTAATGCGCCGAAAACGCCCCACCCGACTGCGCCCTGTCCCCGAAGCGCGAATCGGCTCCCCCCAGAAGCCCACCAGGCCATCAGCGTGATCCACGCCAGCAAAATGAAGGTGTTCAGCAGGTGAGCCGCCATCCACACGGCGCGCGACAGCGCCACATTGTCCGCCACCTGCTCAAATAGCACCAGCCCTGCCCCCACCAACGCCTCGATGACCATAAACAGCATACTCATCAGTGCGCCGAACCGCACAATATGCTTTCGGGGGAACGCCCGAAACGCCCAAATCACCAGCGCTAGCACCCACACCGCCGCCAGCCCACTGGTCAAACGATGGCTAAACTCAATAAGGGTCTCAACAGTCGGCGAGCGGGGGATCACCTCGCCGTTGCAGAGCGGCCAGTGGCTCCCACATCCCGCCCCCGACCCTGTGGCGCGCACAAAAGCACCCCAAAGAATCACCAACACATGATAGCCCAGCACCAGCCAAGCAAACTTGGCAAATCGGCTCATGGGAGCTTGATTATACCCGATTCGGTTCGGGTATACTCCCGACATGAGGTAGGGCATGGGCAAAAAGGCTGTCTTCTCAGCAGATGCGCCGCCCCCTATCGGACCGTATTCGCAGGCGGTGCGCATCGGTGAGTGGCTCTTCCTGTCAGGTCAGATTCCTGTAGACCCCGCCACGAACGAGGTGGTTCCCGGCGGGATTGGGGCGCAAACGCGCCAAGTTCTGCAAAACTTGCAAGCGATCCTGAATGCGGAAGGCGCTACCCTCCAGCATGTGGTGAAGACCACCATCTATTTGCAAGACCTCGACGACTTCAAAGCGATGAACGAGGTTTACGCCACCTATTTTTGTGAACCGTATCCTGCGCGCGCCACCGTTGAGGTGTCGGGATTGCCGAAAGGCGTGCTGATCGAGATCGAGGCGATTGCCTATTTGGGGTGAGACCATGCAGAAGATGCTTATCGGCGGGCACTTGGTGGGTGCGGAACACTGGGTCGAGGTGTGGGATCCTTATGCCCAGCAGGTGTTGGATCATGTAGCGCGTGGAGAGGCGGCGCATGTGGATCAGGCGGTTCGATTAGCGCAGCGAGGTGCGGAGAAGATGCGTGCCAAGTCGCTGTCGGAGCGTGCCCACATCCTCAGGCAAGTGGCGCGCCTCCTGCACCAGGAGCGCCACTCGCTGGCAAGCCTGCTGGTTCAGGAGACGGGCAAGTTGATTCACGAGGCACACATCGAGGTGGATCGGGCGCGCATGGTCTTCGAATTATCCGCGGAGGCGTGCCACCACCCGCGTGCGACTCAGTTCCCGCCCGAATCGTTCACCGACGGCGCTTCGCGGTTCGGCTTCTGGGCACGCGAGCCGTTGGGGGTCGTCTCGGCAATTTTAGCGTTCAACCTCCCCTTAGCACACGCTGCGCAGACGACCGCTCCCGCCATCGCTGCGGGCAACGCAATCATTTTGAAGCCGTCGCGCGAGGCGCCGCTCACCGTGCTTCGACTGGGGCTCCTGCTCCATCGGGCAGGCGTGCCTGAGGAGGCGCTCAGCATCCTCACAGGCATCGGCGAGGAGATCGGGTATACGCTGGCTGCACACACAGGCGTGAACCTGCTCTCCTTTATCGGCAGTCGTGAAGTGGGGGTCACCCTCTCGGCAGGGGCGGGCAACAAACGCATCGAGACGGAGCTCGAATCGTTCAGCGTGGTGCTGGCGACCGAAAGCGCCGCGCTGGAAGAGGTCACCGACGCCATCGTGCTCTGCGGATTCATGATGAGTGGGCAATCCGCCAGCGCTGTGCAGCATGTGTGGGTGCCCAAGACACGCTACGCATCGTTGGTGGCTCAGCTCATACCCCGCGTGGAATCGCTCACGCCCGGCAACCCGATGGACGAAACGACCACCCTGCCCCCGTTGATCAACTCCCACGCCGTAGAACGCGTCCACGCCTGGGTCGAGGAGGCAATCGCACAGGGAGCCCAGCAACTCACAGGCGGTCAACCCCAAACCCCCTTCTATATGCCAACCCTGCTTTCCAATGTTCCCAGCCAGTGCAAACTGTATCGTGAGGCGGTGTTCGGTCCTGTGGTCATCCTGCACCCCTACGAGGCGCTGACATCCACTTTGGGCATCCTAAACGCTTTGCCCCTGCCGTATCGGCTGGCGGTCTACACCCAAAACTTATCCGAAGCCTTCGAGATTGCCCGACACGCCAACGCCCTGAGTGTCCATATCAACGACTTTCCTGTCCTGCCCATCGACCCCGTTGTTCGGGGCGACCTTCAAGAGCATCATCTTTGCTTTGAAGATATGCTCCAACGCATCGATCGGCTGAGCCGTCCTAAATACATCGGCTTCGGCGCAATGCGATTGACGGACTGAAACGGGCATGGGAGGAGGCAGGGAGACTCCC
Organism: Armatimonadota bacterium; assembly: GCA_040289385.1. Taxonomy (GTDB): domain Bacteria; phylum Armatimonadota; class Fimbriimonadia; order Fimbriimonadales; family GBS-DC; genus LDYB01. The sequence continues at coordinate 6,432 of PSLB01000135.1, forward strand.
GCATGCCAACCCCGCGTGAACGCATCAGAGAATGGAGCCGCAAGATTCAGCGAGC
>PSLB01000136.1:0-6344 GCA_040289385.1 Armatimonadota bacterium
CGCCATCGCTGCGGAGAATATCCGCAGGGCCGCCCGTATGCGGTCGTACGCGGCGGGCCACCCGGCCTAGCTGCAAGCCCCTGGCTTTAGCCATGGGGTTCATGACTGCCCAGCTCATGGAGGCGCACCTCTGGAAAAAGCTTCTGTGCCCCCTCGCCATGCCCGACAACGATCCCAGAAGGCGGTACCGAGTAGGGCGAGACAGGAATCTTCTCGAACGGTGCGCCTGTCAGTTGCTGGAGCCAGTGCGCCAGCTCGGCACTGGCGTAGGTTTCAGCAGGGGTGGCGCCTGCCTGTGTGAGAATAGGCAGGCGAGCGCGTCCGCGATCTGCAAGCGTAAGATTCATCTAACCCTTGAAGGAGGTATTCCGAACGATACCGAACGGCTATGGCTTCACAATGAACAGTTCGCCGTCTTTGCAGAAGTGCGCCTCAAAGTTGGCGGGCTGGGTGGCGCCGACGCCATAGTCCCCATCGGCGCGGACGGCAATCACGGCTGCTTGAATCTGGGCGGTTTCGGGTTTGCGCGCAAGCATATACTGGACTACCCGTTGACATGCTTGCTTTGCGGAGACCCCTTCGCGCATCAGCTCGACCACTCGGCTGGCAAGAGCGAACCGCCAAATCTCCTCGCCGACACCCGTACACACAGCGGCGCCCGCTTCGTTGTCTGCGTAAAGTCCAGCACCAACGATTGGCGAGTCCCCGACACGCCCGGGCATTTTCCATGCCAGCCCGCTGGTGGAGCAGGCGGCAACAACATGCCCCGCATGCCAGCCTAAGACGCCGACCGTGTCGTGCGTTTTGGTTGCCCGCACTTGCGAGACCTCTTGTGGAGCGTGGCGCTCGGTGTACCAAGTATGCCACCGCTGAAGTGCCTCCTGCGTAAGCAGACTGCGTGGCGTGAACCCTTGCTGGAGGGCGAAGCGTTCGGCGCCCTCACCAACCAGCATCAGGTGGGGTGTCCTCTCCATCACACGCTGGGCGATCTGGATAGCGGGAAGGAACCGCCGTACGCTGGCTACCGCACCAGCTCGCAGATGGGCCCCTTCCATCACCGCCGCATCCAGTTCGACCTCGCCAATCTGATTGGGGAGACCGCCAAAGCCTACCGACATCACCTCAGGGTCCAACTCCACCGCTGAAGTGCCCAAAACGACCGCCTCCAACAACCGCCGCGCAGAATCTTTCGTTTTCGATTCCTGCCACGCCTGCCACGCGGCTTCCACCGCACGACGCCCGAACCACCAAGTGGCACACAATAGGGTTTGCATAGCCCCCCATTCGATGGGAGAACGCAGAATCCTGTGAGGGCATTTCGCCCCACAGTTGCCTGTACCAACAGGAACAATTGCTGAGGTGCGGTATCTTATAAGGTATGAGCCAGCAGGAAATGAATAAGGGGTTGACTCGCCGAGAGTTTCTCAAGGGCACCGCAGGAATCACTGCGACACTTGCCTTGAGTAGCCTGCCTGTAGAGCTTTTTGCGCACGCTCAAGGCTCCGACCGCATTAAGGTGGGGCTCGTCGGCTGTGGCGGGCGTGGGACAGGTGCAGCGATGGACTGCCTGCGTGCGGACGCGGGCGTGGTCATCCACGCGCTGGGCGACCTCTTTCAGGATCGGTTGGATGCCAGTTGTGCCAGCTTGCGCGAGGAGTTCAAAGAGCGTGCCGATGTGCCACCCGAACGCCGCTTTCTCGGTTTCGATGCCTACAAGCAGGTGATCGATAGTGGGGTAGACCTGGTGCTGCTTTGCACACCGCCTGCCTTCCGACCGCTCCATTTTCTGTATGCGGTTGAGGCGGGCAAGCATGTGTTTATGGAGAAGCCTGTGGCGGTTTGCCCAGAGGGGGTGCGCATGATTTTGCGGGGTGACGAGATTGTCCGGCAGAAACGGCTTGCTGTGGTGGCAGGCACTCAGTATCGCCACCATCCCGGATACATCGAGGCGGTTCGGCGCATCCATGAGGGGCAGATTGGTCAGCTGCGTGCAATGTATGCGTACTACAATGCAGGCAGTCCGGGAGTTAAACCGCGCCAGCCAGATTGGAGCGAAACGGTGTACCAACTCCGCAACTGGTTATTTTACACTTGGCTAGCAGGCGATCAGCCCGTTGAGCAGTTCGTTCACAACATCGATGCGATGACCTGGATCATGGGTGGTGTGCCCAAAAGTGCGATGGCAGTTGGTGGGCGTCAGGTACGAACCGCTCCAGAGTACGGTGATGTGTACGACCATTTCGCCATCGAATATGAGTACCCTAACGGGATTCGCGTGCTGGCGATGTGTCGGCAGTGGGATAATACCGCCTTTCGGGTTTCCAATACCGTGGTGGGGAGCGAAGGCGAGGCACTTTTAGAGCAGTTCACCAACTTCTATGTGCGGGGCAAAACGCGCTGGGAGCCTGACACCCGATGGCCCAACCCCTATGTGTTGGAGCATCAAGCGTTGATTCAAAGCCTTCGCAAGGGTGAACCCATCAACGAGACTCGCCAAATCGCTGAAAGCACCTTGACTGCTATCATGGGGCGGATGTCGGCTTATACGGGCAAGCTGGTCACATGGGAGCAAGCTTTGAACTCGAAGCTTAATCTGGTGGAACGCACTTTTAATCTCACCTATGAGACCCCTGCGTACCGTGACCCTGTCCCTATTCCGGGTAAGACACCGCTACTGTAAACGCGATGCGACTGGATGCCCTGCGCCTCTGGAACTTTCGAAACTTTGCACAGGCGGAGATTGTGCCTGACCCGCGTATGAATGTGCTGGTTGGAGCGAATGCGCAGGGCAAAACGAACCTTCTGGAGGCGATTTACTATCTCAGCACGCTGAAGCCCCTACGCCCTATCAAGGAGAGCGATCTCGTTCGCTGGGGGGCTTCGGAGGCGCGCCTGTCTGCCTGCTTCACACGAGATGCGTTTCAGGAATCGGTGCAGATCCGTCTGGTCGCTGGGGGCAAGCGCATCCTAATGCTCAACGAACAGCCGCTCACGCGCCAGAGCGGGTGGGGGGGCATACTCGCCGTCGTCTGCTTCACCAGTCAGGACCTCCAGATTGTGCAGGGCGAGCCTGCCGATCGGCGCCGATTTTTAGATACCGAGATTAGCCTGCTCAGTTCGCGTTATCTCTATTCGCTGGCGCAGTATCGGCGCGTGCTGGAACAACGCAACAATCTTTTGCGCACCCATGCAGAAGGCGACGCAACTTTAGAGAGCCTCCCCGAATGGAATGCCCAGCTCGTCAAGTATGGGGCACGCTTGCTCTCTGCACGCAAGCAGTTTCTGGAACGGCTCAACCCGTTTGCCCAGAGTGTCCACGACGCACTCACGGCGGGAGGAGAACGTATCGAGTTGCGCTACCTGCCGGGTGTCCCTGTCCCGCTCCCAACACAGGACTATCTGCCCGAAAAGGAGGAAGATTGGGCGGAAGTGTTCGCTGGGGCGCTGCGCGCACGAGAGACCGAAGAGATTCAGCGCGGCACCACTCTGCTGGGACCGCATCGCGACGACTTTCTCATTTGTGTGAACGGCGTAGAGGCACGCTTGTTCGCCTCGCACGGGCAACAGCGAACCTGTGTGCTGAGCCTACGCCTCTCAGAGGTGCCCCTTATCGAGTCGCTGCGCGACGAACCGCCCGTTGTGCTTCTGGATGATGTCTTCTCGGATTTAGACCCTCCTCGGCGCGCACGGTTGGTCGCTTACCTGCACCCACGGGTTCAGATTTTTCTCACTTGTACCGACCTCAGCTTTTTTGAGCCACAAGTGCTGGACACGAGCGCACTTTTTGTGGTCGAAGCAGGGCAGGTGAGACGCGATGACTGATCTTTATCCGATTGGGCGTAGCCTGACGCGTCTACTGGAGGAGTGGGGGCTGAGCGAATCGTTTCGGGTGGCTTCAGCTTTAAAGGCATGGCGGGAGCTGGTGGGGGATGCCGTGGCTCAAGTGGCACGCCCGCTGCGTTACGACGGCGATACCCTGTGGGTGGCGGTGCTATCGCAAACTTGGGCGCAGGAGCTGAACTTCCGAAAGCCGCTTATTCTTCAGCGGTTGAACGAACGCATCGGGCATGAGCGGTTTCGTCATCTGCGCTTTACAGTACGCTCCAACCTGCCCCCAGAGCCCGAAATGCCCACCCCCGAAACGGCAACACCACCCACCAAGCCGAGTGATATCGAGATTAGCGAAGCGGAACGCGATACCGTCGTAATGCAGTTCGCCCAAGTTGCAGATGCGCGACTGCGGAATGCCCTCATTCAGGCTCGGCTCGCAACCTTGCGCTACGAGAAGTGGTGCGCCGAGCAGGGCTGGCGACAGTGCCGAGGATGCGGATGCTCTCACCAAGACCCCGATCCGTTCTGCTTTTTGTGTCGTGGCGAACCTTAGGTGCGGTCCTGCGCCCTCGCCCTGCGGTGCAGGCGTGCCTGGGGCTGATGGGAGGCATGGCATGCGCCGAGTTTGGGATTCCACCGATGCGCTGGAGCCTGCTGGGACTGTTGGGGCTCGGCTGGCTGGTAATGCTCTTTCCTCGCTTGTGGGTGGTGACGCTGGCATTCGCGGTGGGGTGGGCACGCTATACCGTTTGGCACGTTCCCAACATAGATACGCCGCCTGAGCAGGTACTCCTGCGGGCCGTAGGCTTGCTGGAGCCGACTCGGAACGGATTTCGGTTGCTCTGTGCCTTTGAGGCGCCTGTACGGGACGGATATGTGCTTGTATATTTTCGCTCCACCGTGCCCTCCGAAGCCCTCCCCGATTACGGCGATCGATTTCGGTTACGTGGGACTTGGTCGCGGCCTCGAAACTGGGCGGAGGGCCCTTTCGACTGGGCGCGGTATCTTCAGCGTCGTCGGGTACGCTTTGTGGCGTTCGTGTCCCACGCAGGGCAGGTGCAGTTGCAGGAGTCGGGGGCGGACTTGTGGCAGAGGCGGTTGAGGCGCGCCCGACAAAACCTGCGCGAGGTGTTGTCTGCACGGCTCAGCCCCACAACTGCCTCCATCACCGAAGGCATGATGATGGGCGCCTCTGGCGACTTTCCCAAAGACCTACGTGAGGCGTTTATGCGCTCTGGGATTGGGCATCTCCTAGCGACATCGGGGCTTCATGTGGGGATGATGTTGCAGATGGTAGGCGGACTGCTGCTTGGGTTGGGGATCTATTTTCGCCCGCGTATGGGGGTGGTAATCGCTTTTGCGTGGCTCTATGCACTGTTGGCGGGCTTGCGTCCGAGTATTGTGCGCGCGTGCATGATGGCGACCTTAGCTCTGTCTGCTCCGTTCGTGCGTCGCGAGGCAGACGGGCTGAGCGCGCTCTCGGTAGCTGGGATGGTGTGGCTTTTATATGCGCCTTACTCGTTGTTTGAGGTGGGGTTTCAGTATTCGTTTGCAGCGGTCCTCTGTATCCTGCTGTTTTATGGGCGTGTGCTGCGGGTGTTGGCAAAGGGTTGCCAGGCAGGGGTGCGTTCGCCTATGCTGACCCAGCTGGGAGTTCGGTGGCTTTGTCCGCTCTTGAGTGTGACGCTCTGTGCGCAGCTGGGGATTGCTCCTATCCAGCTGTACCATTTCGGCTATTTTGGCTGGTTTTCGACAGTGGCGAACCTCCTGGCAGTGCCTGTAGCGTACCCGTTGCTGGCGGTAGGTTTTCTGTTCTGGGCAACTCAGGGCTGGTTTGGGGGCATTCTGCTGGAGTGGCTTTGCAATTGGCTCTGCTGGGTGGCAACGACCTTCGGCTCGGCAGGGGCACCGATACTAACCATTTCGCACATGCCTGCTTGGGTTCCGATATGGTTCTATGTAGGGTTGCTTCTATTGGCACGCGAACCGCAGATGGCTCCTGAAGAGGGGTGGCATGTTTAGAGACGGTTCTTAAATCGGCTTGTGCCGATGCCGTTTACACCGACGCCACTCGCGCCTGCCCTACGAACGCTGAAACAGTACCCCTGCCTGACCCATCTATTATTCGTATAAAGACCACTCGATAAAACTCTCGCCATCGTAGGCACTAAAAATAATTGAAACAGTACGAGGAAACAGTATCTTCGAGTAACCTGATGACGAAAGTCCTGAAAACAAATACTGCCTCGTATTTTGATCTGGAAATTCCAACATAAAGAGACCTGGCTCTACCTTAAAGCCAAGTGCCTCGCGGAGGAGTCGTTCATAACCCTGCTTTAGTGGAGTGGAGTTCCATCCATAGCGACTGACATTTAAAACCGATGCATCAAAAAAGTGGTATCTACGCAATCGGTAAGTAAACGAAGGAATGTCTAATCCGTCTAAGTGTCAACTACCCCACGGCTAAAGTAGGGGCACGGCATGCCGTGCCCCTACAGGGCCGGTTGACAACG
>PSLB01000137.1:0-6154 GCA_040289385.1 Armatimonadota bacterium
TTCTTCTTGCGGGCAAGCACGGATTTCAGCGCTTCCGTCGCCTTCACCCTGGCCGCAATCACCAGTTGGGCTGGAAGATGGGGGAATCTCTCCCGCAGGGTGCGGTAGGTGGCGTGGTGCAGCCGGACGCCGTTCTTCTCCCGCTGCGCCCAACCATAGGCCGCGATGGCGTTAAAGCACTCGGCGTGCTGGCGGAGCGTCTCCAGGAGAGCATCCGCCTGCTCGTGGGTCGGTTTCAGCCGAAGCCTGATCGTCCGCTGCATGTTCATATACTACCACACTTTGCGAAAGGAGGAAAGGCGGCGTTCCTCCCCATGCCTGAAGGCAGGGGTCTCCGCGCCGCCGTCAACCGATGACTCTCCAACAAGCTCTGCAAGAGGCACAGACCCAGCTGGCACGCGCAGGCATTACCGAACCGCATCGCGAGGCATGGATCCTGCTCGCTGCCCTGCTGAACCAGTCGCGCGCTTGGGTGATGAGCCATCCTCAAGCCACGCTCACGCCCCATCAACAGCGTCGATTGCATCGATGGCTCCAGCGCAGAGCCCAGCGTGAACCGCTTCCCTACATCACCCATCGACGATGGTTCTATGGGCTGGAACTGGAGATTCGCCGAGGCGTCCTCATCCCGCGCCCCGAAACCGAACTGCTCGTAGCACGCTTTCTGGAATGGGCACGCACTACCACGCCCCCCCATGAAACACGCACATTGGTCGATGCAGGCACGGGTTCGGGCGCTATTGCCCTCGCATGTCTAACTCACGCACCAAACTGGCAAGCGATCGGCACCGACCGAAGCCTGCGAGCCCTTCAAATTGCCAACAAAAACCGACAGAAGTTTGGGATTTCGCAAAGGTTTCTGCTGGCACGCATGCACTGGCTCTCTGCTCTGCGCTCCCACTCGGTTCACGCCGTTCTGAGCAACCCGCCCTATGTGCTTCCCGAAGAGTGGAGCGCGTTAGAGCCAGAGATTACCCACTGGGAACCGCGCACGGCGCTGCTGGTTCTTCAACAAGACCCACTCCAGCCCTATCGCGAACTGGCACACCAAGCACGAAGCGTGCTGGTGTCTGGCGGGCTATTGCTAATGGAGATAAGCCCGCACAGAGCCTACGCACTGTGTGACCTACTGGTACAACTTGGCTATTGCGCGGTGCAATCGTATGCCGATCTCGCAGGGCATCTGCGAATCGTGCAAGGTTTCGTGGAGTAGGGAAAGGAAAAAGTTATGCCTTGCCGAAAACCGCCAGAGATGATCCTTGTTATCGGCGGAGCGGGTTATATCGGCTCGCACATGGTTAAGTATCTGCGAGAGCGTGGCGAATCTGTTGTGGTGTTCGATAACCTCTCTACTGGGCATCGCTCGGCAGTGCTGGACGCCCCCATCGAGCGGGGCGACCTGCGCGATTCGGAGGCACTCCATCGCGTCTTCACGCACTACCCCATCGAGTGCGTGATGCACTTCGCCGCGTTCATTTTTGCCGGCGAGTCGATGCGCGATCCTGCAAAGTATTACGACAATAATGTGCTGAGCTGTCTGCGCCTGATGGAGGCGATGCGCCAACACAACGTGGAACAAATCATCTTCTCCTCCACCGCCGCGGTCTACGGCGAGCCCCAACAGCTCCCCATCCCCGAAACGCATCCGCTCCAGCCGACGAACGCATACGGCGAAACCAAACGTGTGATGGAGGGGCTCCTGCACTGGTATGGATACGCCTACGGAATCCGCTCAATCGCCCTACGCTACTTCAACGCCGCTGGTGCAGACCCCGAAGGGCAACTGGGGGAAGACCACTGCCCCGAGGAGCATCTCATCCCGTTGGTGCTGTTTGCAGGGATGGGACGACGCCCTCATGTCGCCGTGTTTGGCACAGATTACGACACACCCGACGGAACCTGCATCCGCGACTATATCCATGTGTGGGATCTCTGCGAGGCACATTATTTGGCGCTTCAGCGGTTGCGAACTGGCGCCCCAAGCGCCGTGTATAATCTGGGTAACGGGCAGGGCTACTCCGTGCTGGAGGTCATCCGAACCGCAGAAGCGATCATCGGCAAGCCGATCCCAACCATCTATGCCGAGCCCCGATCCGGCGACCCCGTGCGCCTCGTCGCCTCATCCGAGAAGGCGCGCCACGAACTGGGATGGAGCCCTCAATACCCAGATTTAGCTACCATGATCGAACACGCCTACCACTGGTTCCGCAACCATCCAAACGGATATGCAGACTAAAATCACCTTTGTGACCTCTATCACCACTGCCGCAGCCCGGAAGCCCCCGCCTTGAGGCGTGAGGAGGAAGGGCAGCTCCCTCCTTCCATTGAACCGATGGAACGTTCTGTGCTATAATGGGCATGAATCTGACGCTGATGGGAACGCTCCAACCGACTGATGAGCAACACGCAGCGCTCCTGGAAACGATGGAGCGGTTCAACGCAGCCTGCAACGCCATCGCCCGTGATGTGAACCACGTCATTAGCAAGTGGCTGGTCGCGAAGGCCCAAGACAGCGGTCGCGGGATGGCTCTTGAAGACCTCAAGGGTATCCGCGAACGGATCTCGGTTCGCAAGGCTCAGCGTCGCGTCCCGCACAGTTGAGGGCTCCATCAGCTTCGCTTCTTTATTGGGTACAAGGCTCGGTTGGCTGGTGTTTTGGTGGTGCTCGTCGATCCCCAGAACACCTCGCGCACCTGCCCGGCTTGCGGGCATGTGTCGAAGGCCAACCGTCGCACGCAGGTCTTGTTCCAGCGTGTGTCTTGCAGCTTCGCTGGGCCGGCCGACGCCATCGCTGCGGAGAATATCCGCAGGGCCGCCCGTATGCGACCGAACGCGGCGGGCCACCCGGCCTAGCTGCAAGCCCCCGGCTTTAGCCATGGGGTTCATGACAGAAATTTACGGCCCTCCTCCCCATGGACAGGGAGGGGGAACCAACGCACGCATCGGTGTCGGGTATAATACGGTTGAACCGCAATGGGGGCTAAAGACCTATGGCGAAAACGAAAATAGCTGTCAAGGATTTAGCGAGGGAGCTGGGGGTGCCTGCTAACCGCTTAATCGCCGTCTTAGCGGAGCTGGGCATCTCCGAGAAGGAAGCACAGCGGGGCTTAGACCCCGAAACTGCCGACACACTCAAGGAAATGATTCAGGAAATGGCGGGCGAGTTGAAGAAAATCGTCCTGCCCCACGCATTGACCTTGCGCGAACTCGCTCAAGCCATCGATAAAAGCCATATCGAGGTTCAAAAACATTTGATGGTCAAATATAAACAACTTGCAGTGCCCCACCAACGGATTGAGCCCGAGCTTGCAGAGCAGGTCGCAAAAGATTTCGGATGGCAGATCGAGTGGGAATCGCCGCAGTCGCCCCCACAGCTCGTTGCGGTTGCTAAACCCCTTGAAGGCCCCCAGCCGCGCCCGCCTGTGGTGACCATCATGGGGCATGTCGATCACGGGAAGACCAGCCTGCTGGACTATATTCGCAAGACTCGGGTTGCGGAACGCGAACATGGGGGGATCACCCAACACATCGGCGCCTACCAAGCCGAGTATCAGGGGAAGCGCATCACCTTCATCGATACCCCTGGGCACCAAGCGTTTACTGCGATGCGCGCACGCGGGGCACAGGTCACCGATATCGTCGTGCTGGTCGTGGCAGCAGACGATGGCGTGATGCCTCAAACTAAAGAGGCAATTGACCACGCGCGCAGTGCGAATGTCCCCATCATCGTCGCCATCAATAAGATCGATAAACCCGAAGCGAACCCCCAGCGCGTGATGCAGCAACTCACCGAGCATGGGCTCATCGCCGAAGAGTGGGGCGGCGATACGGTGATGGTGCCTGTCTCAGCCAAAACAGGCGAGGGGATAGACACCCTGCTTGAGATGATCCTGCTCGTTGCCGAAATGGCAGACCTCAAAGCCGATCCGGAGGCTCCGTTCATAGGCACTGTGATCGAAGCTCGATTAGATAGAGGACGCGGTCCCGTTGCGACCATCCTGGTTCAGCAGGGTACGCTCAAAACGGGCGATGTGCTGGTCGTCGGCAAAACCTGGGGACGCGTACGCGGCATGTTCGACCACACAGGCAAGCCCCTGACCCGCGCCACCCCTTCCACCCCAGTGGAGGTAATGGGGCTGGACGCCGTCCCCGTTGCAGGCGATCGCGCCGAACGCGTGGAGTCGGAACAACAGGCGCGAGAGATCGTTGAGCAATGCATCGAAGCCGAACGCACCCAACAAGCTCAGCCTCCCAAAGGAGTGAGCCTCCAAGAACTCTTCCGCAGACTTCAAGCAGGGGAAACCCAGTCGCTCAATATCATTCTCAAGGCGGATACCTACGGCTCCGTAGAGGCAATCCAGCAAGCACTGATGAAACTCCCCAAGCCAGAGGGCGTAGCGATCCGAATCATCAGCGCAGGCGTGGGGCACATTACCGAAGCCGATATCGACTTTGCTATCGCCACCGAAGCGGTTGTGCTGGGCTTCAACACAAAGGTCGAGAACAACGCCCAAAACAAAGCCAAAGCCCACAAGATCGATGTGCGCACCTACCGAATCATCTACGAACTTCTGGAAGAGGTCGAAAAGGCTCTCAAAGGGCTCTTGGAACCCGAGACTCAAGAGGTTCACCTCGGCACAGCGGAGGTACGCGCCGTGTTCCGACTCTCAAAAGGCATCACAGTGGCGGGGTGCTATGTGCTGGACGGTAAAATCGTACGCAACGCGCCTGCCAAACTCCTCCGCAACGGAGCGGTTCTCCACCAGAGCAAGATTGCAACCCTGCGCCACCTCAAGGAGGATCGGCGCGAAGTCGCCGCAGGCTACGAGTGCGGAATCACCTTAGACGGCTTCACCGATTACCAAGAAGGCGACCGCATCGAATGCTATGAGATTCGAGAGGTGCCGCGCTAAATCCATTGCCCTATGCTCACCCCGCACCACCGACTGGCTTTGCTCATGCACGGCGGGATAAAAGGTCCGTTTGGGAAAACGGGTATCGGGCTGCTGCGTTATAGTCCCAACCCAATTGTTGCCGTGATTGATCAAGAGAGTGCAGGCGAGTCGCTTTCTGCACTGACCCCCATCCTCCGCGAGGTGCCGATTGTGCGCTCCGTACGGGAGGCGTTGGTCTATCACCCCGATACTTTGGTCATCGGCACGGCGCCCAGCGGAGGGCTTTTACCTCCCGAATGGCTGGCAGAGCTAAAGGAGGCAGTTCGGGCAGGGCTCAACCTTGTGAACGGACTGCATACCCCTTTAGCCACACATCCCGACCTGAAACCGCTCCTGCGCGAGAACCAATGGGTGTGGGACATTCGTCAGGAGCCGCCGAACCTATCGGTGGGCACAGGACGAGCACGCTACCTGCCCTGCAAGCGGGTGTTGACCGTCGGCACCGATATGGCAGTCGGCAAAATGACCGTCAGCCTTGAGATGCACCGAGCCTGCCTCGCGCGCGGGTGGCGCTCGCGCTTTCTGGCGACCGGTCAAACGGGCATCATGCTTGCAGGGCACGGGGTGCCCTTAGATGCCGTACGAGTGGATTATGCTTCGGGTGCGGTGGAGCAGTTCGTGATGGCGCTCGCTCAGGAAGCAGAAGTGATTCACATCGAAGGGCAGGGAGCGTTGTTTAATCCGGCATCGACCGCGACTTTACCGTTGCTACGCGGTGCCCAACCGACTCATCTGATTCTGGTGCATCGGGCTGGGCAAACGCACATTTGCACCTTCCCCGATGTGCCAATTCCCCCTCTGCGCGAGGCCATTGCGCTGTACGAGTCGGTTGCCTATGCTGGGGGAGTGTTCTATCCCTCTCGCGTGGTGGCAATTGCCCTTAACACCGCACACCTAAGCGACGAATCTGCCCGACAAGCCATTCATGAGGTGGCGCGTGAAACCCGGCTCCCGTGTACCGACCCTGTGCGCTTCGGGGCAGACTTACTGATGGAGGCTATCGCCGAATAAAGCGCGTGTGCCCCACCCCTCACAACCCAATCAATCCGCACCCGTACACCCAATAATCGCCCAGTAGGGTATAGAGTGTGCCCGCAAGCGCCACAAAAACCTGTGCCGTACTCCGAACACGCAATCACCGTCGCCGCCGCCCGGAAGCCCCCGCCTTCAGGCGCGGGGAGGAAGGGTGGCTTCCATCC
>PSLB01000138.1:0-6000 GCA_040289385.1 Armatimonadota bacterium
CGCCATCGCTGCGGAGAATATCCGCAGGGCCGCCCGTATGCGGTCGTACGCGGCGGGCCACCCGTCCTAGCTGCAAGCCCCTGGCTTTAGCCATTGGGTTCATGACTATATAGCTATATAGCAGGAATGTCGAAACGGCTCTCGAAGAGTCCTTAGCGCATCAGATCAAGGAGGCGGAGATGAACGGTTCAGGTTATCGAGCGCAGAAGCTTTTTGTGGCGAGCTGTATTGCGTTGGTGACAACGGCGATGGCGTTCTCGATTCGTGCGGACATTCTCAAGGAGTTGGGCACGACTTTCGACATCAGCCACGAGCAACAGGGTCTGGTCAACCTAATGGGCATTTGGGGCTTCCCAATTGCGATTCTGTTGCTTGGTCCTCTGGTGAACACCTTTGGCATGGGGCGTCTGCTGAAGCTTGCAAGTTTGGCGCATATTTTGGGGATTGTGTTCACCATCGTGTCTCCGAGCTACGGATTTGTGGCGTTGTTGGCATCGACCTTGCTGGTGGGTCTGGCGAACGGAACAGTCGAGGCGGTTATCAACCCATTGGTTGCCACGATGTATCCTCAGGAGAAGACGCACAAGCTAAATGTTCTGCATGCGTGGTGGCCAGGTGGGCTGATTATCGGCGGGTTGCTGACCTTTGCGCTGGCGCAGTTTTTCCAGGCGCCGTGGCAGGTACGCTTAGGGATGATTATTCTACCTGCGCTCATCTATGGAGCGATGATCTGGACAGAGCAGTTCCCGCAGACGGAGCGCGCGGCGTCTGGGGTGAGCATGGGCCAGATGTTTCTGCAGATTCTGCGGCCGGGGGTGCTCCTGCTGATTCTCTGTATGTGTCTGACTGCGATTACCGAGTTAGGACCTGACCAGTGGGTTGGTTCCGTTCTGACCGACACAGTTGGCATTCGTGGAATCCTGTTTTTGGTTTACACTTCGGGTTTGATGTTCGTGTTGCGGTTGGCAGCAGGTCCGGTGACACGCCTCTTCACGCCGATTGGGTTATTGGTGATTTGTGCTTTCTTTGCGGCGGTGGGGCTGTATCTGCTCAGCTACGCCTTTGAGGCGGGGATGGCTTTTCTCGCCGCCACGATTTTTGGGATCGGTAAAACCTACTTCTGGCCCACGATGCTGGGTGTGGTGTCGGAACGCTACCCGCGAGGGGGCGAGTTCTTATTGGCGGTGATGGGGGCTGCGGGCATGATCGCTGCAGGGGTGGCGGGTCCCTCCATGGGACGCATCTACGATGAGTATACCATCCGCAACCTCACCGATGAGGTGAAAGCAATTGTGGTGGTGGATGGGCGTTTCAGCCCTGAGCAGGCAGAAGCGCTACGCCGGCGCGCCGCTGAGGGCGATCCAACTGCCCAAGAGCAGGTCAAGGTGTTGGATCAAGCCCTTCGAGAGGGCGCAGCGGTGACCTTCCGAGTAGTGGCGGTCCTACCCGCCGTGTTAATCTTCCTCTTTGGAGCGCAGTATCTGTATTACCGCAGGCAAGGAGGGTATCGCCCCGTCTCTACCGACGAGCATTAGGAGCGCATCGCCAAAACACACGCCAAAAGGTGCCTGCATAGCATCGGAAGCGGGCGACGCGCCCAAAAGTAAGGAGCGTCAGCCCCGCACCTGTAAGCCACCGCAAGAGGGCACCGAGCTGGTTCAGCAAAAAGCAGAGCCACGCCGACAGCACGCCATGAAACTTGCGGAAAAAACGCTCCTTCCCACGATTATAAAGAATTACCATCTCGGCGCGCTGCGACTCCCCGCTGGCGCCAAGATGATGCACAAAGACCGCATCATGCACATAATAGAGCTTGCCCCCCGCCTGGCGTAAACGGTAGCATAGGTCGGTGTCCTCACAGTAGAGGAAGTAGCCCTCGTCGAATTCGGGGAACGCTCCGTCCGATTGGCGACGCAGGAGTAGGCATGCGCCCATCAACTGCTCGGTCTCTATTGTCGCGCGGAAGTCCCACCAAGTCCGCCAGTAGCCGCCGAAGAGCTTCGTTTTGGGAAAGAGTTTCGCCAGCATTGTCTGCTCACAGAAGACCGCCCAAAGCGTCAGTTCGGTGGCGCAAGAGGGCTGGATGCGTCCATCGGGGTAGCGGAGCTGGCCCCCACACGCGCTGGCATCGGGGTGGGTCTCCATAAAGGCTACCAGTCGTGCTAATGCGCTTGGCTGGGGGCGTGCGTCTGCGTTCAGAAGGAGCGCATACCGCCCCCTTGCAAGGCGCAAGCCTTGATTGCACCCCGCGCCAAAGCCCCGATTCTCCGTGTTGGCAATCAACAGCACATTCGGAAACTGCTGACGCACCATTATCGCACTGCCGTCGGAGGAAGCATTATCGACCACAACAATCTCGCAAGAGACAGGCTGTGTCTTTTCGAGTGCCTCAAGGCATGCTTGAAGCAAAGTGCGCGTGTTATGGTTGACGATGATGATCGAGAGGTCGGGCGGGTTAGCCATCGGTGAAGGCGAGGCGTAGGGTGAACTGGTACTCTGTGTGGTGCAGGGCGCGCTCGCACGCCAGAACATGCGCCAAACGGTTCGATGGGAACCGAGCATACCCCCTCAAAGAGGGTGGCAGTTCGAGATGCACCGGCATGCCTTCAGGTAGGGGTATCGGGGCGAACAGGCGCATGCCGCCTTCACTTATATCCTGCACCCAGCCCACGAAGGTCTTGCTGTTCGCTTGGGCTTCTATTGCCACCTCTTTGGGCAGGTACCAGCGCGGATGGCGGCGTCGCTGTTGCATGCGCCATGCGCCGCGCACCTGGGCAATCAGCAAGGCCGTGCCCTGTGTGCGATCGCGCGCGTAGCCGGTAAAGACCGCTTTGGCAGTGTAGAGCCCCCCCGATGTGGCCAGGCTCAGCGTAGCGTGTGTACCTGCCTCAAAACGCACAGGGAGCCCACGCCTGAGAGGGGGATAGAGTTCGAGGTGTTCCCTGTTGGCTGCGTATAAGAGCGTAGAATACACATCGCCACTCACCTCTATTTGTAGGCGCTGGCACACCTGAAGCGGGGGACACACGCAGGGCACGCAGACGCGTCGTCCCCACCAGGCAACAAGCATGCCTCCGACAAGCGCTAAGACGGCGCATACAATAACGATTTCCATCGCTCGGCTCAGTTCGGCTGGGCAGATTCCAGCTCCCGCAAGGCTTCTATGCGCAGGATAGCTGCGCGCTCTGCCTCCTCGTTGTTCTTAGACAGCAAGAAGCGTGCCATTAGCTGAGCTGATTGCCCCAACAGTTGACAGCCGAATCGCAAATGCTGGTAGGATTTCTGGAGTGTGGTATCAGGTTGCATGCGCCCGACCCACTGCCCAAATGCCAGCACCTGCTGAACCAATGCCTCACTGCGTTCTCGGAGCTGTTTCCAGTTGGGTGCGGGGTCGTTTGCCAGGCGCCGCAGGTCGAGAATTTCGTTAGCAAGGTCGGTGAACGCTCCTGAGACGATGCGCCACCAGAGGGATGCTTGTTCGCTCTCTGCTCGCATGGTGTCGCCCTTCGGGCGATACTGGCGTGTGGCGCCTTCAAGCAGGTAAAGGCGCCAGCGGATTTCGGGCGAGAGGGTGCGTTGCAGGGGTTCGAGGGTGGCTTGCGCTTCCTCAAGACGCCCTGCCTCCAAGAGCATATCGAACAGGCTCAGGTGCAGTGCCGAGGCAGTGGGGTGTGCTTGAATCTGTTGCTGGAGAGCAGGAATCGCCTCGTCGAGGGGACGCTGAGTCCGCAAGAGGGTCGCCCAGAGCGCCAACAGGGTTTCCTCCTCAGGAAACAAGCGTAGTGCATCGTCGGCTGCCTGATAGGCGTGTGCCTGCATCCCCAGCTGGCGATAGACTTGAATCAGTTGGAGACGGTAGGTGAGGTTCATCGGTTCGCGCGTGACAAGCGTGCGCAAGGGAGCGATCGCCTCTTGAACCCGCCCCTCGCGAAGAAGCGATTCAATCTGGGAGCGCGGGTCGTCTTTTGGGCTCACTGAAGGGGCGCTCGGATTGGCAACAGGCGGGGGCGGTGTTTCGGGTAGGGCTGGCAGCGACTGGAAGACCTCTTGATCCATCCGCATCACGAGGGTTCGCAGGAGGGAGGGGAGAGCGTTCTTGGAGGTCTCCGTGGTTACTTGCTGGATGCCCTCACTTTGCCAGATTGGCTGGCGTTGCCCCAACTGCCATAGGGTGCAGGTGTACTCGATATGTCCTTGTTTCCCGTTCGTACAGCGAATGGTGAGGAGATAGGTCGCATGTATCGCGCGTGCCACTTGGCTTAAAAGGGTTCGGTTGGGTTGTTCCCGTTGGCTGGGAGTAAGATTGTGTTGGGCGAATACCTGCTGGGCAATCGGGTGGTCGGGGCGATACCACTCGATGCGCACCTTGCGTATCTCCTTGAGGAACTGGGTGAGGCTGGTTTGGATGGGCAGGTTCGGGTCGTTTTCTGGGTTTTCTGGGGGCACACGCTCTTGGTAGACCAGCATGAGGGGGGCTTGCTGTGCCGAGGCGGTTGCGAGCAAGGCGACAAGAAGCCAGAGCCAGCTCACTCTTCGCATAGTTTCAATCCATCCTGACATGCGGCGAGTCCTTGCTGTGCGCTTTCCACTTCGCGTCCTGCTCGAATCTGGCGTTCGTACTCTTGAATGGCTTGCAGGAAGTGGGTGCGCGCGCTGGCTTTGTCACCGAGGCGCAGGTAGCATGTGGCAATCTGCTGGTGGACATAACCTGGCGAGGGGGCGTTGGGGAGGGCGCGCTGGTAGGCGGTGATAGCGTCGCGATAGTTGCCCGCCATTTGATGGCTCCGGGCTATCGCGAGCGGGTTCTCGCGGGGGCTGTCCCCCTCATTCTGCCCACTGCGGTGAACCTGAATCTCGTAGACTCCGGGGTCGCGCGCTTCGACCTTGACATCGGGCATCACCTCGTCTTGCGGTTGGGCTTTGGGCGTATTGTTCGGCTTTGGGGGTTCCGCTGGGTTGGTTTTCTCGGGGGTGTTTTGGGAGGTGGGTCTGTGGGGCAAAGCGCCATTGAGAGGAGGGGTGGGTGGATTGGTGGGCGTCAGTGCCATTCGGTCGGGATCGACAAGGACAGGCGGGACGGCTCCCTCCTCTTGGGTGGGGCGTTGCAAGCTCGGAGGTGGCGGATTCGTAGGGGAAGTTGGGGGTGAGGCGACCGCGTGGGTGGGAGACGCAGGAGGAGGGGGGGGGATCTGCGGTGCTGGCGTGCTGGTGCGTATCAGCCAAGCGAACCCCATCAGGAGCACCAACCCTGCTGCCAGGAAGGCGAGGATTGCGGGCATGGCGTCGACCCAGATAGGGCGCGGGGTCGGGCGTGTGTGTTTTCTGCCCTGCCGTAAGACATCCAATCGGGCGCGTTCTGCCACGCTGAGCGGGTCGATCTCCAGCACCTGCTCGTAAGCGTGGATCGCGTCTACAATTTGCCCGCGACGCTCGTGAATCAGCCCTTTGAGCGAAAGGGCATGCGTGTGGCGCGGGGCGAGGGCCAAGATGCCCTCACATGCCAGCAAGGCTTCTTCCAGACGGTTCTGATCGAACAGCCGAACCGCCTCACGCATCAGTTGCGCCACACGCTCCTGCGCCTCCGTGCCCAAATCGGGCGGCGATCCCATCGGTTCCTGCATCGATATCGTCTCCCCAGCCGTTGCCGAGAACATAGAAACCTGTTCACGACACCCGCCCAGGCGGGGGCGCCGGCCTGACGCAGTTGCCTGCCGCCGGCTTCCCGATTCATCCGGGACTGCCTGCGAAGCCGCCGGTCTTACGTCCCGTCCGCGGGCGTTTCGCGTCTCCGGTCCACGTCTATAGGACGTACAGCAGTTGCGAACCCTTGCACAACGATTGTACCCATTTAGAAGCCTTACTTGCGCGTGCGTGCCCCAATCCGAATGTTGATCACCTCTACCGCAACCGCAAACGCCATCGCAAAGTAGGTGTAGCCCTTTGAAATATGGTAGCCGAACCCTTCGCCCGTCAACTACCCCATAGCTAAAGCTAGGGGCT
>PSLB01000139.1:0-5976 GCA_040289385.1 Armatimonadota bacterium
CCTGAACTCTTGCTTGTCAAGGTTCTGAGGAGATGATACCACCCGAGAGGAGTCAAGGCGGCGCTCCTCCCCAGGGCTGAAGGCCGGGGTCTCCGCGCCGCCGTAGACCGATGACTATGCACTTATGGTCGCCTCGCTGGATGAGCGTACCTATAACTATCTTTTAGAGATAACTCTTTTCTATTACGTTTATTACGATCCGCCAATTGCCGTAGATTTCCCAACTGAGCCACTTCGTCATTTGCCCCTCCTAAAGTTTTGGAGTACCCTAACACCAGCTCAGTGCAAAGCCTTGCTTCGAGGCGAACCTATGCCGATGCGCGTGATGAACCCCACTCAGTGCAAGGTATTTGCCCACGCTGTAGATCCGTTTTTCCCGAACCCAAACCGTTTAGGAGCACCACCTAATGAAAGGGGATACACAATACTCCTTCTCGAATCGTATATGTATATGCCCTATGCGAAGTCAGATTTTTCCGAGAGTGGGGTCTTTCTTTTACAGAAGCCTCAGCGAATCGCTCGCGAAAGGTATTCTCATGAGGACGGGAGCTACACTGAAATTGTGCAAAACCTCGATACGGATAGTCGGACAGTGATGCCCGAATATATACAGGAGCATGTCATTTGCAAAGAGCGGTATGAAGGCACGGCATATAGGTTCCGCTTTCAGCTCCTGCCCCATATTTTCCCATATTTTCACGGATTACCAATTCGTTTACTTTATCCCCGTGAAGCCTTCTGATGGAGCTATCCCTCAGGTGGGGGCGGAAAGTCTAAGACAGTAACGGGGATCTTTAAACCGAGTCCTGTGAGGGTATCGGTGACGATGACCCACGTATTACCTCTCGCAACGCCGGTGATGCGTCCTGTGTTGTTCACAGTGGCGATAGCGGGGTTTTGGCTGCACCAGGTAAAGTTGGCTTGTACAGGCTGATTGTTCTCATGCATGCGTGCGCTGACCGTAACCGAGAGCCCTGCCCACACCTCCACCTTGTTAGGTTCGGCTTCGATGCGGTATCGGTAGAGGTCGTAGGTGAGGTGGGTCTGCTGGCCTGCCTCCACAGAAAAGGTTTGGAAGATGGCTTGCCCGTTTTCGAGGGGAATCTCCACACGGATTCGGTGAGTTCCTGGGGGAAGCTCGATTCGGCTGGGGTTGTTTACTGAGTTGCTATTGTCGTTCAGATACACGCGCGCATCGGCAGGTTTTCCCGATACCTGTAGGATGTAGGAGCTACCCCCTGTGGTGCCGCCGCCCCCACCGCCAGAGCAGGCGATGAGGCTTGCCACAAAAAGTACACCCAATGCCACCAACCACTTCTGTTTGCGCATTGTCGGCTCCTCCGATTTTTAGACGCTCTTCAGAACTCAGCGTTTCCTGGCGTCCGCGGGAACGGAATCACATCGCGAATATTTTTCATTCCTGTGATATACATGAGCATGCGCTCAAAGCCCAGTCCGAAACCTGAATGGGGGGCACTCCCGTAGCGGCGTAGGTCGAGGTACCACCAGTAGTCTTCCTCGCGCAGTCCCATCTCTTGAAGTCGCTGACGGAGGACTTCGTAGCGTTCCTCGCGCTGGCTTCCGCCAATAATCTCGCCGACGCGCGGCACCAGCACATCCATAGCGCGTACGGTCTGACCGTCGTCGTTTAGCCGCATATAGAACGCCTTGATCTGCTTCGGGTAGTCGGTGACGATGACAGGCTTACGAAACGCCTCTTCGGTCAGGTAGCGTTCGTGTTCGGTTTGGAGATCGTGCCCCCAGACGGGAGGGAACTCCCAAGAGCGTTCCGCTTTCTGGAGTATCTGGATGGCTTCGGTATAGTTAATCCGTTCGAAGGGTGCATTCGCCACATGCTCCAGCGTTGCTAAAACGGTGTTATCGATGCGCTGGTGGAAGAACTCCAAATCTTCCTGACAGGTCTCCAACACAAAGCGAATAACCGCCTTGAGAAAGTCTTCGGCAAGTTTGGCATTCTGTTCCAGCTCATAGAAAGCCATTTCGGGTTCCACCATCCAGAACTCCGCCAAGTGGCGTGGAGTGTTGCTGTTTTCTGCTCGGAAGGTCGGTCCGAAGGTATAGACTTTGCCGAGCGCCAGAGCCAGCGCTTCCGCTTCCAGCTGACCGCTCACGGTGAGGAAGGTGGGTTTCCCAAAAAAGTCTTGTGACCAGTCGACGGCGCCGTTGGGGAGGCGGGGCAGGTTCTCGATATCGATGGTCGTGACGCGAAACATCGCCCCTGCTCCCTCGCAATCCGAGGCGGTGATGATGGGTGTGTGGATATAGTAGAACCCATGTTCGTGAAAGAACTGGTGGATCGCGTAGGCCAGTGCATGGCTTACCCGAAAAACGGCACCGAAGGTGTTGCCCCGCGCACGGAGATGAGCGATCTCTCGCAGGTACTCGAAGGTATGCCCCTTCTTCTGGAGCGGGTAGGTTTCGGGATCGGCACTCCCGAACAAGCGCAACTGGTGGAGCTTCAGTTCGATGGGTTGTTTGGGAGCAGGTGATTCCACCAACACTCCAGTTGCTTCGATGCATGCGCCTGTGGTGATCTGCTTGAGTGTCTCTTCGGGCAGGGCACCCGCCTCTACGACAATCTGCAGATTCTTGAAGCACGAGCCGTCATTCAGCTCGATAAAGGAGATACCTTTTGAATCGCGTCGGGAGCGCACCCAACCGCGCACCGTCAGCGCGCTACCGACGGGCATCTGATAAGCCTCTTTAACCGATACCCACTTTGGCGCCATCGGGCTAATTGTACCGGACAGAGGTCAAGCGTCCAGCAGAGCAGCGACTCCAGGAAGGATACGCCCCTCCAGAAACTCCAGCGAAGCGCCCCCGCCTGTAGAGATATGCGTCATGCGTTCTGCGAAGCCAAGTTGTTCGGCGCATGCGGTGGTATCGCCTCCCCCAAGAATCGAGACGGCTTCCGATTCGGCCAGCGCCGCCATCACCACGCGCGTCCCTGCTTCGAACGGGGGAACCTCAAACGCGCCCAGCGGTCCGTTCCATACCACTGTCTTTGCCGAGCGGACTATCTCAGCAAACCGCTCTGCGGTCTGCAAGCCGATGTCTAGCCCCATCTTATCATTTGGGATGGCGGTCACGGGCACGGTCTGAACAGGTACGTTCGGCTCCAGCGTATCGGCGACCACCACATCGGTAGGCAGAACGAGTTTGTCGCCTGCATGAGCCAGCACCTGTTTGGCAAACTCAAGGCTTTCGTTATCCAGTAGAGAGCGCCCGACTTCAAGCCCCTGCGCTTTGAGGAAGGTAAATGCCATCCCTCCACCGATGAGCAGACGATCCACTTTGGGCAGGAGGTTCTGGATAACGCCGATTTTGTCGTGTACTTTTGCGCCGCCGAGGATCGCCACGAAGGGGCGTTCGGGGTTGGCTAATGCCTGCTCCAAGTAGCGCAGTTCCTTCTCCATCAAGAAGCCGGCTACTGCTGGGAGATAGTGCGCCACGCCTTCAGTAGAAGCATGGGCACGGTGCGCCGAGCCGAACGCGTCATTTACATACAGGTCGCCCAGCCGAGCCAATGCTTGCGCAAACTGGGGGTCGTTCGCCTCCTCTTCGGGATGGAACCGCAGATTTTCCAGTAGGATGACCGTGCCAGGCATGGCGCGGTTCACCACCGATTCCACTGCCTCGCCCACACAGTCGTCTAAGAAGACAACCTCTCGGTTGAGTAGGGTTTGCAGGTGTTCGGCAACAGGACGCAGGGAATACTGCGGATTGCGTTGCCCTTTGGGACGCCCGAAATGCGACATCAAGATAACGGTGGCGTCGTGAGCCAGCAGGTATTGGATGGTGGGCAGGGCGGCGCGAATACGTCGGTCATCCGGGATATGTCCGTTGTGCATCGGCACATTGAAATCGACACGCACCAGCACGCGCTTTCCAGCCACATCCACATCGCGTAGCGTCTTTTTATTCATCTTGTGCTGCCTCCTGCAAGTGGGTGATAAATTCGGTGAGGTTCATTTGTCCCATGTCGCCCGATTCGCGACTGCGCACGGCTACCCGGGCGCTCTCTTGCTCCTTGTCGCCGAGGATAAGCATATACGGGACCTTATGGGTCTGGTGGTAGCGGATTTTGTAGCCCAGCGTTTCGCGTCGTCCATCCAGCTCCACGCGAAAGCCAGCTTGGCTCAATGCCTGCTGAATCTGCTGGGCGTACTCTAAGTGGCGGTCGGCTATCGGGATGACCGCTACCTGCACAGGCGCTAGCCAGAGCGGAAACGCCCCTGCATAATGCTCAATCAGAAAGCCCATCATCCGTTCGAAGGAACCGATGGGCGCGCGATGGATAATCACCGGACGGTGGGGTTTGCCGTCTTCGCCCATATACTCCAAGTCGAACCGATGTGCCATCAGGAAGTCCAACTGAACGGTGGAGATGGTCCATTCGCGGCCGAGACAGTCGCGCACCTCCACATCGAGTTTGGGTCCGTAGAACGCCGCTTCACCCTCTACCGCCACATACTCCAGATTCAGCTCGTCCAGCGCCTCGCGCAAGGCGGTCTCTGCAGTCTGCCACATCGCCTCCTCGTCGATATACTTCTCCTTATTGTTCGGGTCGCGCAACGACAGCCGATACCAGAAGTCGGTCAGTTTCAGCCGTCGGTAGACCTTTTGGATGAGTTCGATATTGTGCTGGACTTCCGCTTTGATTTGTTCAGGACGCAAAAACACATGGGCATCGTTGATCGTGAAGCATCGCACGCGGATCAACCCCGAAAGCTCACCGCTCTTCTCATAGCGGTAGACCGTGCCCAGTTCGGCAAGACGCAGTGGCAGATCGCGATACGAGCGGGGTTCCGCTTTGTAGATTAGGAAGTGGTGCGGACAGTTCATCGGACGCAGAATCAGCTCCTCACCGTCCTCGAACACCATCGGTGGGTACATCGAGTCTTTGTAGTAGGGGTAGTGTCCACTGGTCCGGTAGAGATGGAGATTTGCAATTTCAGGAGTTCGCACGTGCAGGTAGCCCGCTTTCAGCTCCTCCTGAACGATAAACTCTTCCAGCACGCGTCGAATGGTGGCGCCTTTGGGCATCAGCATCGGCAACCCAGAGCCGACCTCTGGCGCGATAAAGAACAGCCCCAGTTCCCGTCCAAGTTTGCGATGGTCGCGCTTGCGTGCCTCTTCCAACCGATGGAGGTAGGCTTCCAGCTCTTCCTGCGTGAAGAAAGCCGTACCGTAGATTCGGGTGAGCATCTTCTTGCGTTCGTCGCCTCGCCAATAGGCGCCGGCTAACGAGAGCAGCTTGAAGTGCCGAATCTGGCGCGTGTTTTCTATGTGGGGACCACGACATAGATCCACAAAGTCGCCCTGCTTGTAGAAGCTAATCGGCTCCCCTTCAGGAATGGCGTCTAACAGCTCCAGCTTGTAGGGCACCTGCCCCATCTGCTCGATGAGCTGGTGCGCTTCCTCGCGAGAGGTCTCGAAGCGCACAATCTCCAGTTCACGCTGGGCAATTTCACGCATCCGTGCCTCGATGCGTGCCAAATCCTCCTCCCTGATCGGCTGTGAGAAATCGAAGTCGTAATAGAAACCGTTCTCGATAGGGGGACCGATCCCCAGCTTAGTGCCTGGGTACAGTTCCAGCACTGCCTGCGCCAACAAGTGCGCTGCCGAGTGGCGCAATCGATATAACGGACTATCTGGGTAATCGTACTTTGCCATCGAGAGGCAATTGTACCCCAATCAGGCGCTGCCCCACCCTGCCGGGGCAAGCATTATTCCAAATTCTGGACCGCTGCAGGCAACAGGCTGGATACGGCCTGAGAGAGACCTTACTTAGAACAAATAACACATTAGGGTAGACTTACTCAATCTTGAGAGGTGGACTTTCGTCTGGTGCATTCTCTGTAGCGTTGAGATCAATAATCTATCCCATTCAGCACCTCAAAAGCGTTGCGCACTCCATGAGCGTACGCTTCCCCTGCCATCTCCACCAGATGG
>PSLB01000140.1:0-5919 GCA_040289385.1 Armatimonadota bacterium
GGAGGGGGGCCGCCCTTCCTCCCCACGCCTAAAGGCGGGGGCTTCCGGGCGGCGCGTCAGGTGAAAGTATACCGCACCATGTAGCGCTGTACCTTCTCTCTATGTCTGTCTTGTCTTCGAATGAACGCTCGTTGGTTTACCTGCGTCCGGCCTCACCACCCACGGAAAGTACGGTTTGCCCATGCCACGAATTCGTCGATGGACATGACGCGGATGTTCTTCTCGGCTGCTTCCGCTCTGTACCGACGCCCTTGCGCGGCTTGTTTCAGCCATTCGACGGCTCCCTTTTTGGCACCTGCACCGCCCAGCATGATGAAGATGTCCTTTTCAGGCATGGCTTCGACTGCGTTGAGATAGACGTACGGGTACTTCTCGTCCACACTGCCGGCGGACTGTTGCCATTTGCACTCGATCCGGACGCGCAGGTCGTAGTCGGCTGAGACGAGCAGGAATTCCGTTTTGCTATCGTGGCCGTAGATTGTCGTGTACGGCACGTTCTGCAACAGCAACTCCGTGCCATACCGTTCGGGGCGCTTGGTGTACTGGGAGTACGGCACGACTTCAAAGCCTTTGCTGGCCATGACTTCACGTATCATACGTTCCAACACGCTGCCGGAACTGTTGGCGAACCCGCCTTGGGTGTTGGGGCGGTCCATCATTGGTCACCCCCGAACAGCGCGAGAACTTCCGTCGCCGTACCCCGATTGGCTCCGTCGCAGCTGATGAACCGCCGTACCTCAAGCCGCTCCACGCCCGCCGCCGCGTAGGCGTCTTCCGTAAAATCCGTGGCGTGGTTGGAGATGAGGACAGGGATTCCTCTCTCCAAGCTTCATCGCCAGCAGTGCCAAGTCCCGTTGGTCGTCCGGCCCGAATCCGCCGGCCGCGTAGTCAGTGAAGTTCGCGGTGTCGGACAGCGGAACATATGGTGGGTCGCAGTAGATGACGTCGCCCGCTTGGGCAGTGCTCATGACCACGCGGAAGTCTTGGCAGACGAACGTGGCATGTTTGGCTTTCTGCGCGAAGTACCGCATTTCCTCTTCTGGAAAATACGGACGTTTGTATCGTCCAAACGGAACATTGAATTGGCTTTTGGCGTTGTACCTGCACAGGCCGTTATATCCGTGACGGTTTCATGTGCTTCGTCCTCTCGTTGATGGTGTGCCGATTGGTGGTTGAACGCCTTGGCGTGGAACGGCCGAAACGGCCGTCCCCCACCAAGGCTTGCTTACAAGTCCTCGATGTCGTCGAGTTCCTCGGCGAGTCCATCCTGTATCCGCCTCCTCGCCAGTGCCCCCTCCAAGAAGGAACAAAGAAGCTACCTTATTGTACCTTACCATTGCGCTCTCCAATTGTGTCGCTTGGTGCAGGAACTTTGCCCTCACTTGCGTACATGCTATAATATAAGACTGTGCGCCTTGCGCACAATCGGAGGCAGACAACAATGCAAAAAGGTGTCGACGCTGTGGCGATTGGCGTGATCGTGCTGGGATTGGTCGTGCTCATCGTGTTGCTTGTGGTTAGCAACAACATGATGCCAGATCCTATCCCGGCACCAACGATGCCCGATCTGAATGCGACTGCGCAGAAGATAGAAAACCCCATTCAGTCAGGGTTAGCCAACATGGGGGCTGGTGGAGCACAACCTAGCACATTTGGTGGCTCTGGATTCGGTGCTGCGGCGCCCCCTGCGGCTCCTCCCCCCCCTTCGGGTGGCTTAGGCGGTGGGCGGCGTGGTTCAATGCCCGATGATTACTGAAACCTGACCCACTTGGTTGGAACATAGGCAAGAGGCTCCCGTCTAAACGCTTGCAAGGGTTCGCAACTGCTGGACGTCCTATAGATACGGGACGTAAGACCTGCGGTTCGCAGGCGGTCCCAGATGAAGCGGGAAGCCAGCAGCAGGCAACTGCGTCAGACCGGCGCCCCCACCTGGCAACAGGCAGGTGTCGAGAACAGTTTTCTATGTTTTCGGCAACGGTCGTCCTGCTCTCAGTTTTCGAGAGCATCTATGCTAGGGCTCGGAAACGAGCCATATTTTTTTACGAGGCAACGCTACACAATGATGCCAAAGAAAAACTCCCATAGCCCGCTGCCGTCGATATCGGCGCGGTTCTTTCCGTTGGAGCCATCGCCGCCCATCTGCAAGCTATTCAGTACCCCCCATTCGGAACCTGGATGGGAAGTTCATAGCCTGCTGGCAAGATAACCTCTGTCATCGGTTCTCCGACACGCGGGATGCGGTCCGTTAGGTCCCCAGGCAGTCGCAAGGGTGTTCCAAGCCCACTCGATTCGCGGATTGGGGCAGTTCTGCAAGCAGAGCTGGAACAGGAAATTGCCCGAATGTACCCTAAAGCCGAGAAAAATACCGAAGTAAGTCCCAACCATGGAGAACATCGGGCGCATGCCAGCGTCTTTTTAAGGTATACTCTTCGAACGACGAGTCGGGAGAACAAAGATGAAAGGCTGGTGGAGTTTGGGGTTGGTACTGAGTAGTCTTAGCGTGCTGTTGTGGCAAGCCGAACAGGCACCGAACACAGCGAAGTCGGTGAGCCCGAAGCATCGGGTGCTTACTGAAGCTCCCGCACCCACCCAAATCAATCAACCTGCGCCGAATATTCAGTTCACGGATCTCACAGGAGCCACGCACACGCTGCAAGCGCTGACCCAACGCGGTCCAGTCGTCTTCGTCTTTCTCGGCACGAAATGCCCTGTCGTCAACCGATACGCGGTACGCCTTAACCAGCTGTATCGGACTTACGCGCCAACAGGTGTCCAATTCTTTGGCATCTACTCAAATCACGATGACGACGAGCAAGCCGTCCGTGAGCATCTAAAGGAGTACGGGTTCCCATTCCGAGCCGTCCATGATGTGGATGGGCTTATTGCGATGCAGTTGGGTGCGACGATGACCCCGCAGGTTGTGCTGATTGACCGAAACGGGGTTGTGCGCTATCGGGGCGCCATCGACGACAATCGGTATGAGAACCGCGTGCGCCATTCCTACCTACGGGAGGCACTGGATGCGCTACTTAAGAATAAACCAATAAAAGTCGCTACCAGCGAGACCTTCGGGTGTACCATCCACCTCAAGGCAGAGCTGGTCGAGAACACTCCGATTACCTACGCGAAGCATATTGCTCCCATCGTTCAGGAGTATTGCCAGCCGTGCCATCGTCCCGGAGAGGTGGCGCCTTTCAGCTTGATGACTTATCGGGATGTGTATACTTGGCGCAAAGAGATTGTGAAGTATGTTCAGGCACGCCAGATGCCCCCTTGGAAGCCTGAGCCGGGCTATGGTGAGTTCAAAGGTGAGCGACGGCTGACTGACGAACAAATTGCCTTGATTGTCCAGTGGGTAGAGAGTGGCGCTCCCCTCGGTGATTCCCGTGACCTGCCGCCTCCCCGCAACTTCGATAATGGCTGGGCTCTGGGCAAACCAGACATGATTATCGAGATGCCCGAAGAATACGAAGTGGCTCCTACAGGGGACGATGAGTATCGGCACTTCGTCATCCCTACAAACTTCGGCGAGGACAAGTTCGTCCAAGCGATCGATATTCAGCCGGGCAACCGCAAGACGGTTCATCATGTGATTGTGTATTTGGACACGACGGGTACGGCGCGCCGACTAGACGCGGGAGATCCCAAACCGGGCTATGAAGCATTTGGCTGGCCGGGCTTTGTGCCGGCTGGGGTGCTGGGGGGATGGGCGCCGGGCTTCACGCCGAGCATGCTTCCAGAAGGCTCAGGCTACCGGCTGCCCAAAGGCGCCGATGTGGTTCTACAAATTCACTACTATCGTACTGGCAAGCATGAGCGCGATCGCACACGCGTGGGGCTCTACTTTGCCAAGTCACCGAACCCCACGCCTGTAGGGATTGCGTGGCTGATCAATCCTATCTTTCGCATTCCTGCGGGTGCTGAACGACACGAGGTGCGCGCCTATTGGATAGCCCCACGCGATGTCGATGTGGTCGCTATTACCCCACACATGCACCTGATCGGACGGGAAATGAAAGTAGATGCCTACACGCCTGACGGCAAAACTATTCCGCTTATTTGGATCAAAGATTGGGACTTCAAGTGGCAGGATACCTATCACTACAAATCGCCTGTGCGCCTGCCGTGCGGGACGCGTGTGGAGGTACGCGCCTACTACGATAACTCCGAGAAAAACCCCAACAACCCCAACAAACCGCCGAAGGTGGTCACTTGGGGCGAGCGCACCACGGACGAGATGTGCCTCGTGTTCCTGCATGTGTTAGGTGAAGAGGGCGTCGGCTTCCGGCGGCGTTCGCCAGCCAGCGCCAATTCGGGTCTTGGCACGCTGTTCCGAGGTGCGATTCGCGGGACAGGAAACGCCTCGAACCCGTAAGTGAAAGGCGGGATGGTTGGCTATCCCGCCCTCCTTTAATGGTCGAGTTCACTTGAAGTAAACAATTTGGCGCTGTGCCATCTCGTTGTTTGGGTCGCGACGCAGGACCTCCTCTAACTCGCGCCGAGCCTCAGACTCGTAGCCGAGCATCGAGTAAGTGAGTGCCAGATCGAGGCGCGGCTGAATCGCTTCAGGGTTGAGGTGCACAGAAGTTTCCAACTCCTGAATCGACTCGTCGAACAACCCCGTAAAGCAGTAAACCAACCCCAGCAGATGATGTGCTTCTGCCGAGCGTGGATTCACTGCCAGCACCTGCTTGAGCAGGCTCTCTGCCTCATCGTAACGCCCATCATTTTTGAGCGCAAGCGCCTGTTGTAGCATCCGTTTCGGGTCGCCCATTACTCGTGCTTATCTCCTATGAACGGGATTCCATAATAGCATCAACTCGCACGAGCAGCCGTGCCGCTTGATTGGGTAATTATACCCAAACACATCCAAAATACAACATCCCCCCGAAGTTTCCTGCTGAACTCTTGATGAGACTCGTTTAGGTCGTAAAGGCTGTCTCAAGACTATGCAAAAAGGCTTTGAGGTAGAGGGAATTGCCATCGCACGGTACAAAGGGAACAGTTCCCAACAGATGGGCCAATATGGGCGCGTGCCGGTTCGCGAGAGTGTCTTGCTCTGGAGAAAACATGAGAAGAGCTTATCGAGGACAACTCAACCTGGCTCGAATTCCTCGAGAAACTGCTCCGTTGAGTAACCTCTGGTTCCAAAAGCCAACCCAGCAATTATCGCCCAAAAGTGGGTGATTCACAAAAAGTGGGGTACAATAGGAGCGGTGATCCGCCGAACGATCGAACTTTACTAAGAGACTGTATCCTTCATGTAAGCCGATTGGTTAGGCGACTACCAAAGGAGGAAACGATGCCAAAGCAATTGCAGTATGGGCGTGCTTTAGTAGTGAGCATGCTCTTAGGAGGCACACTTGTGCCGATGCTGGCTGATCAGAAAGGGATGGTTCTTTCTTCTGATGGCGAGCGTCGCGTGATCAACCTGCCTCACTCCGCGTTTGAAGGAATCCCCCATGACCCGTCCAGTCAGGGTGGTTCGGCGGGGTGGGTCCAACCAATTCGCATCTCGACCGAGCAACTTCCCTCGAGACCTCTCCTGCGTCCGCCGTTCCGTCAGCAGGAGGCACCTCTCCATGAAGTCGAAGAGCATCTTGTGCAGGGCGATTCGACAGCAGCACAGATATTCCAGTTACCCATCAGCAATTTCTCTACCCAGGCGCTGGATTCGTTTCGCTGGTTCGATGCCATTGATCCAAATGGCTGGACCCCACCAGACACCAACATCGCCGTTGGTCCCAATCATGTGGTGGTCGCGACCAGTCAACTACCCCATAGCTAAAGCTAGGGGCCGGCACGATAGGCCGGTTGACAACGGCCCGCCAGCGGAAGACATGCCACCGCCGGCAAGACGGCGAACCATCCCTCTCCAGCACCGTTGCCGGTAAGCCGTTTACCACGCGGGTGCCTTGT
>PSLB01000141.1:0-5873 GCA_040289385.1 Armatimonadota bacterium
ACATCAACGCCGCCCGGAATATCGCCCGGAAGTACCTTGCCGGTGGTGGCATGCCTGCCGCTGGCGGGCCGTTGTCAACCGGCCTATTGTGCCAGCCCGCTTCCGTGGGCTAGGTGCAAGCCCCTAGCTTTAGCTATGGGGTAGTTGACACTCGTTACCTGAGACATCCATCCCAACGATGTGGCACTCGGCTCAATCGGGTATCATACACGAACGCACTGGAGCACGCCAAGGCAAGGACGCCCCAACACACTATGCAGGAGGCAAGAATGGCAGTCAAGACCTTTAGAGAAGCCTTAAGAGAAGCCCTTATCGAAGAGATGGATCGCGACGAGCGGGTGTTCCTGATGGGCGAAGACATCGGACGCTACCAGGGCACCTTCCGCGTAACAGAAGGCTTATTCCAAAAATATGGACCGCATCGGGTATGGGATACCCCCATCTCCGAACCCGGTTTTATCGCGATTGCGATAGGGGCCGCCATTGACGGATTGCGTCCCGTTGTGGAGGTGATGACCTGGAGTTTCGCCTTTCTAGCGATGGATCAGATTGTGAACCACGCTGCCAAGATTCTCTACAAATCAGGGGGCGCATGCAGGGTACCCATGGTAATTCGCGGTCCTGCGGGACCAGGCAAGCAGTTAGCCTCGCAACACTCGCACAGTATCGAGCTATGGCTGGCGCACACGCCCGGACTCAAGGTCGCTATCCCCTCTACGCCCGCCGAAGCGAAGGGGCTCCTGAAGACCGCAATACGAGACGAGAACCCTGTGATGTTCATCGAACACCCACAGCTTTACCAGACCAAGGGCGAAGTGCCGGAAGGAGAGTACACGCTTCCGTTTGGTGTCGCCGATGTCAAGCGCCCCGGACGCGATGTAACCCTCATCACCTACTCGCGAGGTGTTCTGCTTGCTCAACAAGCCAGCGAACGACTCCACGAGGAGGGGATCGAGGGGGAGATTATCGACCTTCGCACGCTGGTTCCTTGCGATTGGGAGACCGTGTTCCGCTCCATTCGCAAGACGCACCGCGCTATTGCTGTTCATGACGACTGGCGTTATGCGGGCTTCGGTGCCGAGATTGTGGCGCAGATCCAAGAGCATGCCTTTGATTACCTGGATGCGCCGATTCTGCGTGTGGCAGGGGCGGATGTCCCGATGCCCTATAACAAGCATTTGGAGCGTCATGCCGTGCCTCAGGTGGAAGACATTGTCGCTGCGGTTCGTCAGGTTCTCTAAGGAGGTGGATGATGCACACGATTATTATGCCAAAAATGGGCGACGCGATGGAGGAAGGCACTCTCGTGCGCTGGCTCAAGCAGGAAGGCGAAGCGGTCAGAGAAGGAGAGCCTATCGCCGAGATTGCCACCGATAAAGCCACCATCGAAATCGAAGCGCCTGGTGCAGGAATTTTGAAAGGAATCCGCGTGGCGGAGGGCGCGGTCGTTCCCATCAACACTCCGCTGGCTTACATCGTGGCGGAGGGGGAAAGCCTCCCTGAAGCAGAGACCGCACTGAAGTCTGACCCCTCTCCGCAAACGGAAGCAACACCCACACCCCAGTCCACCCCAGCCAAAGCGGAGACCCCGGCCCAACCTGACAACGACCGCCCCAAAGCGTCGCCCCTGGCGCGTAAGATTGCGCAGGAACACGGCATCGATCTGTGCCGTATCAAAGGCTCCGGACCTCAGGGGCGTATCGTGGAGCGTGATGTGTTGGCGTACCTCGACTCGCTGAAAACAGAGCCCACCCCAACCCCAGCACCCATACCGACCGTTGCTCCGCCTCCAGCGATGACAGGACGAAGCGAGCCGCTTAGTCGCCTGCGCCAGATCACAGCGCAACGCACCACCGAAGCCAAACAAACTATCCCACACTTCTACCTGACGATGGAGATCGATATGGAGGAGGCACTGGCTTTGCGCGCCAAACTCAATCAGGCGTATGAAAACCTCAAGGTGAGCGTCAATGACATGGTGGTCAAAGCCTGCGCCCTTGCTCTTGAGAAGTATCCCATCGTCAACGCCTCTTTCCAAAACAACCAGCTGGTGTATCCAGAAGGCATTCATATCGGGATTGCAATTGCGGTGGATGAGGGCTTGCTGGTCGGCGTGGTGCGCTCGTGTGAGCAGAAATCGCTTCGGCGAATCGCTCAAGAGTCGCAGAGCCTCATTCACAAAGCGCGCGAAGGCAAGCTGATGCCCGATGAGATGACGGGCAACACCTTCACGGTCTCCAACCTCGGCATGTTCGGAATAGAAGAGTTCTCTGCCATTATCAACCCCCCAGCCAGTGCGATTCTGGCGGTTGGCGCTGTCAAGAAGGTGCCCGTCGTTGCGGCGGATGGGAGCATCGTGGCTCGGGCACGAATGCGCGTCACCCTCTCATGTGACCATCGAGTATTCGATGGCGCTACAGGGGCGCGCTTCTTGCAGGAGCTCAAGCACGTCTTAGAGAACCCCATCCTGTTGGCGTACTGAGGCGCACTGCTCTGCGTGCTTACAAGCTATGGGATAGCAACCAGTCCGCTATCACATAGTAGAGGAACGCTTCTTATAGGGAACCAAAAACATAAAATTGTGGTGTAATTGCGTGGACTAAAGGGAGGTTAGTATTCACAACCTTTATGAGGTGGGCGGCTGGCACAATATCCACCTTATGAAGTTGGCGATTGCCGTGACCTACAGCACCCACACAGGGCAGTTCCATGTCTACCAAGAGCAACAGGTGGATCAGCTGATTCAACAACTTTGTCAAGCAGATAGGATAGTGGGGCACATCAATCGGGTCATCCAATATTGTCAGCAAGATGTTGAGATTTTGGTTCGGCTTCACGACTATGGGCGGCGAAACGGGCATGGATGCTACTTGGTGAGTTAGACAAAAAGCCCCCTCTCCGTGCTCGGAGAGGAGGCAGAGGCGCGATTAGGCTTTGACCAGCTCGGCAAGTTTTTGGGCTTCGTTGGGGTCCACCTTGAAGCCGGGACCCATCGTGCTGGAGAGGGTGATTTTTTGGAGGTAGCGTCCTTTGGAGGTGGCGGGCTTTGCCCTGAGCAAGGCGTTGAGGGCGACGGCGAAGTTTTCAAGCAGTTGCTCCTCGCTGTAGGAGGCGCGTCCGATAGGCACATGGACGATACCTGCCTTATCGACGCGATACTCGACACGCGAGGCTTGCTTAATATCTTCGACGACTTTGGCGGGGTTGGGTGAGACGGTGCCCGATTTGGGGTTGGGCATGCGCGCCTTGAGGATACCGCCGATTCGGCTGATAATGGGCATCATATCTTGTCCTGCCACGATAAGGTCAAAGTTTTTCCACCCTTTCCAGCCTTTCTGGATTTGCTCTACGATGTCTTCTGCTCCGACTAAGTCGGCACCGGCGGCGCGGGCGGCTTCGGCTTGCTCTCCTTTGGCGAACACCAGCACGCGCTGTTTCTTGCCCGTGCCGTGGGGCAAGTGGACCACTCCGCGTACCATTTGCTCACTCTTGCGGGGGTCTACCCCCAGATTGACCGCCATATCGATCGATTCGTCGAACTTGGCTGTGGCGGTCTCTTTAGCCTTCCGAATCGCATCGAGGGGCGAGTAGAGCGATTGGGTATCGACCTGCTTGACAAGGCTCAAATAACGGGTGCTATGGGGCTGCTTTTTCTGTTTCTTCTGTCCTCTCATGGTGTCCCTCCGTGTGGTGTTATCGGAGCATGGCTCCTCCCACTTGCGATGGGGTTAGTCGACGATTTCAACCCCCATCGAGCGGGCGGTACCGGCGATAATCTTCATCGCCGCTTCGACATCGTTGGCGTTGAGGTCGGGCATCTTGCGTTCGGCGATTTGGCGCAGTTGTTCGCGTGTAATGCGCCCCACCTTTTTGCGTAAGGGGTTATCGGAGCCCGACTCGATGCCCGCCGCTTGCTTGATGAGATCCGAAGCCAGCGGCTGCTTCACAACAAAGGTGAAGGAGCGATCTTTGTAGACCGTAATCTCTACGGGCAAGGTAGAACCTTGCTGGTTGGCAGTGGCATCGTTGAACTTCTTTACGAACTCCATGATGTTGACCCCCGCCTGTCCCAGTGCGGGGCCCACAGGGGGAGCGGGGGTTGCTTTGCCTGCAGGCAGATTCAGCTTGATAACGGTCATCATCTCCTTAGCCATCGGTTTTTCCCTCCTAACTTACTTTCTCGACTTGGTCACTCTCCAGTTCTACGGGTGTCTCGCGTCCGAAAATGTTGATGAGCACTTTGAGCTTATTGCGTTCGGGGTCTATGCTTTCAACCTTGCCGGTGAACTCTGCGAACGGACCATCGTTGACCCGTACGGTATCGCCCGGAGCGAAGGCGATTCGAGGGCGCTCCCTGCTCTCTCGGATGGAGTGTTCGAGCTCTTCGACCTCTTCGGGAGTGAGGGGTACGGGCTTCCCACCCGACTCGACGAACCCCGTTACGCTGGGCGTCGTACGGACGAGAGTCCATGTTTCGTCATCCAAGATCATCTCCACCAGCACATAGCCGGGGAACACCTTGCGCGTGACGGTCTGTTTCTGCCCGCCTTTGGTGCGCACCTCACGCTCGGTGGGGATAAGTACCTGGAAGATGCGATCGGTCATCCCTGCCGATTCCGCGCGCTTCTCAATCCCAGTCTTTACCTGGTTCTCCTTGCCAACGAGGGTTCGGACGACATACCATGCTCTGCGCATCGTTTTATCTCCCTGGGCCGTGGATCCATGCTTCGATACGATGGGTAATCTGAAACAGCACGACATCCCACAGAGCAAACCACAGCCCCACGACCAGCACGAACCCGATGACAACAAGCATCATCTGGGTTGTCTCATCGGGGGTGGGTTTGACCACGCGCCGAAGTTCTGCCATGATCTCGCGCCACCACAGGCGGAGGCGCGCGAGAAGACCCGTCGAACCACCTTCCGTTTTGACCGACACCATTGTTCTCGCCTCGCTAATCAGTTTCAGTCCACAAGTATACCCTATCGACTCGGCAAAGCGCACACCGAGTCAAAGCTCGGTGCTTTCCACATAGTAGGTCGCCACTTCTCGCCCGTTGGGTAGGCGGAGACGCAACCGAAAATCGGGCTCGACACTGACCGCAGTGCCGATTTCGCCTGTGTCCAGTACGCGATAGAATCGCCCTGCAGAACTATCTCGCGCACACCACTGTTGATGGAACCAAGCAGGCGCTGTGTGTGCCTGCTGTTGCCAGTGATGAAACGCTGTGTAGAGCCAATTCACCCATCGTGCGCGTTCGCGCAGAAACTGTTCGGGCGTAGGCATCCCCACCACCTGCCGAATCGAGGTGGCTTTAGCACGCAGTCCCTGTGGAAATTGGGCTTGCGCCACATTCAGACCGATGCCGACTATCGGGACTGCTTGCACTACCTCAACTAAGACACCCGCCACCTTGCGATGGGCTAACAGCACATCGTTGGGGTACTTGAGCGCGAGAGGAACCGATGGACAAGCGACCTCCTGCAGAAAGGTGTCTATTAACTCGGATACTGCCATCGCGCCGACCATGCCCAAAAGCCCAACGGGGTCGGGAATCGGCACCTCCCACAAGATAAGCGAGACCAGTAGGCTGGTGTCGGGTTCGTCGTACCACTCGGCTCCTTTGCGCCCGCGCCCCGCCGTCTGGTGACGCGCACAGATGAGCGTATGACGCCGATCGTTCTGGAGCACGCATTCGATCGCCACACGCTGGGTACTATCCACCGAGTCGAACCATAACACCGAAGGCAGCATCGGGCACTCCGTAATACAGCAGGAATCGGGTAGAATCTACCATATCAGGTAGGTGCTTGGCAGTCAACTACCCCACGGCTAAAGTAGGGGCACGGCATGCCGTGCCCCTACAGGGCCA
>PSLB01000142.1:0-5861 GCA_040289385.1 Armatimonadota bacterium
GGCGGGCCGTTGTCAACCGGCCCTGTAGGGGCACGGCATGCCGTGCCCCTACTTTAGCTATGGGGTAGTTGACTCAGCCCCAGCTCCTGTTGGAGCTGATCCAGCGGCTTCCCAGCCTGATAGGCTTGCACCTGCGCTATATGGGGTCTTGCTCGCACAACGCAAGTATACCCCAAAAACTTACGGGAACCTCCCCGAAATTCAGCCAGTCTTATGCGCTCTCTTAGAAAAACGGGGTATCATCATGGGATGAACCGGTATCTCCCGTGGTCACTAGCCCGTACCTTGAGGGGGAGGAGTGGCCGTGTGGCGCGGTCTGTGGTCGTGTCATTCCGTCTGGGATGGCACGGCGTCGCCGAACCGGAGCGCAGGGAGAAAGCCCTGTGTGCATCCGGAATAAGGATACCTCTCAATTGATGGAGGGGAGGACGTCACCACTCCTTCCGCCGCCCGGAAGCCCACGCCTTCAGGCGTGGGGAGGAAGGGCGGCTTCCATCCTTCCATTATACCCATTGAGCTGTCTGGGGTATAATAGACGTCAGTGGGTGGGTCCTGCGGGCGAGTCCCACCTACCTCAGCGGGTGCAGGTGGAGCCGCGCTGGGGGCGGCCTCCGTCAGTAGGCCCAATGCGCTCCGTCCCTACCGAAAGGTAGGCGTGCCGCAGGCACGAAATTTGGAAGCGCAAGCCCCTGGCTTTAGCCATGGGGTAACTGACTAGGAGAACAGGGGCGCATGGTGTATAATAAACCTCGACCGTTCGTTCGGAACGGTCTTTCGCGAATACTTGGTGGAGGAGGTATAAAGATGAAGCGACGCGGCTTTACGCTAATTGAGCTGTTGGTCGTTATTGCGATCATCGCCATTTTGGCGGCGATCTTGTTCCCGGTCTTTGCCCAGGCACGCGAGAAGGCACGGCAAACCTTCTGCCTCAACAACACGAAGCAGATTGTGCTGGGCATGCTCCAGTATGTTCAGGACTATGATGAGGCGTTTCCCTTTAGCATCTATGTGGCGCCTCAGGGTCCTGGCGGGAGTTTCTGTGCTTACACGGTGTACCACGCGATTTTCCCCTACCTGAAGAATGCCGATCTTTCAGGGTGTCCCTCAGATAAGGAGGCATGGGATCTGCGCACCGCCTTTTCCCCACTCCAACTCTGTCCCGACAATGTGGGATCGCCCTTCAAGACGACCTCCTACATTGCCAACTGGGAGATTATCGAGCGTGGGAGCTTGCCGGGTCTGCCCAACTTTCCGTGGCCGACTTTCCCCTACACAGTGCGTCTGGCAATGATTGACGATGTGGTGAAGACCACCGTCCTCTACGACGGTGTGTTGGGGGATCATCAGGGTCAACCAGGAGGGTTAGGCAGCTACACGCAGGGGCGTCATAACGGTGTTGCCTCGGTGAGCTATGTGGATGGGCACGCTGGCAACGCGAAGACGCGTCTTATCTCTGACGGACGAGTTCGCGTCCGCGAGGAAGGACAGAAGACGCGTCCGCTCTACGCGGTTGTGCAGCCAGGAAGCCCCTTCCTCTCGACAAACAACTATATTTACTATGGTATGACAGGTGTTGTGAGCCAGTACCCGACGGGGCATCCGCGCGCAGGTCAGCCATGCCACTACGCTCCTGTCCAACCCAATCAGGGCTACGTGAATCAGCCCAACCACTGCCGTAATCCGAACTAACCACATGGGGGGATGCCTTCACCGTCGCCGCCGCCCGGAAGCCCCCGCCTTCAGGCGCGGGGAGGAAGGGCGGCCTCCCTCCTTCCATGGCACCCACGGAGCGATCTGTGATATCATAGGGAGCGGCCTGCAACGCTATCGCCGAAGTCGCGTTCCACAATCTGTAGGGGTACGGCATGCCGTGCCCATACTCTCCGCGCCATCAGCAAGGTCGCGGAAGCCTACAAAGCGGCCGAAGTCGACCCTCCGGCTTCTCAAGAAACGCCGATGGAAGGAGCGGCGGTTCGCCCGTGACGTGAACCACGTCATCAGCAAGCGGCTGGTCGCGAAGGAAGATCTCAAGGGTATCCGCGAACGGATCTTGGTTCGCAAGGCTCAGCGTCGCGTCCCGCACAGTTGGGGGTTCCATCAGCTTCACTCCTTCATTGAGTACAAGGCTTGGTTGGCTGGTGTCCCGGTGGTGTGTGTTGATCCTCGGAATACCTCGCGTACATGTCCAGTCTGCGGACATATGTCGCAAGCTAACCGGCCCACTCAGGCAGAGTTTCGTTGCGTCGGGTGCGGCTTCGCTGGGCCGGCCGACGCCATCTCCACGATATCGGTAAGGTCGTCATGCGGCCGTACGCGGCAGGCCAACCGGCCTATCTGCAAGCCCCCGACTTTTTAGCCGTGGGGTTCATGACGCTTCGATACGAACGCCTAACACTTGGAGGAACTTCGCCAGCCATTCGGGGTGGGCGGGCCAAGCAGGTGCGGTTACGAGGTTGCCGTCGACCACGGCTTTATCCACTGGCATCTCCTCATAGCGGGCGCCTGCGATGAGCAGCTCGGGACCCACTGCAGGATAGGCAGTCGCTGTACGCCCTTTCATCATGCCCGCAGCGGTCAGCACCTGAAGTCCGTGGCAGATCGCCGCAACAGGCTTGTTCGCCTCAAAGAAGTGGCGTACCATCTCCAGCACCCTCGGATCGCGACGAATGTATTCGGGGGCACGCCCCCCGGGAACCACCAACGCATCGTAGTCCGCCACGCGCACCTCATCGAACGAGTAGTTCAGGGTGAAATTGTGACCGGGCTTCTCGGAATAGGTCTGGTCGCCTTCGAAGTCGTGGACGGCGGTGCGCACCTTCTGACCTGCGCATTTGCCAGGGCAGACTGCGTGCACCTCCAAGCCCACCATCTGCAACGCTTGGAACGGAACCATCACTTCGTAGTCTTCTACGAAGTCACCGACGAGCATCAGCACCTTCTTTGGCATTGTTGAACCTCCTTAGGGGCGTCTACGCCGTTGCCGAGAACATAGAAATCTGTTCCCGACACCCGCCCAGGCAGGGGCGCCGGCCTGACGCAGTTGCCTGCTGCCGGCTTCCCGCTTGGACCGCCGACCCCAAGTCCGGACTTACGCCCCGTCCACTGGCGTTTTGCGTCTTTGGTCCACTCCCGGCGACGGCAGCCACAAGGGCTGCGCTGATAGATTATACCCCAAGCAACCACCGTTATCTATCGGACGTCCAGCAGTTGCGAACCCCTGTAAAGTATACCTGGCAGGCAGTCAGAACCTTCTTTTGGAGCGGGCGTCTAAATGTGGTATACTCTCTCACAGGGACGATCCCGAAGGAGGTCTAACAATGAAGAAGCTGTGGCTTTTAGGTGGTCTTTTGGCTTTGGTCAGCTTGGCTCCGATAAGGGCGCAAGAGGATGCTTCGGGCAAGGGGCAGGAGCTACCTGCAGAGGGGCGGGTTCAGCCTGCTGGTGCCCCGCAGCGCGGGGATGTGCTGGCGCCTTCGAACCTTGCACGGGTGCTGAACCTAACCGAAGAGCAACGCGCCCGTATCGAAGGGCTGTGGAAGCAATACAACGACAGGAATGAGGCACTTCGTCGCGATACCTCTTTGCCTCCAGAACAGCGCATCCATCGGATGGGGCAAAATCGTCAGGAGTATGTGCGTCTGGTCCGATCAGTCCTCACAGAGGATCAACTCAAGCGGTTCGAACAGCTCCTTGAGGAGCAATCGCCTGCAAATGCCAGCCTGTCGAACCTGCGCTTCAGCCCTGAGCAGATGGAGAAGATCAAGGAGATCTCTCAGCGCTACGCAAAACTCCGCCAGCAGATTACCCAAGACCAGTCGCTCGATCCCAGCGTGCGGACGCGCCGTCTCCAAGAGCTGAATCAGCAGATGCTCCAAGAGATACGCGAGAAGGTGCTCACCCCGCAACAGCGCGAGCTGTG
The DNA here is from genome assembly GCA_040289385.1 of Armatimonadota bacterium. Classification (GTDB taxonomy): domain Bacteria; phylum Armatimonadota; class Fimbriimonadia; order Fimbriimonadales; family GBS-DC; genus LDYB01. The sequence goes on from PSLB01000142.1 coordinate 3,920, forward strand.
GGACAAGGCGATGAAGAAGGATCAAAAGGCAAACGAGAAGGAGAAAGAGAAAGACAAGGAGAAGGAAAAACCCTCTGGCGGATAGTAACTTTCAGCGTGGGGAAGCGAGAGATTAACGCTCCCCACGCACCGTAACTTCTACCTGTTCGAACCCCAGCGATCGGAGCAGTTGCGCCAGCTCGTTCTGGGCATTCGTTCGGGCAAGATTCATAAGTTCACCCTGCAACGCTGACTGGCGCGCCTTTTGAATTGCTTGCTGACGGGCACGCGTCTCGATCTCAGGGTCGGGATGGAAGACCAGCCATCCGCGCTTGCGGTCGTAGACGCGCGTGTGGGCTTCGTTGAGGCTCACACTCAACAGGCGTGGTGGCGGTAACTGCAACCGAACGCGCTTGCCCTCCACAGTAATGTGGTCTGGCTTAATCTCCGAAAGGTCTATTCCAGCAATCGCTTCGACGCTTGCAATCAGCAAAACTCGCTCGCCTGCCAACCAGCTCGGCAGACCGTCGCGCGCCTCCACTTCGACAATACGGCTCGTGATCTGGCATGCGGTTTCCAAACGGTTCAAGCGTTGGAGCCGTTCCACAATCACCGTCGGGCTGGGCTGTGTTCGATAGACGGTCGCCGCTAGCCCCTCCCACACACGCAGAAGGATGCCCCCCAATCCAGGTCCCAGAAAGGCTGTCCCGATAAGCACCAGTATCACACCGACAAGCACCCATCCGCCCAGCTTTGATAACGGCGCCTTCAATCGGCGCAAGACGAATCCCCACATGCATTGTAGTATCCCTCTCTCCCCCTCGCACACGCGGTACCATAGTCACTGTGAGCCGTTGGAGGCATTGGACGAGGATGGGAAATGGCGCATGCAGGAGATAGAGGATGTTTCAGCGTTGGCGGATGTGTCGTTGCGAATGGCTGTGTGAACATCACTATGAATACCCGTGTGCGATGTGAGACACGCAGGCGTTTCCAAGTTAAGCGGTGTATCCGAATGTGCTGTGTTAATGGTGTCGTAAAGTGTTGTGAACAACATCGTTACACAAAAGTTTGCACATGGATCATATGGCATTTTCCACCCCCGATAGGGAGTATTGCGATGAATCCCGTATGCGACCCGTCGGTGGGACCGCATCAGGCGCAGGAGGTGAACCTACATCGGAACCGTCTGGAGGTGAAGGCGAGTTTGAATCGCTTAGGCACTCGGATTTTTTTACAAGCTCCAGATAAGTCCACAGTAACCTGGATCGCACCTGCCGCTTGCGCGCCGAGTAGTTCGGAGGCATTAAAAGGGCGATGAGGTCAAAGCCCTTTGCACCTGAACCTGTGGCGTCCCTCCGTTGCCCATAACCCTATGGAGGTGCCGACAATGCGAAACTATAGGCAATGGAATCTAACGGTAGCACTTGCGGTGGCGCTTAGAAAAACGGGGGAGCGCGAGGGGGCTGTGATCCAGTCCAGATCTACTTGCTGTCTTGCAGGACCCGCGCACGATACAAGGGGATGTACGCCAGTATGATCAGCTGGTCCGTGCCATTCGTCAGGCAGGACTATTGAGGGATCGCTCCCAAATACAGGCGTTGGTTGCATGCGTTAGCCCACGAAGTGCTTCAAGCCGCACGCAATGTCCCTTCAGTACGCCGCGCCGCTTTTTACATCCAAACGGCGGTCCTGTTAGCCTGTGCACGAATTGGAGATCCCTCGGCTATTGCCCACCTGAAACAGGTGGCGCCCCACCTCGACCCGCACCTCAAACACGCAGTGCGGATGTGCGGCTGGGTTGGGATCAATCATTCTGTCGCAAAGTCAACTACCCCATAGCTAAAGCTAGGGGCTTGCACCTAGCCCGCTTGCGCGGGCCGGCACGATAGGCCGGTTGACAACGGCACGCCAGCGGCAGCTATCCCACCGCTGGCCAGACGACGAACCACCCCTCTCCAGC
>PSLB01000143.1:0-5851 GCA_040289385.1 Armatimonadota bacterium
AAGGTACTTCCGGACGATGTTCCGGCCGTCGTCAACCGGCCTATCGTGCCAGCCCGCGCAAGCGGGCTAGGCGCAAGCCCCTAGCTTTAGCTATGGGGTAGTTGACTAAGTCTACACTTTTATACAAACAGGTTGTTAGGTGTGAGTTTGACTGTACCCATCAGCTCGGAAACTATCGGCTGTTCGCCTGTGAAGACCCCCAGCGAACGCCAGCTCTCTTCTGCCCAACGCAGCACCTCCACCGAAGCCGACTGCGGGTCGACGGCCCACACCTCTTGCACGCCGATGCGGTGGTAGTCGCGCAATTTTTCTATCCAGTCGGAGGCGGTATCGGAGGGGGACAGCACCTCGATGACCAAGTCGGGTGCGATTTCCAGTCGGGGTTGGTTGGGGAGGTCGGGGATTTGCTGGGCACGTTCCCATCGGATGAAGAGCAGTTCAGGTTGGCGGGTGCGCAAAGGCGTGCGCTGTATCACGATATCATATGGGGCAGGGATCACCAGGCCGTTCCGTTCTTCTTCGGCTAAAGCGTCTAAATAGCGTCCCAGACGCATGACGATGCGTTGGTGTTTGAAGAGGGGTGTAGGCAACTCTTTCATCTCGCCGTCGATGATTTCGTAGTGGGTTAGAGGGAGGTTCAGATACTCCTCCCAAGTAATGCCTCGCGTCGCCGTGCTGACCATCATCCTCACCGAGTCAGAGTATACCTCGATTTGTGGTGAGACAGACTTCTGGTATAATTTGAGGCTGGTGATCCATAAAATGCCGCGCTACGCGATCCTCACATGGGGCTGTCAGATGAACGAAGAGGACTCCGAGCAGATGGGGCTCTCCCTACAAGAGCGTGGGTATGAACCAACCGATCGCTTGGACGAAGCCGACCTTGTGCTGTTGAACACATGTTCGGTGCGACGCAAGCCCGAAGAGAAGGTGTTCAGCACACTGGGGCAACTGCGGAAGCTCAAGGAGCGTAAGCCGCATATGGTCATTGGTGTCTGTGGGTGCATGGCGCAACTGCGAGCGGAAGAGATTAAACAGCGCGCGCCCCATGTGGACATGGTGGTTGGCACAGCGCATGTGGCGCAAGTGGGGGCTCTGTTAGAAGAGGTGCTTCAGAAGCGGCGCTTTGCGATGCGACTTGAGCTCCCAGAGCGGAAGGGCGCTATCGTAACCGACATCCCGGAACGCAAGATAGATCGTAAACCAAAGCTGAAAGCCTTCGTACCGATTCAGTACGGGTGCGATAAGTTTTGCACCTTTTGTATTGTACCGATAACCCGTGGGCGTGAGCGCAGTCGCCCCACTGCGGATATCATCGCGGAGATTCGGTTGCTTGCCGAACGGGGAACTAAGGAGGTTATCCTGCTGGGGCAGACGGTCAACTCTTACGGGAAGAATTTGTTGGAGGGGCGTGTGCCGTTCGCACGCCTGCTGAAACTCATCAACGGCATCGACGGCATCGAGCGCATCCGATTCACTTCGCCTTACCCGCGCGACTTTCGAGACGACCTCATCGAGGCAATTGCCACCTTACCCAAAGTGATGGAACAGGTGCACCTGCCGCTTCAATCAGGCGATAATACGATCCTCAAGGCGATGCGCAGACTCTACACCGTCGAAGAGTTTGAGGCGATTGTCCACAAACTGCGCACGCGCATCCCCAATATCGCCATCACAACCGATCTCATCGTGGGCTTTCCTGGCGAGACCGAGGGGCAGTTTGAGAACACACTGCGTGTGGTGGAGCGTATCCGATTCGATGGAGCGTTCATGTTCGCCTATAGTCCCCGACCAGGCACACCCGCCGCTCAGATGGACAATCAAGTGCCCCAACATGTCAAGCAAGAGCGTTTAGAACGGCTCATCGCCTTGCAGAACCGTATTACCTGTGAGATTAATGCCCAGCAGGTCGGTAAGGTGTTCGAGGTGTTGGTAGAGGGACCGAGCCAGAAAGACCCCACGAAGCTGGCGGGCTTTACCCGTGAGCAGAAGATGATGCATTTTGTGGGGGGACGCGAGCTTATCGGGAATGTGGTACGCGTGCGTGCCGACGAGGCACACTTATGGGGCTTTTACGGCACGCTTGCTGCACCACACACCGCCTAAATCAACAGGGTATACTGGGTTAGGGTGAGACGATGCACACAACCGTCTTCAAGACTGAAGAGGATGTTTTCTATCCCGAAACGGATGGGAAGCCGATGGCGAACAACACCAAGCAAGCCGAAGCGATGATGATTCTCAAAGAGAACTTGGATATCCTCTTTGAGAACCGTCCTGATGTGTTTGTGGCGATGGATCTGTTTTGGTATCCTGTAAATGGGTGTCCCGACATCGTGCAGGAGCCTGATGTGATGGTTGTTTTGGGGCGTCCGAAGGGGCATCGCGGTTCGTACAAGCAGTGGGTAGGAGACGGAGTGGCGCCCCAGGTGGTGTTCGAGGTGTTGTTGCCCGCCAACACTCCCCAAGAGATGGAGCAGAAGTTCCGATTCTACGAGCAATATGGCGTGCAGGAGTATTATGTGTACGATCCTGAGACCGGCTTGTGGTGGGGCACCGTGCGTCGGGGCGATTTTCTGGAGCCGATTGCGCAGATGGAGGGATGGGGTAGCCCCTTGCTGGGAATCCGTTTTGAACGCGGTGCGGGAAGCGATCCAGGGATCTACGATTCGGAGGGCAACCGCTTCCGCTATGTTGTGGAGATACGGCGTGCCCTTTTGCAAACCATAGAACGGGAACGCGCGCGTGCAGAGAAGTTGGCACAGAAACTGCGCGCGATGGGCATAGACCCCGATACCCTGTAGCCAGCACTTATAGGATAGCGTACCCACCTGCTCTTGGAACCTTTTTGTGAATCAAGCGTATCGATATTGGTGCATCGGTCTATGAAAGGCTGTACGGAGATGGAGACCAAGCAGATTATCAAGGTGGCGCGTGCGCTCGCCGATCCGAAGCGAGTCAGCATCTTGCTGACAATTGTTCGGCGTGGCGAGCTTTCCTGTGGTGAGCTGGCAAGCTTGTTCCCGATTGTGCAATCGACCGTTTCGCACCATCTCCAAACGCTCGTAGAGGCGCGACTGGTCGCGATGCGCAAGCAGGGACAGCATCACTATTTTCGGGCATGCCCAGAAACCTTATACCGGCTCGCAGAAACCTTACAACAGTGGGCAGAATCCATCTCCACACTGCCAGGAATATCCGCAACCGCTATACCGTCTCTCGGGACGGTGGGCCGGCGTCAACCGGCCCCGAAGCCCTGCCCGGCTTGCCGGGCGAGGGCAAGCCCCCGGCTTTAGCCGTGAGGTAGTTGACTTGCAAGGAGGGAGTATGATGAAGCAGTCGATGTATCGCGCCCTATCGGCGCTGGCTATGCTGGCTCTGTTGGGAAGTTCGTTACCGCTCCAAGCTCAAGGCGTGACCTATCGTATCGACCCCGTTCACTCGACCGTTCTGTTCCGTGTGAAGCATATGAACACCGCTTTTGTCTATGGGCGATTCAACAGCTTCATGGGAACGATTGTCGTCAACGAGCGCAATCTTGCCCAAAGCTCAGTGGTGCTCGAGATCGATCTCAATAGCGTGGATACGGGCAACTCTCAGCGTGATGACCACCTGCGCGGTCCGGACTTCTTCAACACGCGTCAATTTCCGAAAGCGACCTTCCGCAGCACACGCGTGCGCAAGCTGAACGACACCACCATCGAAGTTCAAGGCAACCTGACCCTGCGCGGCGTCACAAAGCCCCTGACCTTGCGCGTCACCTTCACAGGCAAGGGGCGTAATCCACGCGGGCAGGAGATCATCGGCTTTGAGACCACCTTCACCCTCAAGCGGAGCGAGTTCGGCGTCAACTACGGGTTGAACGGTGGCTTATCCGACGAGGTGCGCCTTACGGTCAGCGTGGAGGCAATTCGGCAGTGAACTTCGTGCTGACCAGTCTATTAAGTGCGGGACTGCCTGCCCTGTTTGCTGGGGTTCTTTGGTTTTTGGGCGGGCGGTTCCATCGCGCCCACCTGTGGCTTAGCGCGGTTGCCGTGGGGGGCGGCATGATGCTAGCGTACTATTTGGCGTTGGGCAAGCCGGCATTCCCCACAACGGATGCGCAGGAGTGGGTGTTTTGGTATGCGTTGGGGCTGATTCCACTGGGCTGGCTGATGGGTATCGCCGCGCCCTACCGTTGGATAGCGGGCTGGGGGCTAGTGCTTGCGCTACCGTGGCTATTTGTGTGGCTCTTTGTGCCACTGATGCGTAGTGAATATTGGAGCCTGACCGTGGGAATGACCTGGATTCTGGTGTTTGGGGTGGGGTTGGCGGCGATGGCGCTTGGGGTAGCCAGTGCAGAGGCACGACTTACTGGCTGGCAAATGGCGTTTCTGTTGGCTTTGGTTGGCGGGGTGAGTGCGGGGATGATGTTCTATGGGGCTAAGAGCTCTTCGTTTGCTCAGTTGGCTGGCGCTCTGGGGCTTGTGGTGGGGATAGCCGTGCCTGTGGGATGGGGAATGCGCTCGTTCCGAGTTGGTCAGGGTGCGGTAGCGATGTTGGTGGTGTTGTACGGGATACTATGGGCTATTGGGTTTGCGTATGGTCAGCTCCAGGCGCCCTATTTGGCAGTATTTGCGCTCTGCATGCTTGCGATTGCGTTGGGGGCACGGGGAGCATCAGGGTGGCGATTTGTCGTACCGCTTCTTCTAATTCTGCTGATAGGGGGTGGTGCGGTTGGGATGAGCTACCAAACCTACATGTCTGCCAGCACAGGATATGAATAGGGGAACATTGCCCGTTCTGTCGTTTAGGCTTACAATCTGCTGAGAGGCTGGCGTTCACACCGCCGATGCCCCTATCTCTGGAGGGTGGGATAGGTCGCTCTGAACTCATTTGATGGGGTTCGCAACTGCTGGACGTCCTATAGACAACGATGGTTTCTTGTGGTAACATATTCGCGTGAAACTGTCCGACCGGGCGCGCGCTAACGGCATCGCCTACAAGACCGCCTGGCTCTGGTGGAAGCAAGGCAAGCTTCCCGTCCCGGCGCGCCAGCTGCCTTCGGGCACCATCCTGATCGACGTGCTGACGCGCTTCTGTGCCAGGCTCTACGGTCACCGGTCGGCTCGCCGGAGGGCGGAGAAAGCGATGCAGGCGGTGACGGCGTCGTGATCGTGCACCAGGCGTACCGGTTTGCCCTCGATCCCTCTCCCGCGCGGAGCGGGCGCTCGGCGGCTTGCCTTCAACTGGGGCCTGGCGCTGGTGAAGGAGCGCCTGGAGGCTCGCAAGCGGTGCGAAGCTGTGGAAATACCTTGGCCCCTCCCGGCGCTCCGGTTGGAAAGGTGGGCTCTCCCCGCTTCAGAAAGAAGGGCCTGGGACGGGAGTCGGTGTGCTTCACGATCGGGGCGATCTGGGTGGCGGACAAGAGCCACGTCGTGCTGCCCCGGATCGGGAAGGTGTGGACGCACGAGCCGACGACGGCGCTTTTGGAGAAGGTGCAGGCAGGGAAGGCGCGCATCCTGCGGGCCACGGTGTCGCGGGAGGGTGGCCGGTGGTTCGTGAGCTTCACCTGCGCGGTGGAGCGAGAACGCTGAACCGCCGGCAATGTGGTGGCCGAGCGTCCTCGGCAGATAAATAGATCCCAGCCACGGGTCTAACCGCAAAAACCTCCCCACTGTCGGGTCATACCAGCGCACACACACACCTTCTGCAACCCACCTGCCAACGGCTCGTTCCGATAACCCCACGCACCGTTCCAGTCGAAATCTCCTACATAAAAACAAGTACCGATACGCCAGCCCCCCACGCACCGCACCCACACGACGACCCATACGAAGGCAGAACCAGCCCTAACCCCAACATCACCGCC
>PSLB01000144.1:0-5846 GCA_040289385.1 Armatimonadota bacterium
CAACCGGCCTATCGTGCCATCCCGCGCAAGCGGGTTAGGTGCAAGCCCCTAGCTTTAGCTATGGGGTAGTTGACACCCATCTTCCAACTCTAATGGAACAGCGCTCCCTTCGATGCGGAGTTCTCTCAATCGACGCTCCATTTTCCATCCTGGTAGGTAGAGTTGTCCCTGTTTGTCCAGACGCGCCCCCGGCTCCGACAAGAGGGTACTCAATTGATCCCACCTTAAATCGTACTCGCGCACCGTGCTTCCGTCTATCTGACGCAGCGCAACAGCCGATGCCTTGTTCGGATAGCTCGGTGCTTTATCGCGTTTGTATTCCTTGCCTGTCTCGGTAAGAAGGCGATACTCCGCTTGATTTTGGGGGGCAAGTAGTTCGCGAATGCGCTGTTGTTGCGCCTTAAGATCGCGCAGTTCTATCTCCTCCAGGAAGACGCCCCCCCTTGCTTGTCGCAAAAGCAGGATAAAGCCCTGTCCAGCCCCATCCTGCTTGAGGATGAGAAGCCCTGTGGTGTGAGAGAGACGAGCCTCTGAGGTTCCTGCGTCAGTTTCAGACAAGTCAAGCGGTGCCATGACCAAAAGCCCCAGAGGGTCGCCCGTGAAGAAAAGCACTGCCGAAAGGATGTCGCCATCGCGCTGTTGCGTGGTGAAAAAGCTCTGCAACGCCCGACTGAACCCCCAGCAAGGCACGCAAGAGACGCAGGCTCCAGCTAACACGCTTGCCACAATGCCGCGTCGCTTCATAGGCTTCCACTCGCTTCTGATCCGTTGCCATCCGCTTCCTCATCATCTCCTGCTATCTTCTCCGCGGGCGTTTCGCGTCTTCGGTCCACTCCCGGCGACGGCGGTCGCCAGGGCCACGCTAATATATTACCCCAAGCAACCCCCGTTATCTATTGGACGTCCAGCAGTTGCGAACCCCTGTAGGGGCACGGCATGCCGTGCCCCTACAATGGGTCTGCCCTGTTCTCTGGGTCTGGATGCAGAATACTCTGTCGGGTACAATCGAGTTGCCATGCAGGACACCGCTCTGCTCATTGTGGATGTGCAAAACGACTTTTGCCCTGGCGGCGCGTTGCCTGTTCCAGAGGGGGATGCAGTTATCCCTGTTCTCAATGCGGTTGCTGAGAAGGTGGCGCGTGCCAGTGGTGTGGTCATCGCCTCACGAGATTGGCACCCGCGTACCACACGCCACTTCGCCGAGTTCGGTGGGCGTTGGCCGGTCCACTGCGTGCAGGGAACCCCCGGTGCAGAGTTCCATCCCGATCTCCAACTCCCAGAGGGCACGATAGTTGTCTCTAAAGGCACTTCCGAGCAAGACGACGGTTACTCCGCCTTTGAAGGGCAAACCGAGGATGGTAGAAACCTCCAAACAGTGCTTTCGGGACAAGGGATCCGTCGATTGATAGTCGGAGGGCTGGCGACCGACTACTGCGTGCGTGCTTCCGTGCAGGGCGCCCTGAAACATGGCTACGAGGTGCTCATGCTCACCGACGCCATTCGCGGTGTAAACCTTCAGCATGAGGATAGTGCCAAAGCCATCGCCGAAATGGAGTCTGCAGGAGCCAAGCTGGTAGACAGCCAACAGATTTAGTGGTCGGGCACAAATGCCACGACCGTGCGTCGTTCCGCAGGCAGAATCGCTTGTGCCAGCTGATGCAGGCTTTCTGCATTGACGGCATCAATGCGCTCGATAATCTCCTCCATTGGCACCACCCGTCCGAGCATCAGCGTTTCGCTTCCAATTAGCTCGGCGCGCGCCTGTGTCGATTCGAGAGCTAACACGCGCCCCCCCTTAAGGAGACTCTTTGCCCGCTCTACCTCTTCGGGATCAGCAGGGGTCTCCATCAGGCGCTCCAACTCCCGTTCCACGACCGACATCACCTCACTAAACGCCGACTCAGCAGTGCCACCATACACCACAAATAAGCCTCCATCAGACATCGGTAGCGCATAACTGCCTATCTCGTAAGCCAGTCCCCGCTTCTCACGCACCTCCTGCCACAAGCGACTGAACATACTGCCTCCAAGCAGCGTGTTCAAGACCGCCATCGCATAGCGGCGCTCATCCCGAAACGACACGCCATCCACCGCTATCGCGAAATGAACCTGCTCTACATCGCGAGCAATATAAATGGGTTCGCTAAGGGTCTCCGTATGGACAGGAGGGGCAGTGTCGAAGCGCATCGGCGGATGGGACGGCTGCCACGCCCCCATCCATCGCTCGACTTCTTTAGCCAACACATCGAAATCGAAGTTGCCTGCACAGGCAATCACGGTGTTCTGCGGGTGATAATGGTGCTGGATGAACTCCACCAGCATCTCGCGTGTGAACGCGCTGACCGTTTCGGGCTGACCGATAATGCGCTTGCCAAGCGGATGATGGCGCCAGTGGGTTTCCTGCAACACATCGTGAAGCGATTCATCAGGGTCATCCTCGATCATACGCATCTCTTCGAGGATGACGCCCTTCTCGCGCTCGATCTCTTCAGGGTCCAAACTGGCGTGGAGGAACATGTCGCACAGCACCTCTACAGCAATCGGCAGGTACTCACTCAAGACGCGCGCATAATAGAAAGTCAGCTCCTTGCCTGTAGAGGCGTTCAACACTCCCCCGCGCCCTTCTATGGCTTGGGCAATTTCGATGGCGTTGCGCGTAGGCGTGCCCTTGAACAGCATATGCTCCAGAAAATGCGCTATCCCGTGCTGAGAAGGGGCTTCATAGCGTGAGCCGACGGCACTCCAGATACTGAAGGTCGCAGACTGAACCGTCGGGATAATCTCCGCAACAATCCGCAAGCCATTCGCCAACCGTGCTTCCTGTAGGTTCATCGTGGGCAAAAGTATACCCGCAAGTCCGGTTTCGCACCCCGATTCTTGTCGGCTGGCAAACAGACACTCTTGTCGTGCAGGAAAGCCCCATCCGCTGGCGAATAGAAAAACCGATGACTCGCGAACAAGCACAGGCGCGTATCGAAGAGCTTCGCCGGCTCATCGAGTACCACAACTATCGGTACTATGTGCTGGATCAGCCTGAAATCTCGGATGAGGAGTATGACCGCCTCTTCCGAGATCTGGTCGAGCTGGAAACGCAGTTTCCGGAGTTCGCTTCACCTGAATCGCCCACTCAGCGTGTCGGAGCGCCACCGCTGGAACGGTTCCCCGAACATGGGCATCGCGAAGTGATGTTGAGCCTCGATAACGCCTTCTCAGAAGAGGAACTGATCGCCTTCGACCAGCGAGTCAAACGCTTCTTGGATCTCCCTCCGACTGCTAGTATAGAATATACATGTGAACTGAAGATCGATGGGTTGGCGGTCTCGCTAACCTATGAGCATGGCGTTCTGACGATAGGGGCGACGCGCGGTGACGGCATGCGCGGTGAGAATGTGACGCCCAATATTCGTACCGTGCGCCAAATCCCTCTGCGTCTGCGCGCAGAGAACCTTTTTGAGACGCCCCCGCCCTTAATCGAGGTGCGCGGAGAAATCTACCTGAGCTATCATGAGTTCGAGCGGATCAATCGCGAGCGTGAGCAGGCCGGCGAGCCGCTGTTCGCCAACCCGCGCAACGCAGCAGCAGGCTCGTTGCGCCAACTTGACTCAAGGATTACTGCCCGACGCCATCTGCGCTTCTGGGCTTACGGAATCGGCTACGCGGAAGGGATGGAACTCCGCACCCACTGGGAGGTGCTCCAACAGCTGAAGGCGTGGGGATTCCCTGTCAACCCTCACACGCGCCGTGTGGCGAGCATCGACGAGGCAGTGGCTTACTGTCGCGAGTGGAGCAAACGGCGCGCAGATCTGGAATATGCGACCGACGGAGTGGTCATAAAGGTTAACGATATCCCTCTCCAGCGCCGATTAGGCGCAACGCAACGCGCTCCACGCTGGGCTATCGCCTACAAGTACCCAGCCGAGCATGCTCAAACAGTAATTCGCGAAGTACGTTGGCAAGTTGGGCGTACCGGCGTGCTCACCCCTGTCGCCATAATGGAACCCGTGCAAGTTGGTGGCGTCACAGTCTCCCGTGCCACCCTCCACAACATAGATGAGATTCGGCGCAAGGATGTACGTATCGGCGATACAGTCATCATCCAGCGTGCGGGAGAGGTAATCCCCGAAGTGGTGCAGGTTGTAACCGAAGCGCGCGCGGGCGCCGAGCAACCCATCGAACCGCCCACCCACTGCCCCGTATGCGGTGCCAGCGTAGAGCGTGCTGAAGATGAGGCAGTAATCCGATGCATCAACCTTGCATGCCCCGCCCAGATTGTCGAACGGATTCGGCACTTCACCAGTCGACATGCGATGAATATCGAGGGCGTCGGCGACAAGTGGGTTCAGCGACTCTATGAGCTAGGCTACATTCACGACCCTGCTGATCTTTACTCCCTACACCAACACCGTGAAGCGCTTGTTGCCTTAGAGCGCAGTGGCGAGAAGTTGGTTCAAAATATTCTCAACGCGATAGAAGCGAGCAAGCACGCTGGGCTGGATCGGTTAATCTTCGCGTTAGGCATCCGCCATGTAGGCGAGCATGCAGCACGCGTACTTGCCGAGCATTTCGGCACGCTCGATGCCCTCATGCAAGCCACCGAAGCGCAACTGACTGCCATCTCCGGCATCGGTCCCGAAACCGCGCGCGAGGTGGTAGAGTTCTTCGCGCGTCCTGAAAATCGTGCGGTCATCGAGAAACTGCGCGCCTCTGGGGTCAAAATGAACCTCGAGCGTCCCCTGCCAAAAGCAACCCCCTTCGCTGGCATGACATTTGTCTTCACAGGCGAGCTGGAGCGTTACACCCGCGAAGAAGCAGAAGCACTGGTGCGCCAGCTGGGTGCACGCGCCACCTCCAGCGTCAGCAAAGCCACCACCTATGTCGTGGCAGGCTCCGGTGTGGGCAGTAAACTCCAAAAAGCTATCGAGTTGGGCATCCCTGTCCTCAACGAGGCACAATTTCTCGAATTGGTGCGCCAAGCCCAGCAAGAAACCGCTTCATAAGACGGCTCCCCAGCATCACGGCGGGCAAATTGCCTCCAATTTGCCCCCAATTCGCCCCCAAATTGTCCCTTTCGCCACGCACAATTGGCAGGAATCGTATAAGATGCCCCTAACCTTGTAAACCGCAGGGCTACCGTCCTGCTAAACCAAACTGATAAGGAGGGAGGCTTATGCAATTCTACAGCGTCAAAGAGCGCAAGAGGGTCGATGTACCTGACAATCAGGTGAAGACCCAGAAGTACGAGCGCACCACCAAATCGGGCAAGAAGCAGGTGCGCTACGCCCTCAAAGCCGAATACAACGGTCAGAAGCTGACCAAGTTCGTCGATGAGGCAACCTACAAGAAGTTCGGCGGCAAGTAGAGGAGGGCATGATTGGGAGACCCCCGATTACCCCCTCTCTTGGGGTGTTTGGGGTTCTCCCATTACTATACTTACAACACTAGGCACAGGCTTGCCTACCCAATGCACGATTAATCCGAGAACCCACCACCCAAAACCAAAGCCACCCAGACCGAAACAGGTCGCCACATCCCCCAATAGCCACGCCACTCCCATCACCACAAGTGCATACGGCATCTGTGTGCGGCCATGATCAATGTGACCTGAACCAGAAAAGATAGACGACAACACCGTTGTGTCGGAGATGGGCGAGCAGTGGTCTCCGAAGATCGCCCCCGCCATCACCGAAGAGAGCGCGGTAATTATAAGGCCTGCTCCCCTGCACCAAGCGAGCGTGTCAGCCCTACCGCCAAGGGAATGACCAACGACATGAGGATGCTCATCCGTGTACTGCGGCGCGGAGACCCCGGCCTTTAGGCCTGGGGAGGAGCGCCGCCTTGACTCCTCA
>PSLB01000145.1:0-5726 GCA_040289385.1 Armatimonadota bacterium
GCTTGCCTTCTTGTCGCCACAGCAGCCTCCTGCTTTCTCGCCCTTACTAACGGAGCCTTCACCCGCACAACAGGCAGGGCTTGCCTTCTTGTCGCCACAGCAGCCTCCTGCTTTCTCGCCCTTACTAACGGAGCCTTCACCCGCACAACAGGCGGAATATTTGCTCTTCGGGCGCGTATAGGCGATGGGGTTCGCTTGGAACTTTGCTTTACATCCATCACAGCAGAAGTAATACACCGTTCCTGCGTACATGTAACGGGGTGCTTTGACAAGATTCGTGACGGTCTTGCCTTCGACAGGGCAGGTCTGCGGGGTCTGACGGATAGCAGAGGTCATACGCGTCTCTGCCGATGCATCGGCTTTCGTCAACGCCACCGCACTCAACACAAAGCTCGCTACAAAACTCGCTACTGCTAAGCCTAAGATTCGCATAGGGATACCTCCTTATGGAAGAGATTATACCCCAGTCCCTCTTGTAAGGGTTCATGGGGAACCTATCGGTATAATTCGCCTCTAGACAGGGCGACAGAGATGACATGGTTCAATAATCAGCCGCTGCGGGAACGACCACACATTGCGGTGCTGTTTTACGATGCGTTAGGTGATTTTGTAGTCGTCACGCCTCTGTTGCGTGGCCTTAAGGAGAAGTATCCCGATTGCGTGTTGGACTACTTCGGCGGAGAGCGGACGCGCGAGTTAGAGGAAGCCCTGCCTTATATCGATGCACGCGTCTCAGTGTTCGGCAATCCTGAAGGGCTCGAGGGGGTACGCGCCTTTATAGAAGCGCGCCGAGCGGTTGCTGGCGCGTATGACCTCGTCATCAATTGCGACTTTCACCCGACTTTGGCGTTCGTAGCGCATATGCTCCAACCACGCTATGTGGTAGGACGCTGTTTCACTCCGGATTTGCGTGAGGAGGTGCCCCGTGCTGAAGGCAAGGTTCACTTACTGCATACCGAGTTCTGGTCCGCTCCCGACTTGATCGAGCGTTATCACGATGTGTTGACCAGCACCTATATCGGTGAGATATGGTGCCGACTGGCGTTCGTGGAGACCGACTTTTACCGCACTGAAGTTCCCACGGAAGACCCCAATGAGGCTGTTCCTGAGGTGCTTATTGCCACAGGCGGGCGTCGCTCGGCAAAGTTATGGCTTCGCGACTATTGGCGACAGGTTATCGACTGGTGCACCGCTCATGGGATTTCGGTTGGCTTACTGGGCGATAAACCTCAGCGTCAAAGTGCGGTCTACTTCACGGGTGATACCGAGTCGTACTTGCTGGAGCAGACGGCGCTGATAGACCTGCGGGGTCGGTTTCGCCTGCCTCAGGTAGCTGGGGCCCTTCAGCGAGCCAAAGCGTGCCTCTCGGTGGATAACGGTATCATGCACATCGCCTACTCGGTGGGAACTCCCACCATCGCTCTCTTTGGAGCCAGCCCTTGGTGGGTCTGGACACCTCCCGTGCCCCATCTTTACCGCATCTTGCCAGAGGAGCCATGTTCCAAGTGCTATGAAAATCGCTTTCGGAATGCGGAATGCCTTCTGTCTGTGCACCAGTGTATGCGGAGCGTGCGCCCCGAAAAGGTGATCGCTGTGCTGAAACAGGTGCTCATGCGTTCCGATGAACTGAGGGGCATCGATCGCCATTTGACTGGCAAGGAGCCAGAGCGTTGCAGGAACTCTGAAGCCTAACTCGTATAGAGAAGGCGATGAGCGAACTGTGGAAGGTATTGCGTGCGCGGCAACAAATCCGTTATCCCAACCCACCGCGTAAGGTACTTGCGTTCTACTATGGATGGTATGGCAACCCAGACACCTCGGGTGAGTGGCTCCACTGGGAAGGTGTGGATCCCGCTCAGAAGGCGATTGCGAGCTCGACTCACTATCCCCAGCTGGATGCCTACGACTCGAACGACCCGAAAGTGCTTGAACAGCACTGCCGTTGGGCGTGTCAGGCAGGCGTAGAGGGGTTCATCTTCTCATGGTGGGGAAAAGAGCGTCCCGAGGAGAAGCCTTTACCGCGTCTGCTGGAGATTGCTCCATCACATCGTCTGCAGGTTTGCCTCTACTACGAACAGGTACCAGAACCAGGCAACCTGCAATCGGTGCTGTCCGACTGGGAGTATCTCCTCAAGCGCTATGGTTCCCACCCTGCTTATTTAAGGGTTGCAGGGAAGCCAGTAATCTTTATCTATGAGCGGGCGATGGGACAGTTGAGCCTCATTCAGTGGGCTATCGTTCTGGAGACAATCGCCCGGCGGTTCCCGCCGGGGGTCTGTGCGATTGCCGATAGCCTGAGTAAAAGCGCCAGCCGAATCTTCGATGGTATCCACGCCTACAACACTGTCGGCGCGCTCGCTGGCAAACCCGTGGCACAGATTCCGCAGATTGTAGAAGAGCATTTCCGAGAAGCGCTCCAGTTCGCAAGCACTTTCCAGCGCATCCGATGCGCTACCCTCATTCCCGGCTATGACGATACGAAGATTCGCAAGCCTGGAATGGTCGCCCAGCGTTACGAGGGGCAATCGTATCGGGCGCAGTGGGAAGCGGTGTGGAACCTCAACCCAGACTGGGTGCTGATTACCAGCTTCAACGAGTGGCATGAGGGGAGCGAGATAGAGCCTTCGGTGGAGTACGGCGATCGCTATCTGAACCTCACTGCCCAGTATGCGCCGCGCCTGCATCGGTTGGAACCTGCACCGCGACTGGCTCCCCCGCTGACCGCACTGCCTGCCGATGCTGTCGCTCAACTGCGCCAATGCTGGCAAGGCAAGACAATCGGGATTCTGCCCGAACCCGCTTCAGAAGCCCTATTTTGGATGTTGGATACTAATCTGCCCGCTCAAGTCTTGGAGTGGGAACAGGTGGTGGCCTCAGGCGGGCTCACCCCCAAACGCTACCATGCCCTTGTTTATGCGGGGGGCGAATCGTATCGTGCCAGCGTGAACCTAACGAACGATGTGGATCGGGCTCTACAGTCCTACCTGCGTGCAGGGGGGCGACTCTTGGTTATGCCCAACTTACCGTTCCCCTTCTTCTATGCGGACGGCAAGCCTATTGGGAGCGCCACGCGCTTCGGGCTACCGGTTGCTGGCTCCGACCATAACCCGAAGGCAGGACAAACGGGTTTTGAGCATCCCCCTGTGTCCGACCTGAAGTTCTTTTGGAATCGGGCGTTAGTTCCGTTAGCCAGTCAGGAGCCAGTGCCGTTTCCTGCGGGAGGGGATCGGCGATGGCGTCCATTGTTGCGATCTGGCTTAGGAGCACCAGATGAGTACCTCCCGCTTTTGACCTTGCGCGATGGTCAGGGGCGCTACTGGGGCGAGGGGGCAGGCATCATCCGCTATCGATCTGGCGCGCTACAGGGAGCCACGGTCGGCTATGTGTGGTTCCGTCTATTAGAAATCCCCCAAGCGGATTTGCTGATGGAGGCGATATTCCGTCTCTCGATTTAGCAGTAGAACGCTCGACAGGCGTCGTATCGAAGCGTACGCTTACACGGAGGGACAGCGTTATGACACAAAACAACAGGGGACAGCGAGAACACTGGGGAAGTCGGATTGGATTGGTTTTAGCGATGGCGGGCAACGCCATCGGGATAGGCAACTTTCTGCGTTTCCCAGGACAGGCAGTGAACAACGGCGGGGGCGCCTTTATGATCCCTTACTTCATTGCCCTCATCCTGACGGCTATCCCCCTCATGTGGTTAGAATGGGCGCAGGGACGCTATGGCGGCACGCGCGGGCACGGCACTACCCCTGGCATGTTTCACTTGGATGTGGTGCCATCGTCTCAGCAAATATCTCGGCGTGCTGGGGCTTTTCCTACCGACCGTGATACTGATTTACTACTCCTACTTGGCAAGCTGGACATTGGGCTACAGTATCTACATGGTCACAGACCAACTCCCCAAAGTGTCCGATACAGGGATTACGAAAGAGGATCTTTCGGCGTTGGCACGCGGGGAGGTAAGCGACAATGTGCTGGCGAACCTGCCGATCACGCGTGTTGATGTCGAGGCGTTCCAGCAAGGTACCACGACCTCCAAAATGGCAGAGTTCCTGAAAAAGGCACTCAATCTTTCGGATGAGAAGATCGCGCAGCTCCCCCCAGAGAAGCGACTGAAGACATTAGAAGCGGCGATTGTAAAGGAGAAGATTGTCACCCCCTTCGACAATGCGCGCAAAGCCTATATCGGCGCGGTGGATGCGCAGGGTAATCCTGTCGGTGATGTCTATCGCGTCCCGATGTTCGCTTATCTTGTGTTTTTGGGAGTCTTTCTATTCACCCTCTATGTGCTGTGGCGTGGGGTCTCTGGAGGGATTGAGGTGCTGTCTAAAGTGGGCATGCCGATCCTCTTTATCCTCGCTGTAGTTTTGATGGTTCGAGTCTTCACGCTGGGGCATCCCGTTTCGGAGGCGCAGGGACCGCTCAGTGGTCTGGCGTTCCTGTGGGAACCGAAGTGGTATGTGGAGCGCGATGGGCAACAGCGGTTCGTGCTTTTCGACCCCCAAACATGGTTAGCTGGGGTCGGACAGCTCTTCTTCTCGTTGAGCTTAGGTATGGGCGCCATCCAGTGCTATGCGTCCTACCTTCGCAAAGATGACGATGTGGTTCTGACAGGGCTCTCGACCAGTGCCGCCAACGAGACTGCTGAAGTGGTGATGGGGAGCTCTATCGCCATCCCCGCAGCGGTGACCTTCTTCGGGGTGACCGCTACACAGATTATTTCTGCTCAAGGGACGTTCTATCTCGGATTTGCCTCAATGCCACCCGTATTTGAGTTTATGCCCTTGGGGCAGATATTGGGCATGCTTTGGTTCTTTCTGCTATTTATCGCGGCGATTACTTCGGTGGTGGCACTGGCACAGCCTTTTGTTGCTTTTCTTGAGGACGAGTATGGTTTCTCGCGCTCGCGGGCAGTGGCGGTGTTAGCGGCGCTCTGGCTCCCCAGCACGCATCTGTGCATCTTGCTAAGTGGTTCGCTGGATGTGATGGACTTCTGGGCAGGCACTTTTGGACCGCCGCTGTTCGCTTTCATCGAGATTATCTTGATGATGTGGATCTTCGGAGGCGAAAAGATGTGGGCGGAGATCAAGCATGGCGCGCAGATTAATCCGCCCACCTTCTTCTACTACTGCGCTAAGTATATCGCTCCGCCGATTCTGGCGTTCATGCTGGGCTTTTGGGTCTGGCTGAACATTCTCGTGCCTCTCATCAACGGCACTATCTTCCAGCAGGGTGTAGAGGGACAAGGTACTGGTTGGACCGTTTGGCTGACTCGTATTTATCTGATTCTGCTGTTTATCGCGATGTGCGTGATGGTGCGTATTGCCTTCAAACGCAAGCGACAGGAGGTGGCTTCATGAGTCTACAAGGCTGGATTTTTATGCTCAGCGCGTGGACCTTCGTGCTGGCGCTCTTTTTATACTGCTTCTACCGAATCCTGTTCGGTGATAGCACCCAATTGCAGAAGTAACGAGCGTGACGTCCTCCCCTCCATCAATTGAGGAGCATCCTTATTCCGGATGCAGGCAGGGCTTTCTCCCTACGCTCCGGTTCAGCGACGCCGTGCCATCCCAGACGGAATGACAAGACCACGGGCCGCACCACACGGCCACTACTCCCCTTGATGGGAGATACCTGGAATGCGCGATGGTAGATATTCAAAGCACCGTTCACATCCGCATGGGCCTTCCAACCGCAGGAGCACACGTACAAGCCAC